>NZ_JASATN010000016.1:0-132435 GCF_038440355.1 Dyadobacter sp. OTU695 | reverse complement strand
CTTTACACATTCTGAAAATCCGGCAATTTGATAATCGCGCCGCCCTGCAATGCCGATTCGTGCGCGAGGATACCAACGCTGGTCCAGTTGGCCGACTGCCATGCATTCGGGAACGGCTCGCGGTCTTCGATCAATGCGCTGATGAACTCGTGTGCCAAATGCGGGTGTGAACCGCCATGGCCGCCGCCTTGTACGAACGACAAGTGTGCATTGTCGTCCAGGTTATAAACGCCGTGACCGGTAAAATGACGGATCTCCTCCGGCAAATAATGTGCATAATCCGGTGTCGTTACCTTCTCAGGGATTTCGTGCTCAGGTTTTTTAGCGGTGTGGATCACCGGATCTTCGCCTTCGATCAGCGGCCATTCAAATGATTTTTTGCTGCCGTAAACCTCGAAGCTCTCGCGGTACTGGCGCGCCACGTCGAAGAGTGAACGATACACGTAAGCCGACAAGTCGCTGTCTTTGAATTTAATATGGGCAGATTCGACCGCAAATGGTGAATTGTGGATCTTGATCAGGTCCTCAGAGATAGTTCCTGAGCCAAAGCATGAAACATATTCTGCTTCGAGTTTCAGCAGACCGGCGACCGGTCCGACGCAGTGCGTTGCGTAATGCATCGGAGGCAGTCCCGGCCAGTAGTCAGGCCAGCCTTCCATATCCTGCTGGTGGCTCGCTTTCAGGAACTGAACTTTGCCCAGCTCGCCTTTTTCGTATAATTCTTTCACGAACAGGAATTCACGTGCATACACCACGGTTTCCATCATCATATATTTCTTGCCCGTTTCGCGGGTCGCTTTCACGATCTCGATGCAGTCTTCCACGCTCGTTGCCATCGGTACCGTACACGCCACGTGCTTGCCCGCGCGCAATGCTTTCAATGTCTGTTCGGCATGGTTGGGGATGGGGGAGTTGATGTGTACCGCGTCGATGTTAGGATCTTTCAGCAATTCGTCATAGTCGGTATAGCGTACTTCAATGCCATACTGGTCGCCGATTTCGTTCAGTTTCGATTCGGTACGCTGGCAGATCGCGTACATATTGGCATTGGGATGTTGCTGATAAATGGGGATAAACTCGGCGCCGAAGCCTAATCCGATAATGGCAACATTAATTTTCTTGGACATATTGATTAACAGGTTAATGATTCACTAGATCAGCGGTTTAGGGAAAAAACGAATCGTTTCGGCCCGGCCCCCCGCCCGGTTGCCCGGTATTTTAAATATGAATTGGTGTGGATACTAATCGACAATACAATTTTAAAGTAAAATAGTGCTAAAAACTTTTCGGGTTTTGATTAGTACTGTGCGTATTTTGATCTGTTTTTAAGCTAATATCGGTTTTAGTGCAAAAAATAGCTAGAAAAACGAGTTGAAAACGCGGATTTTACGATAATTGAGCCGTTTTCTTTACCAAAATTCCCAAATTATGATCCGGTCTGCCCGTCCCGAAGATGCCGAAGCCGTAGCACCGCTGCTCGTGCTGGCAATGGGCCACATTGCAGGGATATTCGCGAGGTCTACCCGTTATGAAGATGCAGTCCCATTTTTTGAAGCATTTTTCAAAGACGGAGCCAATCAATACAGTTATGCCAACACACTTGTTTACGAAACCGAAGCGGGCGTGATCGGGTCGATAACCGGTTACGATGGCAGCCGCCTCCACGAACTGCGCCAGCCGGTACTCAACAAGCTCCGTGAAGCCGAGCCCGATTTTAAGCCGGACGACGAAACGGAGCCGGGCGAATACTATATCGATTGCGTAAATGTTCATCCAAGCCATCAGGGTAAAGGTATCGGTAAGAAGCTGATCATTGCTTTTTGCGAGCACGCGGGTGTGCTGGGGTACGCGCGCGTGGGTCTGATTGTGGACGTGATTAACCCTTCGGCGAAGCGGTTGTATGAAAATTTGGGCTTCCAGGTCGCTGGCGAAAAGGACTTTATGGGACACCGTTATTTTCATATGGTGCGAGGTAGTTAGCAGTGTCCCAAATTTCCCTAAATTGCTTTTTTTATAATTGAAGAGCACCCATAAAATAACCCTAACTCATGTTCAGAAGAAGAGATTTTATCAAAGCGGGTGCGCTGGCAGTCGCCGGTATGGCCGTGCCCAAATGGTCGTTCGCCAACAGTGCTGATTTTCCCGTAGTCCGGATACCGGCAGATAAACGCAGTTTCACAAGTCCGGCCGTAGAAGCGACCATTACCCGGATGAAAAAGGTGATAAAAGACCCCGAGCTGGCCTGGCTTTTCGAAAACTGCTTCCCCAATACCATTGATACCACCGTACATTATAACCCGGTAGACGGCAAGCCCGATACTTTCGTCATCACCGGCGACATTGATGCCATGTGGCTCCGCGACAGCACGGCGCAGGTTTGGCCTTATCTGCCGTTGTTGAAAGAAGATCCGAAATTGAAAGATATGGTGGCTGGCCTGATCAACCGGCAGACCAAATGCATACTGATCGACCCGTACGCCAACGCGTTTTACGATCGCCCGAAAGAAAGCGAATGGAGCAAGGATCAGACTAAGATGAACCCCATGCTTCACGAGCGTAAATGGGAGCTCGATTCGCTTTGCTACACCATTCGTTTGGCATATAACTACTGGAAAACGACGGGAGACACCAAACCTTTCGACGCCGATTGGTTGAAGGCTATGGAGCTTGTGCTGCAAACTTGCAAGGAACAACAACGGAAGGACGGGCCTGGGCCGTACAGGTTCGGTCGCGTTACATCGTGGTCGACCGACACCGTTCCAGGCAACGGATACGGTAACCCGATCAAGCCGGTAGGGCTCATTGCGAGCACATTCCGCCCGTCGGATGATGCCACGATCTTTCCATTCTTTATTCCTTCGAATTTTTTCGCCGTCGTCTCGTTCCGTGAAGTAGCCGAACTGCTCGAAAAAGCATCCGCCGCTAAAAACGCCAAACTGGCTGCCGATTTCAGAGAGCTTGCGACGGAAGTGGAGGCTGCGATCAAAACACATGGTGTAATAAATCATACCAAATTTGGCAAGATATATGCTTTCGAGGCCGATGGCTTTGGAAACCATGTGATGATGGACGATGCTGGTATTCCGGGGCTGATCAGCTTGCCTTACCTGAATGCGGTGTCGCTAAAAGACCCGATTTATATCAACACGCGTAAATACGTGTTAAGCGATCTGAACCCCTATTTCTTCAAAGGGAAAGCGGGCGAAGGGCTGGGTAGCCCGCACACGCTCGTGAACCAGGTGTGGCCGATGGGGATCATTGCACGCGCCATTACATCTACAAGCGACAAGGAGATCGAGGCTCAGCTGAAACTGCTTAAAACGACGCATAACCACACCGGTTTCATGCACGAGTCGTTCGATAAGGATGATGATTCCAAATTTACCCGGAAATGGTTCGCGTGGGTGAACACCCTGTTCGGCGAGCTGATCCTGAAACTCGAAAAAGAACGTCCGCATTTGCTGGCGAAAGTATATTAAGCAAGCGCATGAATGCGATGGTCAAATGCCTTCCGGACTACAAACCGGAAGGCATTTTTGTTGCACCGGACTATTGTCTTTCTTCCAAACCGGACGCAGTACTGCGCCGGTCGGCCAGCTAAATTTGGTTCGAAAACAATGCAGCTATGCAAACCGAAACCATCCGCACCGACTGGACGCCCGACGAAATCGAAGCCATTTACAACCGCCCCTTACTGCAACTGATCTACGACGCTGCGACCGTCCACCGGCAGTGGCACGACCCGGAGCGCATTCAGGTATGTACATTGTTATCTATTAAAACCGGCGGCTGCCCGGAAGACTGCGCCTACTGCGGACAGGCGGCAAGGTACCAAACCGGCATCAATGTGAAAGCATTGATGAAAAAGGACGACGTAGTAGCCATCGCCCGCCGTGCCCGTGAAGGTGGTTCGAGCCGTTTCTGCATGGCTGCGGCCTGGAGGGAAGTGAAGGACAACCGCGATTTCGACCGCGTGCTCGACATGGTGACCGAAGTAGCCGGATTGGGCCTCGAAGTATGCTGCACGCTCGGTATGCTCACCGAAACCCAGGCCGAAAAGCTCAAAGCTGCCGGCCTATATGCCTACAATCACAATCTGGATTCCTCTGCCGAATATTACGAGCAAATCATCACCACCCGCACCTACGACGACCGCCTTCAAACGGTCGACCATGTGCGCAACGCGGGCATATCTGTATGCTGCGGCGGGATTATCGGTCTGGGCGAAACCCGTGAAAACCGAATCCAGATGCTTCACACGCTATCCACCATGGCCCAGCATCCTGAGTCCGTCCCCGTGAACGCCCTCGCACGTGTGCAGGGAACGCCGCTGGGAGATATGAAAAAGGTCGATACCTGGGAAATGGTCCGGATGATCGCGACAGCCCGTATTCTGATGCCGAAAGCGATGGTACGCCTCAGTGCCGGGCGCATGGAAATGAGCGAATATGAACAGGCATTCTGCTTTATGGCCGGCGCCAATTCGATTTTCACGAATGAGAATGGGGAGCTGCTGGTAACGCCGAATCCGGGGATGGGGCAGGATCGGGAGATGATGGAGGTTTTGGGGTTGAAGGCTTTGGTTAGGGAGGTGGTGAATGCTTAGTAACTGCGCTATGACTGGCATCGAGCTTCGCGATGAATGTCGCCACACGCAGCTGGTTAACAATGTGTTCTCGCATTTCAGAACTGACCGATGCCAGATTGGGCGTGAATAGGTAGGCTCGATTAATGTATTGAGAGATGCTATCATTTCGTGGCCGCTGTCTTTCAATTCAAAAAAAATTACTTCGGAGAGTATTTGATTAAGGTCAGTACCTCGATGTCTCCAAACTCAGAAAGGATTTCTTTCATTCTTGCATGTGAAATACCTCTGTTGTAGGTAAAGTCCCGCCATGCGTAAGTCAATTTTCCTTTCTTTACTTCGGCCGGAAGTGATGGGTAGATATTCGTTAACCACCACTGGAAAGCCTCCTCCATAGAAGTAAATGTCTTCATTAATACAAATTATAACCATTAATGTCTGATGAAGTGTTGATAAAAAATACCCGATAAAATTAAGAGCATCTTAATCCTACCGGGTATCTATTTATCAACAAACCGGAAGGACTTATCCGGCGGGAATCATTTAACTAACGGTCGCTCCTGTGCGCACGGTCGGACGTGGCGCAGCAGGGCTTTTTCTGCGCGCTTTCCTCTCCTTCTTAAACTTCCTCCCAACCCAAATAATCACCCCAGTAACCGGCAGCGTGGCGGTAATAAGCGCCACGATCAACGCCAGAATCTTAGTAGGCCAGCCCCAAAGGCTTCCGGTATGGATCGGGAACACAAGTCTTCGAGCCTTCATACCCGCAGTTTCATTGTCATAAAGCCGCTTGCTCAGCAAATGCCCGTCGTTCTGGTCGAAATAGAGGAAATCGACGACGTTGCTGATGGAAGCATTTTCATTGACTTTGGAAACAGTGATCGAAAGGCTGTCGGACTCGGGAAGTGTGAATTGAATGCGGCCGGGATAGTTGAGCAAGCTGTTGGTTTCGGTGGTGATCCGGGCGAGTACTCCCGGCTTTGAAGTATTGACCTGGGAAGGATTCGCAGGCGCTTCTCGTTTCTGCTGCGGCTTGCCGTCGAAAGTCAGGTAAATCATATTGTTGACCCATTTGTAGCTCCAAACAAGGCCTGTCAATGCGATGATGAATGTAAATGGCAGCACGTAGAAACCAAAAACGGCGTGCAGGTCCCAGTTGAGGCGCTTGAATTTCGCATTCCATTTGACCGTCAGGCGCTGGCGGGTTTGCTTGCGCTTGGGCCACCAGAGGATGAGCCCTGTGATCATGATCACGATGAAGGTGATGGTGGCGACGCCGGTAATAGCCTTGCCGGTTTCTTCCAGGCACAAATAGCGGTGCAATTGCAGCACCACATGGAAGAAAGCTTCATTTTCCCTACGGGTATCAGTGATTTCGGCAGTGTACGGATTCACAGCCACCGACAAGACATCCTTTTCCTTCTTGCCTTTGACCAAGCTAAAAATAACCGTTCGGTCGGCATGGGGTTCGATGGCAATGCGGGCAATGCGCTGCCCTGGATAACCGCTGGCAACAGCGGCGCGGAGGTTATCCAGCGGAAGCGGCGATTGATTCTTTGGAGCTTCGACGACGTGGAATCTGGGATATAGCACAGGTTCCAGCTCGTCCTCGAAAACCAGAATGCTTCCGGTGAGCGCCATGATAAAAACCACAAGGCCGGAGGAAACCCCCAGCCATAAATGTAGTTGCGATGCGATTTTCCTGAATGTCTTTTTCACACGATTTTATGAAATAGCACGCATTTTAAAAGGTGTAAGAAACAGTCGCCATGAAGTTGCGCGGCGCGCCGGGGAACAGGCGCAGATAATCGTAACCGCCTACCCAATATGTTTTGTTGGTCAGGTTGTTGAGGTTCACCTGGAACTGGAACTTGTCGATTTTGTAGTAAACCGCACCATTCAACAGCTCGTAGCCGGGTAATGTCTGGGTGTTGTTGAGCGAAAGGTTACGCTCTGTCACAAAGTTTCCGCCAAGTCCCACGCCGAAGCCGTTCAGGATGTTGTCTACGAACGTGTATTTCGTCCAGATGCTTCCCTGGTTTTTGGGGGCATTCGGTTTTTGCAAATTGACGAGCACCTGGTCGGCGGCGCGGGAACCTGCGTCGGTAATTTTCGCGTCGTTGTAGCTGTAAGTGGCGATCACGTTCCAGTTTGGAAGAATGTTCCCCGTTACATCAAACTCGATACCTTTTGCCGTTTCTTTACCTACCTGGATCATCAGGTCGGGACGGTCGGCGGCATTGGCGGAATACAATGTGTTGGTTTGCGTGATATTGTAAACCGAAACGTTCGCGGTAAGGCGGCCGTCAAGCCACTCGGTTTTCAAGCCAGCTTCCGAAAGGCTGCTGCGGATCGGATCGAATGGCCCCCCGGACAATGGGTTGCTCTGTACTACCGGATCCTGGGGATTGTATCCCTGCGTGTAAGTACCATACACATTGATATGGTTGGTCAATGAATATACAGCCCCGATGCGCGGCAGCAATGCATGCTGCGTTACATTCTGCTCATTGTTGGTAGTATATCCTTTCTTGTCAATGTAAGTATCGTAGCGCAGACCAAGCAGGATCTGTAACTTTTTGATTTTGAGTTGTTCTTGTAAATATAAGCCGTGGAGTTTGTATAGTACCGGCGTAGTCGCTGCATTCGCCGTCACATTGTAAATGTATTTGGAAGGATCTTCCATATTGTTGTTCTGCAACGTCAGGTCGTAATGCGAGATGTTCGGTTTGGGGATGCTGTAAGTAACGCCGTTCTCGGTATAGTTATAAAACACAAACTTTTCAGGTGTTTTAGGATTGTAAGCAGCCGCACCGCCCGCTTTGAGCAGGTAACCATTCGCGGTTTGCTGACCGGAGCCTTTTGGCGTGGACGACTGGATAAAGTCATAGCCCGCTACCAGTTTATGCTCGGCAATACCGGTATTGAAGTTATGGTTGAAGAACAGCGACACATTATCCATGAACGACTTCGTTTTGCGGATAAAGACCTGCCGCGCTACGAGGTTTTCAATCGCTTTTCCGGCAGAATCCACCGCATTTACATTGCTGCTACGGTGTTCGAGCAAGTCCTCAGAATACCCGGTGCGCAGGTAAGCGACGTTAAATGAAGTATTTTGGGTAAACTGGTGGTTCAGTGAGGTCGTAATGAGGTAGGTTTCTTCATTAAGATAATCATTGACCGCATTCAGCGAAGTGCGGATCGAGCTTGAATAGAGGTCATTGCCTTTTACAGATTGCCCACGGTCAAGGCGGCTGTTGGAACGGTTGAAAACAAGGTCGAAGTTAATGCGCGTTTTGTCCGTAGGCAGGAACGATACGGATGGCGCGACAATGATATTTTTATCGAATTGCAGGTTCCGGAAGCCTTGTGCATTCACATAGCCCAGGTTGAGGCGGTAAAGTAAAGTTTTGCTTTCGTTCATCGGGCCGGTAAAATCGGCCAGCGTACGCAGGGTATTGAAGCTGCCGGTTGTAAAGCTCAATGATTTCCGGGGTGTTGCGAGTGGCTTTTTAGTGACACGGTTGATGGTACCGCCTGGTGAAGTGTTACCATACAATGCCGAAGCGGCACCTTTGATCACTTCGACACGTTCGAGGTAGTTTACGGGTGGCTGCTTCCAGAAACCCGAGAATGTACGCAACCCGTTCACAAGTTGGGTAGTACTTCCGCCGTTCATGCGGAAGCCGCGGACCGTGAGGTCATCATAAAAAGTAAACTGGTTTACGCCGCTCATGTTTTTCACGGCGTCGCCCATCAGGAACACGCCCTGGTCGCGCATTACTTCCTTGGTAACATAGGCAATGGCCTGGGGGACTTCCTTAACCGGCGTTGCGGTTTTGCTGGCGATGAACGACAAATCGTTCTTGTAGCTGGTTCCGCGGTTCCCGACGATCTCCACGGTTTGCAGTTCCTGGGTGTTTTCTTCGGAAACGATTTCAAGCGTAACGGTCTCGTCCGCCTTCACGTGCACGCTGCGGTCGATGCGCTTGATGCCTACTCCCGTACCCATGAGCTGATACCGGCCAGGACCCAGTGTGTTGAATTCAAAATTACCGTCAGCATCGGTAAGTGTTCCTTTACCTGTTCCTTTGAGAATCAGATTGATGGATTCCGCAGGTTCGCCCGCGGCGTTCTTAATATTGCCTTTGATCTGGCCTGTTTGCGCGAAGGCGAGAGAGCAGCAAAGAGAAAGGATGAGTAAACAAAATATCCTCATGATATAGGGATTGATTAAACCAGCTAATGCCAAAACGGTGGCAAAAGTAGTCTTATTTAGACCAATCCCAAATAATGATTTCTTTATTCTGCGCTCATTTTTTAATTCATTCTAATTATGCAATTTTTTCTGTTAATACTTTTATCACCAGTCAAATGTGGCTGAAAGTTACATTTGACTGGTGATACCCGGGGGATTAAAAGCCTGGTTGTCGGGGCGATTATCCCAGGTTCGACTTAATGAACGCCAATCCATCCCGCATCAGCTGTTCTTCCGAATCGAACATTTTGCGCCAGATATTGGCGACAGGCAGTTTCGGGCTGAATGCTTCGATACTGATCCAGCCGTCATATTTGATATCGCGGATCGATTGAAACACGCCTTCCCAATCCACATTACCCTTGCCGGGAGTAGAGCGGTCGTTTTCGGAAAGCTGGATGAATGAAATGCGGTCGCCGGCCTTGCGGATGGTATCGCCGATATTTTTCTCCTCGATGTTCGCGTGGAAAGTATCGAACATGATCTTGCAGTTCGGGTGGTTTACCTCATCCACAAAGCGGATGATCTCGTCGCCACAGCTGGTCAGGTACAGCTCGAAGCGGTTGAGGTATTCCAGGCCCAAGGTGATGTCAAGTGACTCGGCATAGTCGGCCACCTCGCGGATGCCCTCTATGCCCCATTGCCATTCTTCCTCAGTGGCAGGTTTCCCGGTGAAAACACCAAGGGCGGAATGGTAGGGGCCCATTAACCGGCTTGCTCCGAGTACAAGCGAACAATCCAATGCACTTTTTAAATGATCGATCGTATGTCGGCGCATGGCCGGATCGGCGCTGATCAGGTGTTCCGAGGGACCACATATAGTATCCGTCTCGCAAGCCAGGCCCAGGCTGTCGAGCTTCTCCCGGAATTTGAACCAATGCGCTGGATTTGTATTGAAAATTGGCACCTCGACGCCGTCAAAGCCGATCTCTTTAATGAGTTCGAGGGTAGGAAATAGGCTTTCGTCAATCTGGTTTCCCCACAAAAGGAGGTTCATGCTGTACTTCATCAAAAATCGAATTTATCTCGCTGGCGAATGGATAAGCCGGGAGTCAGGTACCCGGGTCTTTTCAGTATACAATCTTAAAGTAAAAAAGTACTGTTCAATATACACGATTTGACGAGTAGTTAGCTGATATTGATAAGTTGACAGGTATCTGCCTTAATATCCGGGTAAAATTGACTCATAGCCGGGAAACAAAAATGGCGACCCTTTGAAGAGGGCCGCCATTCATGAAGTATATATCAATGCTATTTCACTGTACTCTGCTGAAAATAAGCTGGTTATTGTTTTCGTAATAGAGAACCAGTTTATTGGTTTTCAGATCGTACAAGTTCACGCTGGGCAGCGCATTCACGAAAAGGTTTCCCCAACTCGTTTCTGCTCTTTCCGTACCACCCCCGCCAATTTGAATTGTATTCTGCTGGGCGGTTTCATAAAAACCCGTGAGGATATTGGTGGAAGTGGTACCTTCCAGCTCCCCTTTTTCTTTGAAATTGAGGCCTATATCCATCACGCCTTTGCTGGTAGCGGGTTTGTTGATGGTGTCATCCTCCTGAACAATACTTTCTAATTGCCATTTGCCGGTCAACTCCACATTACTGCTGATTGTGGTGGTTTTTCCACAACCTGTAAGCAGCGAAAAAAACAGCACGGATGCTGTCGGAATTAGAAGGCCTTTCATACACGTAAATAAGTTTCAGAACTACCTAAGATTGACATCGAACTCGCGAAAAAGGTTGCAAAAAAGTTGAGCGGCTCTATAAATTTATAAAAAATGTGCCAGCGTTTTGAACGGTCGTGGTATAAAATATAACGGTGGCAAAGCGAGAATCTTTTACCGGTGGCTCAATCTATTTTTAGGAATAAATTTCAATAATGATCATATTTTGATAGTAAAGATGTAATATTGTCGTTATTTTGGGTAAAATACTGACACAATATGAAGGCGCCCATTCATAAAAATATAGAGAGCCAGGTTCGCACCGTTACCGTACACGAACTGAAAGAACCCCATTTCGACCCCAATTGGCACTTCCATCCGCATTACCAACTATTCACCGTTCTAGAGGGAACCGGCAAACGGTTGATAGGGGATTCCATCCAGACTTTCGGTCCGGGCGACACGGTATTTCTTGGCCCGGATGTGCCGCATCTCTGGCGCAGCGATCCGGCCTATTTTGAACCAGGCTCTTCCCTCGTTACCCACGGGATCGTGCTCTATTTTCAGGAAGATTTCTTGGGAAAAGACTTTCTTGAAAAGCCTGAAATGCTCGGCCTCCGGCAATTACTGGCCGACTCAAAGAGGGGGATTTGCTACAAAGGTGCGCTAGCCGAACATATTCGAGACGAGTTGGTCTCGCTAACGGCAGTGGAAGGGTTTAAAGGCATATTGCAATTGTTGACGCTGCTCGACCGGCTGGCCCATGACAATAGCGGTGAATTTATTTCGAGTTACGGCTATGTCAATAATTTCAAAGTTTCGGAAACTGAGCGGATGCAGAAGGTGCACAACTACGTGCTCCAACATTTTTTCCAGGAAATCCGCCTCAGCGACGTCGCTTCCCTCGCCGGCATGACCGAAGCCGCATTCTGCCGGTATTTCAAAGCCCGTTCCAACAAGACCTTCATCGATTTTGTCAACGAAATCCGTATCGGCCACGCTTGCAAACTGCTTCTCGAAGACAAATGGACTATTGCCCAGATCGCCTACGACAGCGGTTTTGATTCGCTATCGAACTTTAACCGGAACTTCAAGAAGTACATCGGGCATACGCCGCGAGAGTATAAGGGAAATTATTGAAATCAAAAACGGGCAGCGATTTCGCTGCCCGTTTTTGATTAACCTTTCACATTATTAGTCCCATACTTCCCACGCTGTGGGCGAGAGAGCATTGCAGTCGCTTCCTTATCATTAATGAATTGTTCCTTTTTCGGGTCCCATTTTACTTTCCGGCCGAGTTTCATGGCCGTGTGTGCGAGCAGGCAGGCGGTACATGAGCGGTGGGCGATTTCGGCGTGGCTGATCGTCTGTTTACCGCTTTGGATGCTTTCGATCCAGTTCTGGTGTTGTTCCGGGCTTTCGTACAGATGTATCTCGTTAGCCTGGATCACAGAGCCCAAGATTTTAGGATCGCTAGCATAGAAAGCCTTGTTTTCTTTCGCATTCTGTGCAGCAACGGGGTCGGAGGCCGTAACGCCCACATTTCCGCGCGAAACGAATATCCAACCATCGGTTCCTTCGAATTTCACGCCATTAGGATTGGTACCGCCTATTTCCATTACTACCCCGTTTTCATATAACGCATTCACGAGGAAATCGCCGTGTACATCCCAGAGCCCCGAGCCTTTCGCAGGGAATGTCGCTTTACCCTCGATTTCGATAGGTCCGGTCAGTTCCGTATCCATTCCCCAATGCGCGATATCGATGTGGTGTGATCCCCAACCAGTGATCATACCCGCGCCGAACTGTTCCAGACGAAGCCAGCCCGGACGATCATTTATGTCTGTCTGCGAATGCACGCGATCCAATGTGTAGTAAACTTCCGGCGTCGAACCCAGCCACATGTCATAGTTCAGATTGGGTGGAACAGGCATTTGTGCTGTATTCCCACCCGCAGGGTCACCGGGAAGGCCCACATATACTTTTTTCAGCTTTCCGATACGACCGTTACGCACGAGTTCGCAGGTGCGCTTGAACTGCGGCCAGGGGTTCATCGACCGCTGCTGGCTGCCAAGTTGAAAAATTACCCCCTTCTTCTTGATCATATCGGCCATCTGGCGACCTTCCCTGATCGTAAGCGAGGTGGGTTTTTGCATATAAATGTGTTTGCCGGCAACAGCCGCTTCCATCGCAGGCTGCGCATGCCAGTGATCGGGCGTGCTGATAATGACCGCGTCGATGTCTTTGCGGCCGAGGATTTCGTGGTAATCGTCGTAGGTTTTTACTTCTAGATATTTCTCCTTCCCGGTGCGCTCGACGTACTTCCGCTCGATCCATTCCTTACCTTTTGCCAAACGGTTTTTGTCAAGATCGGCAACAGCGATCACGTGTGCTGCCTCATTTTTTATCACCTCCGGCAAATCGTGTGTGGAGCCGATGCGGCCGAAACCGATCTGCCCGATATTGATCTTGTTGCTCGGTGCATTTTTACCGAAAACAGTCGACGGCACGATGGTCGGGAACATCGATGCTGCGATAATGCCTGCCGTACCCTTGGCCGTCGCTTTCAAAAATGACCTTCTGTCCTGATTTTGCTCCTGCTGATCTTTCATTTTGTATGCAGATTTAGGATTGATGACTGATATGTTCGTGATTATTTCGAGAGGGCAGGAATGGCGTTTCGCACCGCATCTTGCGGGCTGGTTGCGTAAGCCTTGCCGTAGTTCCGTGGTTTCTGTGGCCCGATTGCCCATTCAATGGCGCCGAGGATATGCTTGCGCAAGTCTTCTTTTTCATAATCCTCTTTCTGGTGCCCGAGCGAAGTGTAAAATGCGCGGCCGCCGTCGTATTCATGCCACCAAACTGACGGGAAAACGTCGCCAAATGTATCAAGTGCCTTGCCGGCGGGTTTCTGAATGGTAGAATGGTCATTCACAGCCAGTACATTCAGGTTTACGCCAAGCTCTTTGATAAAATAAAACTCGTCCGTTTGCCGCTGCCATACATTTCCCAAATGGGCCAGCGAAGGGTTTTTAGGATCCAGAATTTTCACCGCAAAGCTCTGCCCGGGCTCATGCCAGAAGAACGTACCGCCGAGCAGATCTTTAAACCAACGCCATTTACGCTCCGTGCCGGAAGCCGAGTGTAAACCCACGAAGTTGCCACCTGCCTGAATGTACCGCATCAATGCAACCCGCTGCGCGTCGGTATCGAAAACGTCGTTGTTGGTATTCGAGAAGACCAGACAGTCGTATTGTTTCAGATTCTCATCGGTAAATTTCGACGGGTCGGAGGTTGTATCCACGGCAAATCCATGCTGTTTTCCCAGGGCGAGAATGGCTATCTTGGAATTGGCGATGTTATCATGTACATAGCCTTTCCCGTTTTTGGTATAGACCAGGACTTTGACCTTGTTCCATTTAATTTTCTGCGCGTGTGTGCTCGTAGGCCATCCCAGCCCAGCAAATAGCAGGCAGAGCAGGATTGTAGTCAGGATGTGTTGTTTTTTCATTGAGCTTTGTAAGAAAAGGTTTAGTTAAAATCCTATCGAATTCCCCCCGTCCACCGGGAGCGAAACACCTGTAATAAATTTCGCAGCTTCCGAGCTTAGAAATACGGCCGCCCAGCCGATATCGTCCGGTTTGCCCCAGGTACCCATCGGTGTGCGGTCCATGGCTTTGTCGCGGCGCGAAGGATCGCCGTTCATGGCGGTGAGCATCATCGGTGTTTCGATGAAACCGGGTGCAATGGCATTTACCCGTACATTATACGGTGAAAACTCGGTCGTCAATGCCTTTACCATTCCGCCGACAGCCGATTTTGAAGCGGTGTATGCCACTACGCGATCGATACCGTACAGTGCAGCCATGGAGGTGATCATGAGAATGGAGCCTCGCTTGCGTGCCACCATGCGCTTGCCGCATTCGCGGGTGATCGAGAAAACAGCGTGCAGGTTAGTTTGAATGACTCTGTCGAAATCCTCGTCAGTCACTTCCACAGCATGTTTTTTCATGTTGATACCCGCGTTGTTGACAAGAATATCGATGGCTCCGACCTGATTTTCGATGTCTTCGATCAGTGCCGGCAGCGATTTGAGATTGGTAATGTCATTGACGAAATAGCGTGCGCCCGCGCCGAGCTTTGGTAATGCTTCTTTTAAAACATCCTCGCGCCTGCCTGTGATCACGAGTCGCGCGCCAGCTTGTGCAAGGCACTGTGCAATGTAAAAGCCGATCCCGCTCCCGCCACCGGTTACTAGGGCGATTTTGCCTTCCAGTGAGAAGACATTCAATGATGGTACTGTTTCGATTTGACTATTATCAGACATTATTTCAAAAATCTATAAAACCTCAATTAAAACTCCTGAACCGACCTCGCAATACTCATTTCCAATCCGCGCAGCTCCGCGAGGGCTTTGAGCCGTCCGATCATGGAATAGCCTGGATAGGTTTTTTTGTGCAGATCATCGAGCATCTGAAAACCGTGATCAGGCCGCATGGGCAACAGGTTGTCGGCATAATGGGCTGCACTTCGGCGCAGCTCTTCCTGGTGCAATGCTTTCACTACCTCATACATATCCACATCACCATTCAAATGCGGCGCTTCGTGGAAGTTGCGGCTGTCTTCGGCTTCTCTTTTGGTAGTTCGGAGATGAACGAAATGGATGCGGTCGCCAAAACGGCGGATTATTCCGGGAAGGTCATTATCATCGCGCACGCCCAGCGAACCGGTGCAGAATGTGATGCCGTTCGCCCGGATATCGCATGCATTCATGAGTTGCGCGAGATCGGCTTCGGTGCTTACTACGCGCGGCAAGCCGAGCAATGGCCGTGGCGGATCGTCGGGGTGAATGCAGAGATTGATACCCGCTTCCTGTGCAACCGGCGCGACCTGGCGGATGAAGTAATAGAGGTTTTCGCGCAGTTCTTGATCGCCGATCTCAGCATATGCATTGAGCAATTCCTGAAAATTGGCGAGCTCAAATGCTTCCTCCGAGCCTGGTAAGCCGAGCAGGACGGTATTTGTCAGGCCCTGGATTTCGGCAGGCGACATATTCCGTAACTTCTCCCGCGCCGATTCCCTCACCAACTCATCGTAATCCGCTTCGGCGCCGGGCCGTTGAAGGATATAAAGGTCGAACAACGCAAAATCCTCCCACACAAACCGCAACGTTTTATGGCCTTCGGGGAAGGTGTAGGTAAGGTCGGTGCGCGACCAGTCAAGTACCGGCATGAAGTTGTAGCACACGGTCCGTATACCGGCTGCGGCCAGATTGCGCAGAGATTCCTTATAATTCCCGATATACTGGTCGCGAGATGGCAGTCCTTTCTTGATATGCTCATGCACCGGCAGGCTTTCCACCACCAGCCATTTCAAAGCAGTATATCGGTCGTTACCCGCTTCGATGAGCGAGATTCTTTCCTGAATTGCTTCTTTGGTCCAGACATCGCCAACGGGCACCTGGTGTAATGCGGTAACGACGCCGGTGCATCCCGCCTGGCGGATGTCCATCAACGAAACCGGATCATTCGGGCCGAACCAGCGCATGGTTTGAATCATAATCGGATGAAAATTTTATAAAAATATAAATATAATCTTGTATTGTAACCGATTGCATTAAATTGCCATAAATTTGGTATCGGGTTTTTTTCGTGCAGAAATGCCGCCAAATTTGGGTGTAAACAGAAAGACGGAATTAGTCTACGCAAGCCCCTACAACAAAAGGATAATGGAAAGGGAAATTACCATTTACGACCTCGCAAAAATACTCGCATTGTCGCCCGCCACCGTGAGCAGGGCTTTAAACGACCATCCTGCGATTAACGCGAAAACCAAGGTGCTCATTGCGGAGAAAGCGGCCGAGCTGGGTTATCGCTCCAATACGTTCGCGAGCCATTTACGGACGCGCAAGACGAATACGCTCGGTGTGATTGTGCCGAGGTTGAACAGTAATTTTATGTCGACGGTACTGGCCGGAATGGAAGAGGTGGCCAACAACGTGGGCTATAACCTGTTGATCAGCCAGTCGTTAGAGTCGGAAGTGAAAGAGCGGGCCAACGCCAAAACGATGTTCAACAGCCGTGTGGACGGTCTGCTGGTCTCCGTTGCATACGACACTGAATCGTCGGAGCATTTTGCCACATTTATCAACCGCAACATTCCTGTCCTGTTCTTCGATCGTATCATGCATCATCCGCAATGCGGTGCGGTGATCATCGATAATGAGCAGGCAGGATACGACGCAACGCGCCATTTGCTGGACCAGAACTGCCGCAGGATCATGCACGTTACCGGAGATCTGCGAAGAAATGTCTACGCCGGTCGCCTGGAAGGTTTTAAACGTGCGTTGGCTGGGCAAGGTATGCCATTGGATAATCGTCTGGTTCTGTCGACCGACCTTAGTCAGGAAGCCGGCAGGGCAATAGCAGAGCAAATCGATCGGATGGAAGAAAAGCCCGACGGACTTTTTATCGCGAACGACCTTTGCGCGGCGATTTGTATGCAGGTGTTAAAGGAGAAGGGCTATGCAGTTCCGGACGATATTGCTATTGTAGGGTTCAATAATGACCCCGTTTCACAAGTGGTATCGCCCCAGCTTACCACTGTTTTTTACCCCGGCTACCAGATGGGTAAGACAGCCATGACTACGATGATCGGCCAATTAAATGGAACCAAAGCCATCGATCACTCAGAACCAATTATTCTGCGCTCGGAACTGATTATCAGAAGGTCATCAATCCGGTTGCAGAATTTGTAAATTGCATTACATTCAACGTTTGCCAATGGCATTCTCCTGTAATTCATTATTTTTGAAAACAAAGCAGAAATATGGAAGCTGTGGCTGAAAGACTCTATTCACTGGAAGAATACTTCGCCTTTTGTGAAACTCACGAAGGCCGGTTTGAATTCGTCAACGGAGAAATCATTGAGATGTCTGGAGAAACTACTACTTCCAATCGGATTGCCGGGAATATTCATTTCTATCTGCGGGGAATTTTGCAGGATAGTCCATATGAGCTCTATCAAAATGCGGTAAAATTGCGGATGGAAGACGGCAAAGTCGTCCGTATTCCCGATTTTCTGATTTGTGAAGAAAAGGGTGACGCTGTCCGATACACTACTTTGCCGCTGCTGATAGTCGAAGTATTATCTGAGAGCACAGCAAAAACCGATCGCGTCGACAAGCTTCGCGAATATTCCTCCGAACCGTCGCTAATGTATTATTTGATAATTGAACAGACCAAATGCTTCGTTGAAATATACATCCGCGACGGCGAACGATGGTATGTTGAGTTTTATGATAAAATGGAAGATGTGATCAGGCTTCCTTATTTCAATGCAGAGCTATCTGTTAAGGAGATTTACCGAAGGGTCAATTTTTAAGCTTATAATGCCCTTTTTAAGAAAAAACGACGATTTTGTCGTCGTTTACGGAATAAACTAATCTGTGTTCCTGATCAATTCTTCTCGACCATTTGCCGGAGAGATTGCCTTTCAGACCTTCCGGTTTGCCGATGCCTTGGAATGGTGAAGCTTGAATGGCTTCCAAGAGCTGCCTGACCCTTTTTAATATTCGCTCATTGCCCGTTTTCTTCCAATGCTGCAAATCATCCAGAGCGTCGGAGGTCAACTCTATTTCCATATATCATCCAGGGTTACTTTTGTAGTGCGTCCTGCTGCTGCATCCTGTTCGCCACGTTTTATTTTCGCAACAAATTCGGGATCGTAGAGGCTTTCGCGCTCTTCCGTTTTGAACAAAATATTCAATTCTTTGAAAAACGCTTCCAGCGCGTCGCGCTCGCCCTGGTTTTTGGGTTGTACGATGAAAGTTTCCATAACTCTGAATGGTTTATATCAAAGTTAATGCTTTTCGGATAGCCGTCCAAGAGCCCATTCATAGGCGGAATCCGGCAACTGCATTATTTTAAACTTAGCACAAATACCTGCTGCGTTGCCTTCCCAGTCTCATTTTTTACCAGCCGGTTAAACGCGAGTACCCTCCCATCCGCCGACCAAACCAGGTTACTTGGAACAGCCTCCAACGGCTCGGTTAGCACCTGAGTTTTCTCCTCAAACGGTGCATCATTGACGGCGCAAAGCACAATACTTCCTTCATGAGCATAGGTAATATGTTTCCCATCGGGATGCCAGCGCAGGTTGCCGGTAACGTCGGAAGTGCATTCAGTGATTTGACGTGGCTTGCCGCCGTTGGGTGAAATGGTGAAAATCTGGCTGATACCCTTCGCGTCTTTGGCCAGAAATGCGAGCTGACTGCCATCCGGGGAAGACCGAACAATGCCGGAACAGCCCGGATGGGCTGTATTGGCAGTGAAAGTCAGACGGCGTTGGGTGGTTCCTTTCGGAGGCATGGGGAAATCGCTATCGGTACCTTCCAGTGGTCCGAGCGGCCCGGGTTGGGTAATGTCTTCGGGAATATCGACGATGAAAACTTCGGGAACGTCGTTGCCGTTTTTGTCTTTGACAGTGCCCAGAAATGCACGGGCGATTTGCCTGACCCCGCTTTGAATGAGATAACCAGTTGTCCCCACCCAGCTGTCACTGGCTGCATGGCTGATCTCGTCGCTTCCCGGTGCCGGATTTGGAACTACCCGTACCACCAGCGCGCTGAACCATTCACCAGACAGATTCTCAGCAGTTTCATCAACTTTAACAGCCCTGACCTTTTTGGAAACACCGATTGTCCGCAGGTTATGCTTCTGCCCGGTTGAATCTTCCAGTGCTTTCAGGATGGCGTCATTGTAGGTGAAACCGATCCATTGTCCGTCGCCGCTCCACTCATGCCTGTGCGTGCCCCCGCGTAATGCGCCGGGGGTATACGGGGGCGTCACGTCGCGTGCGTCCATGTACACGGGCACATTCGGGCGGTCGTCGTGGATGATCACGCCCGTGCGTCGCCATTGCTGGTAGGGATTTTCTTTGGTGCTGTTGGTAAGGCCGTGAATGAATACGACTGCGTGCTCTTTTGGACTATAACTTACAGCCCCGGCACCCGGCCCCCAAACCCCGTTGTTTTTAATGTCAAAGAGGACTTGTTTCTCTCCCGTTTCAATGTTTACCCGCTCAATCCGGGCCGATTCCGCTATCCCTCCCTCGTCGGTCCGGGTGTCATATACAAGCCATCGGCCGTCCGGTGAAAAGTTGTCGTTATTGTCCAGGTCGTGATGGTAACTCAGATCGTGCGTGATCTGTTTTTCTGCGGTGTCGGTCTGGCAGGATTGCATGCTTAGAAATATTAATAACGATAAAACCGGGATAGAAACAAGTCTCATAGGCAAATCTACTTTTGCGGACTGCTGATAACGCCCAGGTAGCGTCCCATCCAATAAGGCAGGAGCCAGATATCCCCGGCACTATGTTCGCCGGTGCCATTGCCGCCGTTCCGGTCTAGGTTAAACATGTTGGCGTTGTGGCGCTGAACAGGGCGTTCATCCGGCGGCAGAACTTCCTTCGTGGATTGTTTGCGGAAATTGGGCTCCAATTTGTCAATATCCTTGCGATGGCTGTTTTTAATCACCCAGTCGATCAGGTCCATCGGATGTTCCTGCAAATACCAGACAGATTCATTCAGGTCGAATTCTTTGGTTCCGGTTAATGCCGTGAAAATATTCCAGGCTCCTTCTTTCTCCGGGCGTTCCGCCTGCCAGTGATCGATGATCTGCTTTTTGTAATTGGCTTTAAGTGTATCGTTGAGCGCATAGCGGTAAAGGCCCCAGTAGCCAAGGAAATACATTTCGTCGTCCGAATGGTTCCATCCATCGGACATGTGCTTCGCGTGTTCGTCGGCATCTTCCGGCGCACGACCGATGATATTCATCGAACGCATCATATTCTCGAAATAGCCGTGTTTGTTCATCAGCTCAAATGCTTTTGCCTTGTATTTCTCCTTTTTGGTGAAATGGTAGGCCGTTTGCAGCATGGCTACAATGTTGGAAGAATTCAGTTTGCGGTCGCCCACGTTAATCGGAAACGAATTCACGTAGTCGGGATGCCATTTACCCCACATGGTAGGTTTGCCATCATAGTCGATCAGGTACATATTATTCTTCAAAATGTGCGACATCACGGTATCGATGAGCATAATAGCCTGTTTCTTGATCTTCGGGTCGTCGATTAGCTCGGCTGCTGCGCCGAACGCGAAAATGTGGCCGATTACCTCGTCACTGCTCGTAGTCGCTTTCCAGTCCCATTCTTTTTCGGGCGAATGCTGCCAGCGCTCGATATCATGCAGCTCATTGATGTGCCCCGAACGTTCAAAGGAACGCGCCGGAAAGCCGGCAACGGGGTTCACGGTGTAAAGCCGCTCCATCGCGTCCATCGATTCGCGGCAGTTTTGCAGCGCGTCGGCATCTTTGGTGGCTGCATATCGGAAAATCTGGCCGCCGAGGTACATAGCCGTCCACAGCCCGTCGTTGTCGGAATCTTCTGTGAAGCCGGTCGACAAATCGCCATGATTCAGGCCCGTAAGTTGTGAGTTGAACCCGTTCCGGATGTGGCGCAGGCGGACCTGCTCGTCAAAAAGCTTCGCTTTGTCTTCAAGCGTCATGGATTTAAACTGAATTTGGCCTAAACCTTTCGTGGTAAGCACGAGTACCGAGTTTTTGGGGCCTTGTTCAATATCGGTAACGACGTTGCCGGGCAACCAGCGTTCGCCGAAGTAGTAATCGAATTTGCCGTCGGTGCGTAACGCAAATGCTCCCAGGTCGGAGCCGAACCAAACTTTGCCGTTCACTTCTTTTACCGCCGTGATTTTGGTAGCGGGCAATTTGCGATTAATGCTGCCGGTTTGCTTTCCGGTTGGTATGTCAAAAGAAAGAAAGCCATCAAGTGTGCCGATGACGATCCTTGTCTCTTTCGAAGTAATATCAAATGCGGTAAAATTGCTGCCAGTGAGCACCTTGGCCAGCTTTTTGTCCTGAATACCTATTTTGTAAAGTGATTTACTTCCTAAAATCCAGAACTGGTTTGCATTGGCCTGAAATGCCAGTGCAATGACGGAATCATCGGGCAGCTTTCCGTTCCAGAGGCTTTTTGAATCCTTGATGAGCTCCAACGAGGCGCCGTCCGAAACCAGGAATGTGAAATCCCTGCCGCCTGCGAACAAACTGGCTTTGGGAAGATTGTGTTTTGAAAACAACGTTCCGGCCCAGGCATTGCTGAACACAACCTGGTCTGTCAGGTAAACGAGTTGATTTTCGTAGGAACTGAGGGCGCTGATTTGTTTATCTTTCATGTACCGGTAGTTCCGGTCGGTGACTACCTTGCCGGGATATAGAAATTGGCCCGCATGGGGTTGCCTGAGGCCTTCCCTGGCGAGCATCTGGATAACGCCATTGCGGTCGGCGGCAATTTGCATTAGCGAGGTTTGGGTGGTGTCAGCATAATATTTGACGCTGAAATCCTGCAAGTACGGCTTGTCTTTGTAGACAGGTTGCACCTGCGCCAGCGTGAGCGTAATGCTGGTGAGTAGCAGGAGGGATAATAAAATGGGCTTTTGCATTGTATTGATTGGTTATTTGACTTTCTTCCTTCTTTCCATCATTTCTTTCCAGGTAGTGAGGATAATCCCCTCCGACTGGATGAAGCTTTTCAACTCGGGATCGAGCATCGAGAGCATATCGGCGTACCGCGATCCGCCCGAGGCGCTGATGTATTTGAAATCATCGGTGACGTCGCTGCTATGGACGATCATCATCGCTACGCCGGGCCGCATTTTGCCGATCGTTTCAATAAATTTTTGTGCTTTGTATTTACCCCATTGCGCGGGTGTTACCTCGTTGCCTTCCGGTTTCCAATCGCCGCTGATCGTGTGCAGGTCATCCAGCACGGGAAGTCCAGCTGCCCATATTTTTTGCCCGAATTCGGCCGAACGTTGGGTAATCTCAGGTTCAGGGAGCTCCATTCCTTCTTTCCATTTGCCTTCGGCTTTCAGCTTTTTGACTAGTGGGTTGTTAAGGCATTCTTTCAAAAGCTGATTATTCCCTCCCGGAAACATGACAGGAATGCCATATTCTGCCCCGACCTTAATATATCTTTCCAAATACGGAATGTGTGCGAACAGCGTGCCCATATGCGAATCCATGTGTGTTGGCTTCAATCCCAGTTTTAATGCCCGGCTCAGCTGCGCGCGTATTTCCTGTTCCACCACATCCGGGCTTGCGTGTTTGATCACCTCTTCTACTTCGTGCCACATGCAGCCCTCGTCGTCCACCAGTCCTTCTGAATGCGCAATGCCATTCAGCGGCGGCCAGCGGTAGTCTTTCCATTCCGAAGTGAGCGTCAAATGCAGGCCCGCATCCATTCCGGGGTTAGCAACGGCGAATTTGGCAAAACTGGCTGCCCAGGGACAAGGCATCATAATGCTGCACGAGGTTGCGATGCCGTTTTGTATGGACTTCTTGGCACCTTCATTCGAGTAGTGCGACATTCCGGCGTCGTCGACGTGGAAGATGATGACTTTCGCGCCTTTCGGCCAGCCCAGCTTTTCGGCATAGGTCTGTTGTGCTGATGTTTCTTGCATGATCAATAATAGCAGGTTGATGAGCAAAAGATAGGTTTTCATGTCGAATTTTGGTTCTATTTCGAAATCATTCCAAGGTACCGGCCCATCCAGTAGGGCAGCAGCCAGAAAACCGGCTCGCGTTCTACGGCCGGGTTGCCGCCAGCCAATGTCCACGGGTTTTTGTCCCAACGGACGGTAAGCCGGATGCTGGCTGGCTGCAATTCGCTCACTTGCTCATCTTCGAGTGCAGGCGTCCGCACGACCTGAATATCTTCCCGCTTTCTGTGATCGATCGGCCAGTCCACCAGATCCAGCGGCGTGTCGATCAGGAAATCGACCGAGTTTTTCAACTCCGCTTTTGTATTCAGGCAATAGCTGTAAATAAAATTGATCAGCGGATTGTGATCGTCTTTGCGCTTCTGAAACCACTCTTCGAGATGGCTTTTATAGAATTTTAAACGCTCCGGATCTTTTTCACAGCCAATCAGGATCGGGTAGAGGTATGCTTGCAATATCACATCGAAATAGATAAACCAGGCCGGGTTCTGCTTCGTCACCTCTTTCATATTATCGAGGTAATGCTCCTTTTCGATCAGCCTGAGGTACTCTTTCTGGTATTTGGCATTACCCGTCATGAAATGCGCCAGTTTCAAAAATGCCAGCATTTCCATTGAATTCTGGTTGCGGTCAGGGAGCCATTCCGGGTCGCGGTTCAGATGGTCCGGCGACCATACCGACCAGCGTGTAGCCTTACCGTCGACATCCGCGAAGTTCAGCTTATGCTGCATGAGGTAGTCGACGATTCTGCTTACATGTGCGGCGATCACCTTTTTTTCTGCCGGATCTGCGGCGAGTGTATAATAATAGTAGTAGCCAAACATATGCCCGCACATTTCATCGCTGCTCGTATCGCCCTTCCAGAGCCACTTTTTATCGTCGGACAAATGCCAACGCGTTTCCACTGGCTTGAAACGCGGCTCTTTCACGAGCTCGTCCGCGCGCTCGCGTTCCGTATACGTGCGGTTGCCGTCGTGCATGTGCGTCCATGTCGCGGGTATAATCGTACGTGCGAAGAAGCCAGTCGTACCGGTAACTTCCTGCAACATTTTCAGGAACCCAAATGCTTTTTTAGCATTCTCTCTGGCGACAGGGTCTTTGGTCGTTGCGTACCGGAAGCTTTCCATGGCCAGATAGTTGCCGGTATATTCGCCGTCATTATCGTCATCCTCGGGCTCCCAGCTGGTCGTATCGCCGGGAATGCGCAAATGTGCCTGCCCGGCGGTCCACGGCGCGCGGATATGTCTTTTCATTAACACATCATAAAAGAATGTGCTTTTCGAAGCCAACGTCATGTCCCGCTTTTTGATGGCGCTCACACCCTTCGGCGTCGCGATCCAGGCAGTTCCCTCATTGTCAAAAGCGATGTCGTTGACCTGATCGTCCAGCAACCACCTTCTCGAAAATAGCAGCGAACGGTTGCCATCTTTTCGGAAACGCACAACGCCCGTTTGCGTACCGATCCACATAGCGCTGTCGGGTGCGAGGCGTACAGCTGTGACGTAGGTTGACGGTATACCGTCGCTTGTCCTTAGTTCAGATTCCTTTCTACCATTATTTTGAATAGTAACCCCGCCCAGGCCACCTATCCAGAGCTTCCCGTCATGATGGTAGGCTAAGCCTTTGGTGTAAGCGGCGATCAATGCGTCGGTTTTGTAGGTGTGTTCCAAATGTGAGGGCGTCCAGTGGTAAAGCCCCACATCGGAGGCTATCCACAACCCGCCTTTCCCGTCGCTTATTACATCGCGTACAGACCTGGCGATGACGGCTTTTTGTACTGTAAATCTCGTCTCGTTACCTGCCCAGAAACCACCCGGCCCGATCGCATAGACCGTGCCCGCGTTTGTACAAATAGCCGAGATCGGGCCTTTGAGGCCTGGTACTTTGGTAATAGAACCGTCCCGGTACTGGTGCAGTCCGTTCCAGGTGCCGAGCCAGATGGTACCGGCAGAGTCCTGCGCCAAAGCGAAGGAAGGGCCATTCTCGTGGCCATTGAACATCGCTACCCAGTTGCAGGAATCTTTCATTTTACGAAAAACACCATTTGCCGTGGCTGCCCACACGTTTCCGTTGCGGTCGGGGAGTACAGCCCTTACGTCGTTGCCCTCCATGGGATAGGCGTCGTGATATTCCTGTGAGAACCGCGCATCCTGGTAAAAGGTCGGCTCTTCGGCGACAGTGTTATCATTCCGGCAGCACCAAAGCAACGGCAGGAAGCCGCAAATCAGCCAGGCAATCGGTTGTTTTCCAAAACGTCGCATCAGGCTTCCGCGTAATTTTCGCTCTCCTGAAACAGCAGGCCGATCAGTTTTTTGTGCTGCGAAAAATCGGGGATCAGGAGTTGTGCGCCCGCCCTTACAAGCCGTGGACGTTTGGCCGGGTTGTGCCCGAAACGCTGCACTTCGTTGCTGGTGATACCCACCGAAATTCCTCCTGCACGACGTCCTTCGCGGATTTCGTCGGGGCCGTCGCCAAATACTGCCAGTTCCTTGCCTTGCAGGTTGTTGTCACGGATGATTTTCTCGATCACCATTTTCTTCGAGAACTTGGTATAATCCCGCAATGCCCCGTAAATGCCGCCGTCGAACAAATCGGCGTAACCAAGCATTTCGGCTTCATTCCTCACATCATCCGCGTCGGTACCGCTCGCGAGGTACATGGTCACGCCTCGTTCTTTGAGCTGTCTCAGGAATTCGACGGCGCCTTTCATCGTGTAATCTTCCTGACCGAGTTCGCCTTTGGCCAGCTTTTCCATACGCTTGTTCACCATTTCCATCAGGCCATCGTTGTAAATTTCCTTGTACTGGAATTTGTCCAGGATCTGGTCTTCGGGGACAAAACCAAACTCGCGCACAAGATTTACCAATCCTTCCATCTGGTAAATGGTCTGGATACCGGTGGTTTTATGAATGAATGCTTTGCACTCTGCCTGCACTTTATGGAATGTACCGGCATCGATCGTGTCATATTGTTCGCCCAAAATCGATTTCATCATGACCGGTTCCATGATTTCCTCCCATCCCTGACGGAGCGAGCTGATCGTACCGTCGTGATCGAAAACGGCATAGCGTATATGTCCAAGCTTGTCAAGGATCTCGGGGACACAGATTTCGAATTCAGTTTCGGGATAATAGGTGGCGGAGCGCTCGTTTTCGGCCAGGTCGGCATTGTAAATGTAATCGGGGTCTTTGGCGACGACGGCGATTTCTTCACCCGTTGCCGTGCCGGTTGTAAATAACTTTTGCACCGTCACGGCCGCGGCAAAATTGCCGAACAGCGCGGCCTCGGCGGGCGACAATCCGGCTGCCAGGCAGAGGGTAATGGCGCTGATCGCCGTATCACCCGCGCCGACGGTGTCGAGTTTGCCTTTCAACTGAATGCCCGGCACTTCGTGGTAACCCGCTTCGTCGAATGCGATAATACCGCGCTCTCCGCAGGTGACAAATACCGGTTTACGGTAACGGCCGAATATTTCCGCACCATAACCTTTCACATCGCTCACGGGTACATTTTCTTCCGGTGTAACGTTCCGGCCGTTCAAAGAGGCGATTTCGCGATCGTTACATTTCAGGTAAGTATTCTGGAAACTGTCGTTGAAATGCCGTGAGTCCAGCATGACAATCTTATCGGGATACTTATTGAACAGGATATTTACTTGGTCGATAAACGAGGCATTGGTAATGCTCCCGGTCACTTGCTGGTTAAAAATCAACGCATCGCATTCCTGCAAAGCCTTTTCCAGCGCGGCAACGAGCTGCTTGTCGGTATCTATGCTCCTTTCATTATATACCCCAAAATCAATGCGCGGCTCTTCCCGGCCGTCGACAAGTCGTTTGAGATAGCTATATGTATCGAAGTTTTCCTTCTGAATAATGAATGCGGTCGTATCTGCTCCCAGTTGTTGAAGTTGGGCCGTCAGTTCCCGTCCCTGCATATCGTCGCCCACAGCCCCGATAACCCGGATACCGGCTGGTCTCAGTGCGGCAAGGTTGGCCACGACATTCCCTGCCCCTCCCGGCGTATAATAATGGCGGGCGACTGCCTGGGCCTGCAAACCGGTTTCAATGGACACTTCGGAAGTGCGGTCGTCCATGACCCAGTAGGAATCTAGACAGAAGTCGCCATATACGGCGACGCGAACGGCGGAGATTTTCTCCAAGATCTGATTGATGCGGCTTTGATCCATGAGCAAAGGTTGGTCTGGATTTAGGATAAAATGGATATGGATATTGAGCTTTTTGAGGGTAATACGATTGTTGCGGGAAGGAGGGCTATCGTCGGTGACGCGATTTGCGCCAAATGTTACAAAAATGTTAAATCCGCTGCCTGTAAAAGGGGCGGAAAGCTGCCGGTTATTTCATCGTATTTTACGCTAAGAAGTCGCTGGTAATGAGCAAATATGTGATTAATGATAAGTTACTATTATGTTATGATTAAATCGTACAACGTTGCGCAAAATGAAGATATTTTTACGCAGTTTGCGATTCAAATGTTAGAATCAGAAGCGTAGATTTATCAAACAATTAGAAATACGCCGCTCAATAGAAAGCATCGCCGATTGTTTCGAAGGCAGAATTTTCCCCTGCCGGGGTGATGTTGGAAATAATTTTATTTTAGTACCTGACTGATTACCTACTAATATAAGAAGCGATTTGATGCCGGATAGTAAATAGGATCAAACCAAGAATAAAAGTTTTTTAATCAATTCTATAATTTCTTTACCTAGTCCCCTTTTCTATAAAAGCTAAACTGTACGACTGTGGCCTACCCCGACGAAAATACCCTGATCAGAGTGACGCAAGGCGACGAAGCGGCCTTTGCAGCGTTGTATAATCACTACAAAACGCCTGCACTGCGGTTTACGGTTTCATTGCTCAAAGACGAGGAAGAAGCCGAGAACATGGTTCAGGATGTGTTTATCAAAATCTGGGTAAGACGCACCCAGATCAAGCCGGACTATAATTTCAATTCATACCTGTTCACCTGCCTGCGCAACATGGCGTTCGACCATTTCAAGAAACTCGAAAAGAACGAACAACTGCGGAAGCACTATATGGAAGCGATCCGTGTGGCAGGAGAAGACGAAAAGGAGGAAGCCGAAAGAAGGCTGAGCGTCGTGCAGGCGGCTGTCGAATCGTTGTCGATCAAGCGGCGCCAGATTTTGAAACTGAATATTGAAGAAGGAAAATCCTATCAGGAAATAGCGGAGTTTTTAAGAATATCGAAGAATACTGTCAAGAACCAGTTGGTGAAGGCCAAACAGATCCTGCGTGAAAAGGTAGATCTGGCGACGATATAGCACCCAAGTTAGCTCAGAATTGTATATTCCTAAAACCTGGAAAAGCAGAAGCACCTACGCTTCTGCTTTCTCTTTTTGTGGCCTATTTCATATCGCCCAGCTTGCCGAGGTCGATCGCTTTCAGGGCTTCTTTGAGCTGATCGACGGTCAAATTGTCGCCTTCGACATTCACCACATAACGATCGGCTACCAATACATTGATTTCGCCGGACTTGCTTTCGTTATTGTATTTCTCGAAAGCTTTGTAACCTTCGACCTTTGTGGTTTTTTCGTAACCGTTGGTCGTTTCCTTATCTATTTCGGCGATCGACCAGGCTGCGAGCGCCATCGTCGAAACGCCGGCAATGCCTCCCGTGTCCACGATTTCTACATTCAGTGTTTCGTTCGAGCTTCCTTTATATTTGGCCTGGGCCGTCGAAACGGTAAAACCCATTGCCCCGGTTTTCTCGCCTGTCGCTTCGGTGCGGCTCATACCGGCCAGGGTTTCGGGCAGGAGGTCTTTCAGCTTCCGGAAATCCACCGGATCGACGGCTTCGCGGTCGCCCATTTCCTTGGCTTTATCGGCAATGGCCTGAAGAGCGTCGGCCGGGCTGTCACTGGCGGCTTTTTCTTCGGCTTCTTTTTCTTCCTGTTTGCTGCCGCAACCATTTAAGAGCAGGGCGCACGAAAGAAATGCGGCTATAAAGGATGTTTTCATCTGACAATTGTTAGAGTTGTTTCAAACTAATTACAATGTAATGAAAACACCGCACTGATGCACGCCTACTTCCGCGGAGGAAATCAGCTGGCTACCTCGGTCGGGTTCTGCCGCGAGCGGATAATGAAGAACAGCCCGAGCAGCACAGCAGGGATACTCAGGATTTGCCCCATGTTCAGTGCATAGTTGGCTTCGAATGCTTCCTGATTTTCTTTCAGGAACTCATACAGGAAGCGCAGCGTGAATACCCATACGAGGAACACGCCGACCATCAGCCCGCGCGGGGTAGCGGCCTTGTACTTGTTCCAGATTGCGAACAGGATGAATGCGAGAATAAAACAGCTAATGGACTCGTAGAGCTGCGCCGGATGACGCGGGATTTGCAGAAACTCGGTGTTTTGCCTGAAAATGAATGCCCAGGGTGCATCGGAAGGTTTTCCGACGATCTCGGAGTTCATCAGATTACCAAAACGGATGAACGAGCCGCCCAATGCGAAAGTGATCGTAAGGCGGTCGGTTACCCAGAAGAACGTTTGCCCTGTGCCCTCACGCGAGCGCGAGTAAAGCCAGAGCCCGATGACAGTACCGATCACGGCGCCGTGGCTGGCAAGGCCCGCGTAAGGAGGTAATATTACTTCCAGGGGATTTTTGAACAGCACTTCGGGTTCATAGAAAAGGAAATGGCCAAGGCGGGCGCCTATGACGATCGAGAGCACCATATAAAGCGTCAGCGAGTCGATATCTTCCAGCGACTTTCCTTCTTTCTTGAAAATATAGATCATAATTTGCTGGCCGATCAGGAAACCGGCTGCGAAGAGAAGACCATACCAACGGACAGGGAAGGGACCAAAACCGGCGATTTCCGGAATGGTGAATATTTCGGGACTGACGTCCCACATAATATATGAAAGCATGCGTTTGTGATGTTAATGACCAAATATACTAATATGAGACAAGACGCGAAATGAAATTTTTACTCATAGCCCTCGTGCGGTTTTATCAGGCGGCACTTTCGCCCTACTTGCCCAATTCGTGCCGTTATACGCCTACCTGTTCGCAATATATGATCGAGGCCGTACAGAAACACGGCCCTTTGAAAGGCGGCTGGATGGGGCTGAAGCGCTTCGCGCGTTGTCATCCCTGGGGCGGTCACGGTCACGACCCGGTGCCTTGAACTATCCGATCGCAACCTTACGGAGAATAGAGTCGATAATGGTCGTCGTGCGCACGCCGTCAGCCTCCGCCTCGTAGTTCAGCAGAATACGGTGGTTCATAATGTCGGGTGCGAGTTCCTTGATGTCCTCGGGCAGCACATAATCACGTCCTTCCAGATAAGCCAGGGCCTTTGCGGCGCGGTTGAGGTAAATCGTAGCCCGGGGCGAGGCGCCGAACTGAATGTAACGTGCTTCATCACGCAGCCCGTAATCCAGCGGCCGGCGGGTGGCAAATACCAACTCGATGATATAGCGTTCGAGCGTATCGGAGATATTGACTTTGTTGACATTGTCCCGGATGGCGAAAATGTCCTCCTTGTTCAGGATCGGCCGGATTTTGTATTCATAGTTGATATCCGACATCCGGCGCATTACTTCCAGTTCCTTCATCTTGTCAAGGTAATCGACATAGACTTTCATCATAAACCGGTCGATCTGGGCCTCGGGCAACGGATAGGTTCCCTCTTGTTCCACCGGATTTTGCGTGGCGAGTACTACAAAGGGGCGGTCGAGCAGAAAAGTTTCGTCGCCGATTGTCACCTGCTTTTCCTGCATTGCTTCCAGCAATGCGGATTGCACCTTGGCCGGAGAGCGGTTCACCTCATCGGCCAGGATCAAATTGGAAAAAATAGGTCCTTTTTTGACTTCGTAATCGCCTATTTTGGGCTTGTAAATCATCGTCCCGATCAAATCTGCCGGCAGCAGGTCGGGTGTGAACTGGATACGTTTGAATTCCAGATGGAGGACTTTGGCCATTACATTAATGGTCAGCGTTTTGGCTAACCCGGGGACGCCTTCGAGCAGAATATGGCCGCCGGTGAAGAGGCCGATCAGCAGCCGGTTCAGCAGCTTATCCTGCCCCACGACTACCTTGCCCATCTCGTCCAGAACCTCCCTGATTTTTTCTATATACATGAAATTGGGTAAAATTTTAGAAATGGATCAGGCCCAGATAGCTCTCACGAAGCGGTCCTTACCATTGATATCACGAAGGATCTCTACTTTTTTGTAATTCCTTTCTTCAAAAACCTGCTTGGTTTCAGCACCGAAATGCTCGTTAATCTCGACATAGCATTTGCCGTGCTGTTTTAGATGGTGTACACCAAAATCGGCAATGGCTTTGTAAAAAAGCAGCGGATCGCTGTCCTCTACAAACAATGCCTCGTGCGGCTCAAAGCGGAGCACATTCGGGCGCATGCTTTCGGCCTCGGAATAAGTCACATAGGGTGGGTTACTCACCAGACAATCGAACTGAACGATGTTGCCCGGAAGCGGGAAAGTTACATCGAGCATATCCTGCTTTGCGAACGTAACGTCGGCGATGAGCTGGCGGGCGTTTTCTTTGGCTACGGCCAATGCCTCGTCGGAAACGTCCCACGCATGTACGCTCACATGCGGCAGAAAGCGCGCGAGCACGATCGCAATGCAACCGCTGCCCGTTCCGATGTCGAGGATCGAAATGTTTTTATCGGGCTCTGCATAATCGCGCGTCACCATTTGTACGAGCTCTTCCGTTTCGGGGCGGGGGATGAGTACTGCCGAAGAAACGCGGAATTCGAGGCCGCAAAACTCGGTGGAGCCGATGATGTGCTGAACAGGTTCGTTGTTGTTCAGGCGTTTGATAATACCGTCCCAGTCGGGTTGCGTACTGTTTTCAGGAATGGGGCGATCCACCAGCACGTCGATATTGCGGAGCCGCATGTAATGCTCCAAAAGCATGAATGCAATTGCCTGCGCTTCTTTTTGCGGATAAACTGTGATGTTTTTTACTATATATAAATAGAGCTGGCGTGCAGAAGTCATTTTCACTGATTTTGATCCAATGTCGGAAAGTTAGCAAATTATAGGAACTCCCGAAAGTTGAGTTTAAAAGGGCATTTGTATTTTTGCCACATGGAGACGCACAATCAATGGATGGAACGGGCCTTGCAGCTCGCCGAATACGGCCGCGGAGCGGTGAGCCCGAACCCGATGGTGGGCTGTGTGATCGTCCATGAAGGCCGGATTATCGGTGAAGGATGGCACCGCGCATACGGCGGCCCGCATGCGGAAGTGCGGGCGATCGAGGATGCCGACGAGAAGGGCAATTCGCGTTTGCTGCCACAAGCCACTGCGTATGTTACGCTGGAACCCTGCTCGCACACGGGCAAAACGCCCCCCTGCGTGGATCTGCTCGTGAGCCGCAGACTGAAAAAAGTAGTCATTTGTAATAACGACCCCAATCCGTTGGTTTCAGGAAGGGGCATTCGCCGCTTGCGCGAGGCGGGCATTGAAGTGGAATGCAATGTGCTGCAAGCATGCGGACTGGAATTAAACAAGCGGTTCTTTACGGCGATGAACCTGGGAAGGCCTTATGTGATCCTCAAATGGGCCGAAACTGCCGACGGTTTTTTGGGTCGTCACGCAGGTAACCCGGTCCAGATCAGTGGCGCTTTGTCCAACATGTGTGTCCACAAGTGGCGTACGGAAGAAGATTCCATTATGGTGGGATATAAAACGGCCTTAATGGATAATCCACGGTTGAATGTACGTCACTGGACAGGAACTAACCCGGTGAGGATTGTAACCGACAGGCGTCTCCAATTGCCAAAGCATCTTCATTTGCTGGATAACTCCCAAAGCACGATCGTCGTGAACTACGATCAGGGTACCGAAATGCCCACCGAGCCCGAGCGCTATGCATCGCCTTCGACGGCTCACCTGAAAATAGACCGGGAGCGGGAGGAAATAACTCAGCTCCTGGAAGGGCTGCACGGCCGTAAAATACATTCCGTACTGGTCGAAGGCGGCGCCGCGGTCATTAATGCATTTTTTGAAAATGGCCAGTGGGATGAGATCCGCCGCTGCCAGGGCAAACTCACGATCGGCGAAGGGGTAATCGCGCCCGCACCCCGTGGCATATTCAGAGGCTCGGAGCAAATTGGTGACGATTTGTGGACTTTTTTCAGCCGGCTTTAAACGCTCCAGAGGTTTTCCTCGGTCGTCCAAATCTCCCAGGCTTTCTCTGCCTGCAATTCAAGCATTTTCAGGCCGTTCATCGTGGCAGCACCTTGTTCACTGCCTTTTTTAAGAAACAAAGTTTCGGCCGGGTTATACACGAGGTCGTAGAGAAAATGCTGCCTTGTTACCCACTGGTAGGGGATTAGCGGGCATTCTTCTGTGTTGGGATAGGTACCCAAAGGAGTTGTATTAATGATCAGCCGGTGGCTGGCCATCACTTCCTGCGTAAGACCTTCATAGGATACGCAATCATCGCTGTTCTGGCGGGATACCAGCGTGTATTCCATTTCCAGGTCCTTCAAAGCGACTTGAACGGCCTTTGCGGCACCACCGTTGCCCAGTATCAGGGCTTTGAAGTTCGCGCAGGATTCGCCGCGTTTGTCGAGCCACTCCACCAGCGACTGCTGGAAGCCGTAGTAATCTGTGTTAAAGCCCTTTGTACTGCCGTCGGCGTAAATTTTGATCGTATTCACCGCGCCAATGCGTTCGGCCGATGCATCATCCAGGTCATCGAGGTAGGCAATGACATCCTTTTTATAGGGAATCGTGACGTTCAACCCGCGGAGACCATGCTTCTGTTTCAGCAACTCGGGCAATTCTTCCAGCGATTTCATCTCAAAAAGCTCATAGCTGCTCTCCTTGATCTTTTCTCGTGTGAATTTGTCCGTGAAATACCGCTTTGAAAAAGAGTGTGTAAGGGGGAATCCGATCAAGCCGTATAAGTTCATAGGGATGCGTGTAGCGACGGTAAAAATTGAGGCCGCTAAGTTATACCAGCCACCAGCTAATTACAAATGCGTACGGAATTAGGGCCTTGTAAATTCACGTATGCGATTCAAGGTTCACACCGAGATAAGGCCCATGAAGCTGTGAGTCAACTAGTTTCCCGCACGGGTTAATTTATATTAAACTATGCCCGAATTATTTTGCATAATTAGGTTAAATGAAGTAGAATTACCTATCCTTTATCTGTACCAAAAATTATGAAGTGGAAAAATCTTTACTACACACTAGGGCTGGCCAGTCTGCTGATTGGTAATGCCACAGGACAGAAGCGCCAGGACTACCAAATCCTTCTGAAAAGCGGCTCAATTGTCCCTGAACGAAATATTTCATCCGCAACCGGTCGTGCCAATGCGGCATTCAGGCTCTCGACAGCCGGTCAGAAATCCTTCGTGATAATTCAGTTCGACGAGATTCCTTCCGCAGATGAGCGGCGCCAACTGAAAGCGGAAGGTGTCGAATTACTCGAATACATTCCGAATTACGCCTACACGGCTACCATAGCCGCAGGCAGCAACCCCGGCGCAATTGCCCGAACGAAAGGAAGGGCGATTGTAGAACTTAGCGCGGAACAAAAAATGCAGCCCGGACTCGCCGCCGGCAATATTCCTTCCCATGCATTTACCGGCCCTTCGACCGTCGATTTGTGGATCAGTTATCCCAAATCTTTCAGCTATGACGAGGTACAGGCGGCATTGCAAAGCAAAGGCTACGAAGTTGTTTCAGATCAATACAAAAATTACCAGATACTTACGGTGAGGGTGCCCATAAAGGAACTTAAAAAGCTTGCAGGCCAGCCGTTTGTGCAGTATGTGCAGGCAATTCCGCAGCCAGATCGCCAGTTGAACAATAAAAGCACGACAAACGGGCGTGCCAATGTCCTGAAATCGGCCTTGCCAGGTAATAGAAACTTGTCCGGAGCGGGTGTGGTCGTAGGGATCGGAGACGAGTCTAACCCGTTGCGACACATTGACTTCAATACCCGGATCATCAACAGGGCGCCTATCGAAGCAGGTTCGCACGGGCTGCACGTAATGGGTACGATGGCAGGCGCGGGCATTATGGACGAGCGTTATGCGGGTTATGCGCCCAAGGCGACCGTGGTAGCCCAAAGTTACTCGTCGATTTTGGCGTATTCGCCCCAATATGTACAGGATTTTGGCATGGTGATTACGAACAATTCGTACGGCTCGGATGTGATTACCTGCGAAACAAACGGGACTTACGACCTGTATTCCTATATTTTAGATCAGCAGGCGTTCGAAATGCCTTATTTGCAACACGTTTTTGCGGCCGGAAACAGCGGGATTACTACTTGTGCACCTTTCGCAGTGGGTTTTGGGACTGTTTTGGGAGGTTACCAGACGGCAAAGAACGTCATTACCGTCGGGGCCACCGGCGAGACCGGCGGGATTATAAGTAGTTCCAGTCGCGGGCCGGTTAAGGACGGCAGATTGAAGCCGGAAATTACTGCGCAGGGAAACGGGATTGTTTCCACGATTCCGGTAAACCTGTATGGCAACGGAAGTGGGACAAGTATGGCTGCGCCAGCGGTATCAGGAGGGCTTGCGCTGCTTTACGAGCGGTACAGGCAGCTAAATGGGAACCAGAACCCCAAGAACGGTTTGATGAAAGCGTTGCTGGTGAACGGAGCGGTCGATAAAGGTAACGAAGGCCCTGATTACCGATATGGGTACGGATGGCTTAATTTGCTCCGTTCGGTTAAAATGCTCGAATCCCAGAGCTACACCACCGCGCAGGTCGCGCATCAGGCAACCAATAATTTTTCCATTGATGTTCCAGCAAATACGGCCCAGCTTAAAGTAATGCTCTATTGGAATGATCCCGCAGGCAGTACGCTGGCGTCGCAGAACCTGGTTCACAATCTTGACCTTCAGGTAACCAATCCCTCCTCGAATATAGTGCTACCACGGATACTGGACCCCGCAGCCGCCAATGTAAATAATGTGGCTACAACGGGTGTCGATAACCGCAATAATATGGAGCAGGTTGTGATCAACAGTCCGGGTGCCGGGAACTACACGATTTCCGTCAAAGGCACCACGGTAGGCCAGGCGCCGTCCCAGGAGTATTTCGTGGTTTATGACATCATCCCCAATTCCCTCACCATCACTAACCCGATCGGCGGGGAACGCCTGAAAGACGGCGACCCGATTTATATTTCATGGGATGCTTTCGGTAACAGTGCCAGTACTTTTACCGTGCAGTACAGCGGCAATAACGGAGTATCGTGGGCAAATATATCGACGGCTGCGGCGGGGACCAGCCAACTCGCATGGCCAATTCCTGTGGGCCTGCGGTCGGATAAAGTGCGCGTGCGGGTGATTCAGAACAGCACGGGTGTCCAGAGTATTTCCGAACCTTTCACGGTGATCGGCGTTCCGGCCGTTACGTTGTCGGCCCTGCAATGCGAAGGCTACATTTCCCTGGACTGGACAGCGGTGACAGGTGCTACCGACTATGAAGTGATGATGTTGAAAGGAAAAGAGATGGTGCCCGTGGCGACAACCGCCGGTATCACCTATACTTTGGGCGGATTGCTGAAAGATTCGACTTACTATGTTTCCGTGCGGGCACGGGTGAATGGACAAGCCGGGCGCCGGGCACTGGCCATTTCGCGCAAGCCGGATAGCGGAACGTGCGCCGGTAGTATTTCGGATAATGATCTAAAAGTGGAATCCATTGTAACGCCGGCGTCGTCGGGGAGGAAAAATACCTCGACGGAACTGAGCGGGGCGGTTTTTGTTAAAATGAGGATTAAAAACCTCGACGACGTGGATTTCAACGGGTCGCTGGATGTGGGGTATACGCTCAATGGCGTGGCGGTACCGGTCGAGACGATCACCCCTTTCATCGAAAAAGGAAAGACTTACGATCATACATTCGCGGTAGGGGCCAATTTGTCCAATCCTGGGGATTATTATATTAAAGTGTTCATCCACAGTAACGCGGACATAGTTACTGCTAACGATTCATTGGCAAAGCTTTTCAGACAATTGCCTAATGATCAGCTGGCGTTGCCATTTAATGATAATATGGAAAACCTCCCCGCGCAAAATGTAACCGTGGCGCAAATGGGCCTTACGGGTGATGGACGCTACGATTTCAGCGCTAATACCGATGCCGGAAGGATCAGGACGTTTATCAATTCGGGTTTTGCGGCCTCCGGCCAGAAGGCGCTGACGCTCGATGCGAACCGTGCTTATTCAGCCGGCAATACGAGTTACCTGACGGGTACTTTCAATTTGGCGGGATATAATATCAATACAGATGACCTTCGTCTGATATTCTCTTATAAAAATCACGGACAAAAGGCGAATGATAATAACAAGGTGTGGATAAGAGGCAAAGATACCGACGCCTGGATAGAGACTTATGATCTTTTTGCCAACCAGAACCTCACCACGGAGGGGTACAAGACAACCGTTCCGCTTGAAATAAGCGCGCTACTTTCGGCCAATTCGGAGAACTTCTCGTCAAGCTTTCAGGTTCGCTGGGGGCAGTGGGGCAAAATGATCACTTCCGATTACAGCAACGGGGCGGGATATTCTTTTGATGATATCCGCATTGTTTCGGTAACGGATGATATTCAAATGCTGGCGCTGCTCGCACCGCCTACCGAGAGCTGCGGATTAAGTAATGCGGAAACAATCTCGGTGCGTATCCGCAATAGCTCCGCGCGGGATATTACCGACCTGCCCGTGGCATTGTCCCTGCCGAACGGGACCATTCTCCGTGATACAATTTCTGCTCTCGCCAAGCGTACGACCATCGATTTCACTTTCGGGCCTAAGGCTGATCTTTCCGCGATCGGGGCATTAAACCTCAAAGCATGGTCGGAATTGACAACTGATAGTTTTCGGGACAACGACACGCTGTCGGTCAAAGTTTTCAACGCGCCGGTGTTGAGCACGTTCCCTTATCTTGAAAATTTTGAAAATAGTGATGGTTTCTGGAGTGCCAAAGGGGCGAACAGCTCATGGAAGTGGGGTACACCAACATCAGGAGGATTGAACAAAGCGGCCAGCGGAACGAAAGTATGGAAGACGAATCTGGCAGGAGGATATAATGATAAGGAACAATCGTATCTGTATTCACCCTGCTTCGATATCAGCAGTCTGGCGGCGCCTACGCTGAGTTTCAGCGTGGCCATCGACCTCGAAGTATGCGAACCCACGCCCTGTGATTACGTGTACATCGAGTATTCAGGAAATGGCGGCCCGTGGACACGCCTGGGCGCGGTGGGGCAGGGTACCAACTGGTACAACAAAACCTACTCGGGCAATGGGGCCTGGGCTATGCAGGATTACCTGAGGTGGCACGTGGCAAGTATGCCTTTGCCTGCCGGATTTGTCAATCTCAAATTACGTTTTGTCCTGATTTCCGACGGGTTTACGCACCGGGAAGGCATTGCACTGGACGACATTCACATTTTCGACAAAACATCGCCCATACTGGACAATGCCGGCGGAGTGGCCAGCCTGCAGGTATCCGGTTCGGGGTGGGTGAATTTTACAAGCAATGGAAAATTGATGGCCGCCATTAATCCCAATGGCCAGAATATGGGTAACACCGAGGTGCAAACGTATTTGAACACGGCCGGTGTCAGAAACGGAAACGGCCAGTACTATCTCGACAGAAGTTTCACGATAAAACCGGCAAACGGCGAACTGGCCAATTTAGCGACCGTACGGTTCTACTTCCTCGAAACTGAAAGCGAAGCACTGATCAACGCGGTGGGTTGCGGGACGTGTGGTAAGCCGGTAAATGCATTTGAACTGGGTATTTCCAAATACCGTAATGCAGCAAATATTCCGAAGGAAGACGGCTCACTGACTAATAGTACCGAAGGCGGATGGTCGTTCCACCCGGCCGGCGAAGTTGTGATAGTTCCCTACGATAAAGGGTATTATGCCGAAATGAAGATAAAAACTTTCTCTGAATTCTGGCTTTCGAAGGGGTTTGTCGGAAACCCGGGAGCTTTGCCGGTCGAGCTGGTGAGCTTCAATGCCCGGAAAAAGCAGGATGATGAATATTCAAAAGATGTTATCGTAGAATGGGAAACGGCTTCGGAAGAAAATTTCGACCATTTCGATGTCGAAGTGGCCGTGGGCGACGAGGCTTACAAGCAGGGAAGATTTGTGAGGCTGGCGCAGGTTTTCGGAGAAGGTAATTTGAAAAGTGGCAGGAAATATGAATATGTGGACCAGACGCCAGGCAAATGGGGTAACCTATATTACAGGCTGAAAATGATGGACATCGACAGCACCTATCAATACTCCCGCGTGCGGACGGTGGCGTTCGAGGGGCACTCAGAGTGGTCGGTTTATCCCAATCCATCCAAAGGCGTGTTTTACCTGGGCGACGATGTGCCCGCAAGCCGGTCGGTATCGGTGAACGTTTACGACCTGCACGGCAGGATTTTGAAGCAGCTCGCCGGCGACGCATTGAACCCGGAAAAGAAACGTATGGTAGATCTGTCAGGCAGGGAATTTGAAGAAGGTATGTATGTATTGGAAGTAGTCAACGGGGAAACGAAACAGGCATTCCAGGTGTTGAAAAACTGATGTAACCTTTGCTATCGTTAAAAAGATATTCCCCGTGCAGCATCTTAGCGGGGAAAAGCGAATAGCTTTACAACAGACCGCATTTGAATAATGAATGTCATGAACAAAGTTTTATTAATCCTTTGCCTCTTTTATCTCTCCAATTCCTACGCTCAAACCGGCAGACCGGGCAATACACTGATCCTGGATACCGACATCGGTCCTGATTACGACGATGTCGGCGCGATGGCGGTAATGCACGCGTTGGCCGATAAGGGAGAAGTGAAGCCCCTGGCGGTAATTTCTTCCAATAAAAATGAGTTGGTGGTACCTACGATCGAAATCCTGAATACCTACTTTGGCCGGCCCGAATTGCCTACCGGTGCTCCGAAAGGGAAAGGAGCAAATTTCGGAGCAACGCAAAAGTGGCCTGAAATGCTGGTTGAGAAATACCCGCATAAAATCGCCAAAACATCGGACGCGCCCAATGCGATCGAGACCTATCGTAAGATCCTGGCCAAACAACCCGACCAAAGCGTTACCATCGTCACCATTGGTTTTCTGACGAATCTGGCAGATTTGCTGGACTCCGGGCCGGACGCCAACTCATCACTTTCGGGTAGCAACCTTGTCCGCAAAAAAGTGAAGCAGCTTGTGTCGATGGCAGGTCATTTTCCAAAAGGCCGTGAGTATAATGTGTTGGTAGACTCTGTTGCCTCCGCGAAAGTTTTTACGGAATGGCCCACTGAAATCCTTTTCAGCGGATTGGAAATAGGTAAGGAAATTAAAACAGGTAAGCGGGTAATCGCCAACGAAAGCCTGAAAAGCCCTGTAAAGGAAGTTTTTGCGATGGCAATGCCGTTGTCCAAAGGCGATGCCGATGGCCGTATGAGCTGGGACCAGACAGCCGTGCTCGTAGCGGTGCGGGGCATTCAGCCTTATTTTGGAGTAAAGCGAGGGAAGATCATCCTGGATGGAGGTAATAACAGCTGGCAGGACGATCCCATGGGGCCACATGCCTATCTTACGCCCAATATGCCCTTCGAACAGCTTACCGCGCTGATCGAAGGATTGATGATGTGGCAGGGGAAATAGGTACTTATACCACCATTGTCTGATCGCTTTTGGCGGCCGCGGGCACATCGCCTGCGGCCGTCCTTATTTTGTCAAAATCTGCATTGAGTTTTTGCACGAAAAGAGCCACGTCGAAGCTGTGTACGACGATATTCGCGCCTTCCTTCATCCACTGGATCTGCCGTTCCGGTTCCAGCGAAAAGTGAATGCCGATGGCCAATCCCCTGGCACGCGTGGCGCGGATAATGTAGGAAACTGCTTTTTCAAACTCCGGATGATCGTATTGCTCCGGCAGGCCAAGGCTTACCGACAGATCGTGCGGGCCGATGAAAACGGCGTCCAGCCCTGGCACCGACAATAGTGCATCCAGATTGTCCATTGCCGGGACGCTTTCAATATTGGCAATGCAGATATTCCCCGCATTATATTTCGCGACATAATCCCGCAAATTTTCGGGCATGGGTAAAGATCCGCTAAGGTAGTTCTGCAATACATCACCTTTCAGCGGCCGGTATTTGGTAGCACCTACCAGTTCCGTAATCTGAGCTGTGGACTCGAGATAAGGCGCTACAATGCCTTTTGCGCCCGCGTCGATAGCCTGGCAGGCAAGGTACGGGTCGGGGCAGGGAATGCGCACGATAGGTGTAATGCCCAGATGCCGGAATTGCTGGCATAATGTGGCCAGCTCGGTTCTGCCCAGCGGAACATGCTCCGTATCGAGGAATACAAAATCTACACCGGTCTTTTTGACAGCCGCGGGCCACATCGGGCCGGTAGAGGTAATGCATGTGCCATACACATTGTGCCCGGCTTGTAGTTTTTCAAGTAATGTAGATTCCATTGAGCGATCTTCAATCATTGTTTCATCAACCATATCTCTGTTACCTGCGAGCCACGCTCGCCTTCACCGCAAGTCCATTCAAATGTGACTTTGCCATCGGAAGTAGCCGCTTTGGGGACATTAAATTCAAATGTGGGCTGTTCGCCGGTCTGGATAAAATCGTGGATAGTCTGGCCGTCATCGGTGGTCATTCTCATGCGCGAGCGGAAGCGTCCGGTGTATGAAATGCGTATGCGGTAGGTTGCGTCCGGGTCAAGATGGTCATAACGGATTTTCAATGGCTGGTCGTAAAGCGTTTTGGCCTGTTTCATCCAGGCGCGCGGTGTAACCTGCCCTTTGAAGCCCGTTGCCTGAATTTCGTCCACCCATTCTTCTCCCACCAAACCGACCCCAAAACCTATTCTTGGCGATTGTAAACTGCCGGGATCTTCCTCCCAGGACAGGTTTGGTACGACGCGGTACCAGCTTTCAGGATCGCCGAAATGATCGTAAAAGCCGCCAGGGCCGGGATCCGTGCGATGCAGGAGCTGGTCGATCTCGCGTAACATTTCAGCCTCGCTAGCCAATTTTTCGATCCGTTTGAATTGATCCAGCAAATAAGGCGCATCATTGAGCGGCATATTGATCAGGTCGATAAAATTACCTCTACCGGACATCGCACCGTGTTTTTTAATGGTCAGTTGCGCGCCGATGCTTTTGTAAAGGGAATCGGCCAGATCATGGCATTTTTGCTGATAGTCGGGCAGAATTGGCTCTTTCCAGGCTTTCTGTAACGTATTTTCAGCTTCCCGAATGGCTTTAATGGCCCCCATTGCGGCAGCTGCCGCAAGCGCACGACGCGCCTTTTGTTCCAGTTCCGTTTCGTAAACAAGCCGCTGGCGTGTATATGCGTCAAAATACGCCCGGATCAGTCCCATCTGAAAGCGGGCGTTTTGCAGTAATTTCAGCGGTGCATTCTTTTCCATTAACTGCCATTGGCGGAGGGTCAGATCGATGCCTTCGTTGGTGAGCACTTCTCCGCGCCAGTTTTTTTCTAGGTCCATGATGGCCTGCGCACCTGCTTCCTGGTATTCCGGGCCCCAAAATAGCCGGGAATAATCGCGCAGGGTTTCCATAACAGACATTTCGGGGTCCCAGTCCTGGTCGCTCCAAACAAACTTGTTAACATCGTCATTCGTCCCTTCCGAATAGCTCACACTGCCAATGCCATACTCGTCCAGAGCATTGTGAATAGCCTTTTCATCGAATGGGCGTGGGTTGATGCTCTCACGCCCGAGCGTCATCGCCCACGCAAGGTCCCAGTGCGGTACCGGATATTGCGCCGAATAGTTATGGGTAATGTCCGGATAATGGCGGATGGGGATAGTTGGTTTCAGTATCTGCCTGATCTTTTGCGCCGGGATCTTCACCCATGGCCCGAAAACCACACCGCCAAACCAGGGATATTCTTTGTTGGCATGACTGAAAAATGCATCGAACCATTTCTGCGTTGGCCGGAATACCTGGGGCGAAACCCAGATTTTGGCGTTGGGATGGTATTTCCGCAACACTGCCGCTTCTTTTTCCAGCCAGGCAAAGAGTACGTCCGGTTCCAGTTCGCCGGGATCGCCAGCGGGGACGAATACGCCGTCGAGCCTGGGCAAACGCGCAAATACCTGGTCGCGTTCCGCCAGCTCTTTGGAAATGGAGTCGGGATGGACGTAGTTTTTACCCATATTCGGATACCAGATCGAGACATCGAGGCCGTAGGACTTGCAGATACGGGATTGCTCCACGATCATCTGTGCTGCCGGTATTTTCATATGCCGGCTGGTAACGTCGTCGTCGGTGCGCGGCGGAAGTATTTCAATGGTATTTGCCCCAAATAATGCCAATTCGCGAATGTATTGGTCGAAACCGGCGACTGTGAAGGCATCATAGGCATTCGTTTTGGGGCGGTAACCCAGTTGGTGGCCGCGCATCGGGTACTTCGGACTGGTACTGATCGCCAACCGGTCGTCGACCTGTAACTTGCCGCGGGACATTTCCGCTTTCCGCAGGAACCGTCCCACGCCGTACAGTATTCCCCGCGCATCTTTTCCGATGATAACGACATGATTTGAAGGACCGGCGATCAATTTGAAACCCTCGTTTTTTGTATCGGGCAATGTGGCAACAGCGCTTTTATAGGAATTGGGTAACTTGCCCAGTTCGCTTTCCAGCGCGATCAGGATCACATGCCCGCTTTTAGGAAGCTTTTTCGAAACAGGAAGCTTAATGCCGGTCCGCTTTTCTACCTCATTTTGTAGTATTTCAATGCTTCTATGCAAAGTACCCTTGTCGGTCGGACTGAATATCTGGCTTTTGGATAAATCAATGAATTGCGGGAATGCAATGCCCGTCCTGAGGGTCAGAAGGAGTAGTATAAAAAAACGCAGAGGTGTTCCGTAACGCATAGAATCGGGTCAGAGCTTGATAAAAATCCGTTTTTTGTAAAGGATGTAAGCGGGGATAAAATTGAGACACACAAAAAAGAGCGCATAAATCATGCTCGCAAGACGCGGATCCATTCCTGTTTGTGACAATGCGGCCACGGCATGGTGGTTGAGGGTATCGCCGCCTAACGGCATGAGATAAAATATCAAAGCGAGAATATCGCCCAGCACGTAGGCAGCGATGGCATTAGCCCCGAAAACGATGCCGGGTGTTATACCCATGGTGCGACCGCGAATGTCGATCAGGAAATACAATGCGCCAAGCAGCATAGATGCGAAGCCCGACGTCACCAGGACGAAAGAGCTCGTCCAGAGGTTTTCGTTGACGGGGAAAATCAGGTTCCAGAAGTAGCCCAAAGCAGCGGTGGCAAATCCGGCGGTCAGCAGGAAATTACTTTTTTCATTGGGTAGAATCGGCAGAAGCATCAGCCGCCCAGCGAGCATGCCGGTGATGGTGGTCGCAATGGAAGGGAATGTGCTCAGAATCCCCTCAGGATCCCAATTGCCCTGCCACATTTTGCCCGGCAGATATTGCTGATCGACCCACGCCGCCAGATTGATGCCCGGTTCGAGCATGACTTTACCGCTACCGGGTGTGGGAATGGTCGTCAATGCAAGCCAGTATAGCACGAGAATGGTCATGGTAATGCCGAGCTGCTGTTTCCAGGTAGTATTCAAAAACAGGATCGCACACACGAAGAACACGATCGCGATGCGGTGCAGCGTGCCCGTGTAGCGCAGGTCGGAGAAGTTGAAATCAGGCAGCATATTGAGAAACATGCCGACGGCAAATATTTTCAACGAGCGGATGATAATCTTACGGTATAGCGGCGCCTTTGGCGCGTCGAGTTTCCCGGAATAGGCCAATGCGATCGAAACGCCCACGATGAAGAGGAAAGTAGGGGCGATCAGATCGGTAAAAGTGAGTCCATTCCATTTGGTATGCCGGAGCGTGGGGAAAACATAGTCCTCATGCCCGGGAAAATTAACCATGATCATCGCCGCAATCGTAAAGCCGCGCATGGCGTCCAGTGAAAGCAATCTGGACAATGAGCCCGAAGGGTTTTTCATATCAGCCGTTTATAGGGATATGTACGGGAACCAACTGCCGACGGGCTACTGGAAAAGGAAAGAAAAATATTGGATTAGTGAAACAGGTCGTCCATCGTGACCTGATTTTGTACCAATCCCAATGAATTACTGTTTGCGACGGCTCCGAAAGTGGTGATCATGGTGAGAAAAGCCGATTTATTGGACTTAGTCTCACTTTTAAAAATAGCCAGCTTTCTCTCTAATTCTGCCTTGTACTGCTTATTGATGATGAATGGCGTTTGAGAAAATTTAATTTCGCAGATTGAAATCACATGATCTCTGCGATCGATAAGCAGGTCTATTTGAGCTTCCTTTCTGGCACTCACCCACGATGAGGTTTCTGTGTAGATACCGCTAATGCCGAGCGCCTTCTTTACGTTGGCAATATGGGCCAGTACGATGTTTTCATACGCATAGCCGCTCCACGCACGCCATGTCGGGCTGTCTATGCGGCTCATCCAGGTCCCGCTGCCCGATACTTTTTTGTTTTTAATGAATTTGAGGTAAAAGAGAGAATACTGGTCAGTCAACCGGTAAAGACTGGTCTTGATCTTTTTCTCAAACGGATAAGACTTTGAAATAAACCCGCTTTCCTCTAATTCTTGGAGCAAAGTTGTCAGGGTACCTCCGTTCAGAAGCCGGGATGCCTGGATGATTTCGTCCCTGGTGAGTCCTTGCGGCTTGCTTGCAAGTGCTTCGATGATAGCGATATGCCTCTCAGCCTTCGAAAAAAGGGAGTGGTATAGGTTATCATATTCAAAACTGAGTAAGCCTCCTTTGGTAAAACACGTTTTGTCGATGATCTGAAATGCGCTTAACCCAGGCTGTACTTCATTCAAATAGAACGGAATTCCACCCATCGCCATGTAGAGCTGGATGATTTGGTACCTATCCAGATTGACATTGCTGATTTGAAGGAAATGCTCGGTTTCTTTTAAAGTAAATGGTTCGAGCCGGATCTGCCTCGTTACCCTGTTGTGCAGGCCGCCTCTGTTATTGATCAGTTTGTTGAGCATCCAGGACGCCGCCGAGCCGCATACAACCAATACGATATCCGCCCGCGTTGACGCCCAGCTGTTCCAGAAATGTTCCAGGCTTGATAGGAACTGGGATTTAGGCGTATCGATCCATGGCAGCTCGTCGAAAAACACTACTTTTTTGCTGCCTTTAAGATTAGTCAAAAAAGCTTTAAGGTGTTCGAATGCAACAAACCAGCTGTCTGCGATGGTTACAGGGTGGTCTTTTTTCTCAGCGTCCCGTAAGGCCGAAGCAAAATTTGCCAGCTGCTGCGCCATGTTTGCATGAGCAATCCCGGTCATTTGAAAAACCAGTTCTTTTTGATAAACATTGCGGATCAGGAACGTTTTGCCCACACGCCTGCGACCCAAAACAGCCAAAAACTCAGATTTTCCGGTTTGCAGCAATTGTCTCATTTGCGCCTGTTCATCTTGTCGGCCTGCAATCGTCGTCATTTTATAGTCAGCTTAATCTATGCAATTTTAATGAGTTTAAGCTGAATATAAAACAGACTTTGGCTTAATCTCTTTTTAAAAACTCACTTTAAGCTGATTATGGTTATGGCGTTTACGCTTTTTGCTCCCTGCACTAGTATATTTTGCGCAATTGTCAGTAATTAGGAAGTTGTATTCTGAACACCCGGAAAATCATTCCCAGCCTTTTTTGACCCTATGAAGAAACTACTCCCGCTTTCGCTGATCCTCTTTGGTGTGCTGCTATTCGCAGCCTGCAACAGATCAGGCAATGTATCCAAAGAGCAGGCCGAGAAAATCGCGGTTTCGTGGAAGCTCGTTAGCAATTTTACCGAACCTGCCGGAACGTTTAAAGCGCAATTTACGATCCGCAACGGAAGCGATTTTACGCTGGACGGTACTAACTGGAAGTTGTTTTGGAATATGTCGCCCCGGCCGATTCAATCGAACAAAACGCCGGAGCCTGCGGTGGTAGAGCATATCAATGGTGACTGGTACCAAATGGTACCCGCAAAGGATTTTATCATGCGTCCGCGGGATTCGATGACCATCACCTACACCGGTACCGAAGGCGTGGCAAAGGAAACGGATGCGCCGCTGGGGTTGTATTTCGTGTTTTATGACAAGGAAGGAAAAGAAAAGGAGATCGTTCAGGTGGCTGATTACAAGATTGAGCCATTTGTTACGAAAGAACAGATTCTGCGTGGTAAAATGGATTTGAAAGAACTGCCGACTGCGCAAAACCGGTACAAAGCCAATGCCGCATTTACGAAACTGGGCGAGGAGCAGTTATTGAAAATCATCCCGAGCCCGGTAAAACTCGTTCCCGGCGCGGGCACATTCATGCTTACGGGCAAAACGAATGTGTTTTATCAGGAAGGTCTCGAAAGCGAGGCCAAGTATCTGATCAGTAAGTTGAAAACATTAACCGGCACCGATCTGCCGATCCGGGCCGGATTGCCGGATAAAGCTTCTTCTGAAGAGGCGGCGATTGTTTTGAAAACGGGCAAAGTGAATGTCAATGGCGTGTCAACCGAAGCGTATACCTTAAATATCAATCAAAATGGCATTGCGATAGAGGGTAGCGATGCTGCGGGCGTGTTCTATGGCGTTCAAAGCCTTTTGCAACTTGCGCCGACAGACGCCTATCAGAAACCCGTCGCTTCGGTGGGTTTCGGATTCGTGCAGGTGCAGGATGCGCCCCGGTTCCAGTTCCGCAGCTTGCATCTGGATGTAGCGCGCAACTTCCAGACCAAGGAATCAGTGAAACGCATAATCGATCTGCTTGCAGGTTACAAGGTCAATCATTTGCTGCTTTATACTACCGAGGATGAGGGCTGGCGGATCGAAATTGACGGCTTACCCGAACTCACGCAGGTAGGCGCGCAACGCCAGCACACGTCGGGTATGAATGCGAACGCATTGCACCCGGGCTACGGATCGGGGCCGGTTGCCAATGAGAAAGGCAAGCACGGAAGCGGCTATTACACCAAAGCGGATTTTATTGAAATACTCAAATACGCGCACGAGCGGCACATTAAAATTATCCCGGAACTGAACTTCCCCGGCCACGCGCTGGCGGCGATCAAGTCCATGGAGGCCAGATATGAACGGTTGATGAAAGAAGGGAAAGAGAAAGAGGCGAACGAATACCGTTTGATCGACCCGGACGATAAGTCTGTTTATATCTCGGCACAGGGTTACAAGAACAATGTGGTCAGCGTGGCGCGCGAATCAACCTACAATTTCTTCGTAAAAGTGGTGGATGAAATCGCTAAACTGTACGAGCAGGCCGGTTTGAAAATGGATACTTTCCATACCGGCGGCGACGAGGTTGCGGATGGGGTTTGGACAAAATCGCCGATGGCTTCCAAACTTTTGCAGGAGCATCCCGACATCAAAGGCCCCCGCTATCTGCAAAGCTATTTTTTCAGAAGACTGCTTCCCATGCTCGAAAAACGTAACCTGAAAGTACACGGTTGGGAAGAGGTAGCATTGAACAAGACAGAAACCGGGGCATACCTGGCGAACCCGGAGTTCGTGGGGCATCAGGTGTTCCCTTATGTTTGGAATAATGTGTATGACGTTGATCTGGGCAATCGTCTGGCTAATGCTGGCTATCAGGTGGTGCTTTGTAATGTGACCAACTTCTATTTCGATATGTCTTACAACAACGATCCGAAAGAGCCAGGCTTGTATTGGGGTGGTTTTGTCGACACGCGCGACAACTGGGCGTTTGCGCCATTCAATATGTTCCGCACGACGGAGGAAACTTCCATGGGCAAGCCTATGAAGGAGGAATTTGTGGGTAAGCAGCTGATGAAGCCCGAGGCACGCAAGAATGTTTACGGTATCGAAGCCCAGCTTTGGAGTGAGACGATCAAAGGCCGCGATATGATGGAATATTCGATCCTTCCCAAGCTGCTCGGCTTCTCCGAGAGCGCCTGGGCCGCTGAACGCAAATGGGAAAATATAGCCGATGATGCCGCCAGAAAGGCCATGATGGCCGAAGGTTGGAATATTTTTGCAAATTCAATAGCCCAAAAGCATCTGCCGAGACTAAAGTATATCAACGGGGGCTACAATTACCGCCTGCCTCAACCAGGCGCGATCATAGAAAACGGAATGCTGAAAGCGAATGTGGAACTGCCGGGCCTGGCGATCCGCTACACGACCGACGGCTCCGAGCCTACTGAGACATCACAGCTTTATGAGAATCCTGTGAAGGTTTCAGGTACTGTCAAACTGAAAAGCTTCGATCTGGCCGGACGATCGAGCCGTAGCAGTGAAATCACAGCCCGTTGACGAAACAAATCGTATAACGCACGCCTAGCGCTCAACTCCTCTTTCGATGAACATTGGTGTAGATATCGGCGGCACGAACATTCGTGCCGGTATCGAATCGGGTGGCCACATTACCCGGCAAAATCAGACTTTACTGGCCAACAAACACTCGCTGTCGGCAACGCTCGACCAGTTGATGGAGGTGATCCGTCCATTAACGGCCTATCCGGTCAAAGGTATCGGAATAGGCGTACCTTCGGTGGTGGACGTCAACAAGGGCATTGTTTATAATGTACTGAATATCCCGTCCTGGGAAGAGGTCGCATTGCGGGACATTGTGGAAAAGGAGTTCAATCTGCCGGTTTCGGTGAATAATGACGTGAACTGCTTCGTACTCGGCGAGCACCGTTTCGGGCTTGCCCGCAAGTTCCGGTCGGTGATCGGGATGGCAATCGGGACGGGGCTGGGTTCGGGCATTATCATCGATAACCATTTGTACGCAGGAAAGAATTGCGGGGCAGGGGAGATCGGAATGCTGCCTTACAAGGATTCGGTGCTTGAAAACTATGTTTGCAGCCGATTTTTCGAAGACTCCCTGGGTATCGACGCATTTGCGGCACACGAGGCGGCATTAAAAGGAAGCAGGAAGGCCATTGAGGTTTGGGAGGAATTCGGCGTACATTTGGGGGCGGTGGTCAAGGCCATTATGTATACCTATGATCCGGAAGCGATCGTCATGGGCGGCTCCATTGCCAAGGCCAACCGCTTTTTCCAGGAAAGTATGCTGGAAAGCATCCAGGACTTTGCCTATCCCGAGTCTTTGAAAAAACTGACATTGCTGCTCTCCGAGAACGAAAACATCGCATTACTGGGTGCAGCGGCATTGCTCGACGATTGATGTAACAAAACCACTCCCTCATGCAAAGGAACATCTTCATAGTCGTTCTGATCTTCCTGATCTTTTTTGTCATCTCCTTTCTGACCAACATCCTCGGTCCGATCATACCCGATATCGTCAAAAGCTTCGATCTCAGCATTGGTCTGGCGGGTTTCCTGCCTTTCGCATTTTTTGTCGCTTACGGCGTCATGTCGATTCCGGCGGGGTTAATGGTCGAGAAGTTCGGGGAAAAGATTATGCTGATCGGCGCGTTCCTGCTGGCATTTGGCGGAGCATTACTATTTGCATTGGTTCCCAGCTTTTCGATAGCGCTGTCTTCATTGTTCCTGATCGGCATTGGAATGGCCATTTTGCAGGTGGTTATAAACCCGTTACTGAGGGTTTCGGGCGGGGAAGAGAAGTTCGCATTTTACTCGGTCCTGGCGCAGCTGTTTTTTGGTGCAGCATCGTTTTTGAGCCCATTGCTTTACAGCTATTTAGTGCTCAATGTGCATTCGGGCAACTCCGGTTTTTTGATTGATATATTAAATAAACTGGTGCCCGCAGATCTGAAATGGGTGTCTCTCTACTGGGTTTTTGCCGTGATCGCGCTGGCGATGGTGGCGGTGATTGCAGTTGTAAAGTTCCCGAAAGTGGAATTGCTGGAAGACGAGCGGATCGATGTAGGCAAATCGTTCGGCGAGTTGGCTAAAAACAAGCTGGTATGGCTGTTTTTCCTGGGGATATTCGCCTATGTGGGTACCGAGCAGGGCATTGCCAACTGGATTTCACAGTTTCTGCAAACCTACCACGGAGTCGATCCGGCAACGACCGGCGCTTCTGTAATTTCCTATTTTTGGGGCTTGCTTACTATTGGTTGTTTCCTGGGATTGATATTGTTAAAAATCTTCGACAGCCGGAAAGTACTGGTTTTCTTCACCTGCGGCGGGATCGTATCCCTGTTAATGGCCTTATTCGGGCCAAAGGAAGTTGCTTTGATCGGTTTTCCGATGGCTGGGTTTTTCGCGTCGGTTATGTACTCGGTGATATTTTCACTGGCATTAAATTCGGTGCCGAAACATCATGGGACATTCTCTGGTATTCTCTGCGCAGGTATTGCCGGCGGGGCGGTCGTCCCGTTAATCGTCGGAGGGCTGGGAGAGTTGGTCGGGCTTCAATTCGCAATGCTTTTCCTGCTGATCCCGCTTGGCTACATTCTCAGCATTGGTTTATGGGCCAAGCCGCTGGTCAACAATGAAACCGTTTCGAGCGTTAAGGAGTTGTTCAAGCTGAGTTGACACACTTACATTTATGCACAAAATCATCCTCCTCCTAGATTTTGCCGAAGAATACAGCAAAAGCCTGATGAAGGGGATTAATGCGTATTCCAAAGAATTCGGTCCCTGGATCTTCTGCCGTATGCCGCTTTTCCACCGTGAAACGATCGGTATCGACGGCATCCTGAAATGGGCGCTGGAATGGGGTGCCGACGGGATTGTCGGACAATTATATAATAAGGAGATCGACAAGATCATCCGCGCCGGCATACCCGTCATCGCGCAGGACTTCAAAGAACGTTTCACTGAAATCCCCAACATTACTGGTGCCTACCACGAAGCCGGGCAAATGGGAGCCGATTACTTCCTGAAAAAAGGCTTTACCAACTTCGCTTTTTACGGTTTCAACGACATCGTATGGTCACGCGAGCGGGCAGAGGGCTTCGAAGAGCATTTGCGGAAAAAAGGGCATAAGGTGCATTACTTCGAGCATAAAAAAGCCCGGTCGACTGAGCTTTGGTATTACAAACCCAGCTCGCTGAGCCGCTGGCTGAAATCGCTCCCCAAGCCTATCGGCCTCATGACCTGCGACGATAACCAGGGCCAGCACATCACAGAGGCGTGCAGGCACGTGGGCATACGTATACCCGAGGAAGTGGCAGTTTTGGGTGTGGATAACGATGAAATGATCTGCGACCTGTCCGATCCGCCGCTTTCAAGCATTGCCTTGGATGTGGAGAAGGGGGGATATGATGCCGCAAAGCTGCTTGATTATATGATTAAGCACGGTACTTCGGAGTATTATGATATAATCGTAAAACCCACACAGGTCATTACCCGGCATTCGACGGACATTTACGCGACCAACGATGACCACATTGCCTCATCATTGAAATACATCCACCAGAATATCGACAAAAATCTGCATGTGGATGAAGTGGTGAAGCAGGTACCACTTTCGCGCCGCGCATTAGAAAAGCGCTTTCTGGAAATAACCGGTTACCCGATCTACAAGTACATTTTCAATCTCCGCATCGAGAAATTCACGCAGAAACTGCTCGATACCGATATGTCCGTGTTTGAAATTGCATTGGACATGGGGTTGGGGGATAGCAAAAATATAGCCCGCCAATTCAGGCAGGCTAAGGGATGCAGTCCGAGTGCTTACCGGAACAAATATCTGGCAGGCAAATGAGTTTATGAGTTGAGAGTTTATGAGTTGAGAGTTTAAAGTTCAGAGTTTGGATTTGAATACTCAACTCATAAACTCTAAACTCCTGAACTCATAAACTCTTTCACCAGATCACAATCCGGGACGAATCAGGGAGTATCATTTTACTACCGGGTCCACAGATCCAGGCGGCCTGGAATTCTTTCAGATGGGGCAGCGGGCCGTTGATGCGGTCACGCGCGGGTGAATGCGGGTCGGTTTGCACCTGGTTGCGCAATGCTTCGTCGGTGGTGTTCATATGCCATACCTGCGCCCAGCCGAGGAAGAAGCGCTGTTTCCAGGTAAATCCGTCGATTGGTGCAGGTTCTTTTCCGTTGAACGATTTTTCCAAAGCATAGTAGGCTAATGTCAAACCGCCGAGGTCGGCTACGTTTTCGCCGATGGTCAATGCGCCGTTGATCTTGAAACCGGGCAATGCTTCGATGCCGCTGAAATAGTCGATATAGCGTTTGGTCAGCTTGTCGAAATTGGCACGGTCGGAAGCGGTCCACCAGTTTTTGAGGTTGCCCTCATCATCGAACTGCGAACCCTGGTCGTCGAAACCGTGGGTGAATTCATGCCCTATCACAGCAATGATACCGCCATAGTTGATCGCATCGTCGGCATTGCGGTTGTAGAACGGCGGTTGCAGGATGCCAGCCGGGAATACCACCTCGTTGTTCAGCGGGTTGTAATAGGCATTCACAGTCTGCGGCGTCATAAGCCATTCTTTCTTATCCACTTCCTTGCCTATTTTCTCTATTTGCTCTTTATGTGCAAAAAAAGAAGCTGCGATCACGTTTTCAAAAAGCTTGTCCGGCGCAATTTCGATCGACGAATAATCCTTCCATTTGTCGGGATAACCGATTTTGTAGGTAAATGCTTTGAGTTTTTTATGGGCCTTCGCCTTGGTGGAATCACTCATCCAGGTCAGCTTATCGATACGCTCGCCATACACGGTACGCACGTTCTCGATCATTTCAGAAACCTTCTTCTTATCCTCTTCCGGGAAGTATTTCTTCACAAACAGCTTACCCAGCGGCATACCCAGCAAACCATCGGTCGAACGGATTGCACGTTCCACACGGCCTTTCTGCTGCTTGGTACCACGCATTACCGTGGCGAAAAAGCGGAAGTCTTCCTGATCGAACTTCTTGGGCAGGTAACCCGCGAAGCGCGAGAGCAGGTGCCATTTGGTATACAATTTCAAGGTAGCGATCGGCGTCGTTTTCAGGAGCTTGTTCAGGTTTTGCAAATAAGGTTTGTTCTGAACGATAACCGTATCCGTCTTGACGTCCTGCTTATCCGCAAAGGTCTTCTGGTCAAAATCGGGGATCAGCTTTTCGAAATCGGCGAATGCCATTTTGTTGTAAGTCTTCACCGGGTCGCGTAGCTCCACGTTGGTGAGTTGCAGCTTTGCCACCTTGGTTTCGAAATCCAGGATCGTTTGGCCTGGATTTGCATCAGGAAATCCCGCCATCGAGAACATTTTGTCGACATGCTTCACAAACTCGCCGCGCACTTTCACGGTGCTGGAATCGGGGCGATCATAATAGCTGCGCTCACCGAGGCTCAGCCCGTCCTGGCCCTGATACAGGATATTAACCTTGCTGTTTCTCAAATCACCCTCTACACCGAAGCCGGTTACGGTTTCCACACCGACCTTCTGCATTTCGCCGGTTACAGCAGCGAGGTCTTTTAGCGAAGTTACGGCATTGATTTTGTCGAGGTAAGATTTCAAAGGCTCCAATGCGCGTTTTTCCACCGTCGCCGTGTCCAGGAACGATTGGTAGTAGTCGGCGATCTGCTGTTCTTCGGAGCCTTTCTTACGGTCCTGGACTTTGGTAATCTCTTCGATAATGCCTTTCAGGCGGACTTCCTTGTTCTCTTTATCCAGAATGCCAAATGCGCCCCAGCGACTTTCAGTGCCGGGGATCGGATTTTTCTTTTTCCAACCACCATTGGCATACGCATCGAAGTCGTCACAAGCTTTGGCGGACGAGTCGAGCGAACTCACATCGAAGCCGGGTACTTTGGTGGTGTCGGTCTCTTCCTTTTCTTTTTTACATCCTGCCAGGCTCACCACTAGGGCCAGGGCGGCAACACGGAATGCGGCTGATTTCATTTTTTGTGTATTTGTTTTTGAAGTATATAAAATGACTTAGTGAATGCCACCCATCCAGCCCTTGATCGGCTTCCAGAACACCAGCAGGATCAGACCGAATACAGTCGTGATCATGGCTACCTGATTGAATAGCGCCGGCATTTGAAGGATGTTGGATTCATCGAAACCACCTGCGAATATCCCGGCAATGAGATTACCCAATGAAGCGCCCACGAACCAGATACCCATCAGCTGACTGACGTAACGCTTAGGCGCCAGCTTAGTATACGAACTCAACCCGACAGGACTTACACAAAGCTCACCGATCGTATGCAGGAAGTAGGTAAAAGTGAGGAAAAACGGCGAAGCAAGTTCACCTTTAACGGCAATATTGGAAGCCGCTACCATTACAAAAAAGCTCAGGCCCAGTAATATCAAACCCATCGCGAATTTGACGGGAATGGAAGGGTTCCGGTTTTTGGCTGAAAGCGATATCCACAGACTGGCCAATACCGGGGCAAAAATCAATACAAAGGTAGGCTGGAAATTCTGGAACCAGCTGGATGGCACTTCCCACCCGCCGATCATCCTTTGGGTATGGCGTTCGGCAAAGATCTGCAGCGAGGTTCCGGCCTGCTCATATCCTGCCCAGAACAACGCAATGGCCAGGAAGAGAATGATCAGCACGCCTACGCGGTACTTTTCCACGCGTGTGAGCCCGCCCGCGATGAGAATAAACAGAAAGTATGCAGCGGAAATAGATACGATGATAATTCCGGCGCCCTGCGCGAGGCCCTGGGCCGTTGTCATATTAATAGTACCTGTTGTTTGCAGCACGACGAGGAATACCACAAGCAATGCAATCAATCCGTAGCCGAGCATTTTGTTGTTGCCCGATGCCTGTTCAACGGCTTTTTCACCGGGATCTTTCGCCGCCGGAACGTCTCCAAGGCCTTTCAGGTATGTGGCGCTTCCATATCGGAATACGATCAGGCCGAGTAACATTCCGACCGCAGCCGCACCAAAGCCCATATGCCAGTTGATCTTTTCTCCAAGGTAACCCACGATGGCAATACCCAGGAACGAGCCCAGGTTAATTCCCATATAAAAGATCGAGAATGCCGCATCGCGCCGGGCACCGCCCTCAGGATAAAGCTCACCTACAATGGAACTGATATTCGGTTTCAAAAGTCCGGTACCAACGGCGACGGTGCAGAGGCCGAGAAAAAAGATGGCTGAGCCCGCCGGTATTGCCAGGATAATGTGCCCCAGCATAATGACGATACCTCCATACCATATCGCTTTTTTCTGTCCCAGGATATTATCCGCCAGCCAACCGCCGGGCAGCGTGAGCAGGTATACCGATGCCGTATAAAGACCGTAAACGGCCGTCCCTTCGGCCGCACTCATTCCCATTCCACCTTTGATGTTATCAAGTAGAAAAAGCAGAAGAATGGCTCGCATGCCATAGTAGCTGAAACGCTCCCACATTTCGGCAAAGAACAAGACATACAGTCCTTTGGGGTGTTTTTGGGAAATCTGTGAAGACATAGAAGAGAAGTGTTTTATTTGGTTTTTGGGGTTGTAAACAATACGTTTTTATCGTGCAAGATAGGAATTATGGGTAAATATCAATCAACAGGCAAAATAAAAGCGGTAGCAGTTTGTATCAACTGCTACCGCTTCGAAAACGGTCCGGACGACTGGTTATTTAACGGAGAAAGAGCCTTCCCCGATCGAAAATCCTTCCGAATAGAGTTCTATGGTGTACTTGCCCGATGTGAATGGTGCGTCGCGGTCGTAGAGGATGCTTACGTCCTGGTTATTGTTGGTATATGTTACATCCTTGCTGATGGTGTAACCCTGTTCCTGGCCATTGTACTGAAATACACCGGAGCCGGTTTTGGTATCCGAGATAGTCGCACCGCTTGGATCGATAATGCGCATGTAAATTGTTTTGTCGTCGGTCATCGTGAGCGGGTTCTTTTCGAGAATGAAGTCCACGCGTACTTTGTCCACTCTTTTGGATTTGACATTTTCGCCCTCCCGGATCTTGCCTTTGGACGATACCGCGTATACTTTCACATTACGCGCCCGCAAAGCCGCTGCCATGGTTACTTTCGATTCGAGCTCGGTCTTTTGCGCTACTACGCCGCTCAGTGAGTCGCGTACTGCCTGGCGGCTGGTTTGCAACTCGTTCTTTTCTTGGGTAAGGCCTTCATTCTGGCTGATCAACTGCTGGTTTTCTTCCCGGAGCTGAGCGATCTCAGTGTCCTTTTTGGTGAGAAATTCCTCATATTCCTTGATTTTCCGACCCATCGACACATTGCCTTTGCGCAATGCAGCCCGGTCGCTTTCGAGTGAGGCTTTCACTTTTTGCAGTTCGGCGATATCGCCGCCAAGTCCTTGTACTTCGAGAATGCGTGCGTCCAACTGCTTGGAGATGGAATCCAGCTTGATTTCGGAGGTTGCCAACTCTTGCACCCGTGCTTCCAGGTCAGTTTCCTGCTTTTGTGTGATGTTGTGTTCTTTATAATAGAGGTACCCGAACACTGCTGCAAGGATGGTCATGAGGATCAATCCTATGACCAGACCGGTATTGCTTTTCCTTTCCATAAAACTTTGTTTAGGTTTTGGTGATATAATTTATGGGTTCTGTACCAAAAAGCGTGCCACTACTATACGTCAGGGCTGGGTGTTAAAGCGAAAGCGGGCAGAAGACTATGCTCCTGCCCGCTTTTGAATGGCCATTGTTTGAAATACTAATAATCGCCGCCGGCGCCACCGCCACCAAAACTGCCTCCGCCAAAACCGCCGAAGCCACCGCCGTCACCTCCTCCGAATCCGCCCCAGTTTCCTGAGGAACTCCCACGGCCGGAATGGGTGGTGTAGGGAAAGAAAATGGGTGGAATACCGGTATCACGATAGCCGCGGTTACCTCCGCCGCCACCCCTGTTTCGGAACATGATGATGAGGATGATAATGAATATGATCCCGACAATTAGCAGGGGAGGGAAGCCGCCACCATCTCCGCTATCCTCCTTCGGATCGGCCTTGTACTCGCCCGACGCGTACTTGAATATCATGTCGACGCCGTCGCTGAGGCCCTGGTAAAATTGTCCGGCCTTGAACCGCGGTGTGATGACTTGCGAAACAATGCGTTTGGCGATCGCGTCGGGGACTGCGCCTTCGAGGCCGTAACCTGTGGCGATGAATACTTTTCTTTCCTTCGGTGCCCAAAGCAACACGATACCGTTGTTCTTGCCCTTTTGGCCCACACCCCATTCGGTACCCAGTTTGAAAGCGTAGTCGGCAATGGGGTAGTCGCCCAATGTCGGAACGGTTACGATCACGATCTGGGAGGATGTGGAGTCGTTGTAAGCGATCAGCTTTTGTTCCAGCATTTGCCGTTCGCTGGGGTTAAGCTGGTTGGCAAGATCGTTGACGAGCCTTGGCGGGTCGGGTTTGGGAGGAATATCCTGTGCCTGCACACCGGTTAGTGTCGCGACGGCGAGCAGTAGGTAAATGATGAATTGCCTCATAGTTAATGGCCGAACGAAATATCATCCGGAAGTTCGTTGATGTCGCCGGACTGGTAGGGAAAGTGTTTTTTCAATTGCAGACCGGCTTCCTGAATGCCACGGCTAAGCCCTTCCTTAAATTCCCCGGCCCTGAAATGATTTCGGAGAAGCTCTTTGGTGCTGTCCCAAAAATCGGGATTTACCTTTTCATCGATCCCCTTATCGCCGAGTACGGCGAATTTCCGGTCTTCGTAGGCAAGATAAAACAGTACTCCGTTGCGTTCCGCGGTTTGGTGCAGGTTTAAAAACAGGAACACCTCCTTGGCGCGCTCCATGACGTCCGGCAGGGGACATTTCTTTTCGATATGCACTTTTACTTCCCCGGAAGTCTGTTTTTCTGCTTCCTGAATAGCCTCAATAATGTATTGCTGCTCTTCTTCCGTGAAAAATAGGGGTTCGGTTGCCATGGAGCCGGGTTGATACGGATTGAGGAAAAACACGGCGCCGGGTACGAAAGGCACCCGGCGCTAAACTTAGAATTGTACGGTAGGCGCCTTCTCGGAACCCGGGGCGGCGGTGAAATAGCCTTTCTGGGAGAAGCCGAACACCCCGGCGAAGAGGTTGGTCGGGAAGGTACGCACCTCCTGGTTATAGTCTTTCACGACGGTATTGAACTTGCCGCGTTCCACCGTAATGCGGTTTTCAGTGCCTTCGAGCTGAGCTTGCAGTTCGAGAAAGTTCTGGTTGGCTTTCAGTTGAGGATATTGTTCAACCGAAACAAGCAGGCGTGACAATGAACCGCTCAACTGATCCTGCGCCGCCTGGAACTTGGCGATGTTTTCGGGAGTAAGCTGGTCTGCACTGATCGTGGTTTGCGTGGCTTTGCTACGCGCCTCGATCACGGCTGTCAATGTGCTTTTTTCAAAATCGGCAGCTCCCTTCACCGTATTTACCAGGTTGGGAATAAGGTCGGCGCGGCGCTGGTACTGGCTTTCTACCCCGGCCCATGCTTCTTTTACAACCTCATCTTTCTGTACGAGGCCATTATATTTACCGCAGCCAACGAATCCGAGAATCAGAACAACGACGATAACTGCAATGAGTCCTTTTGACATTTTAATATTCAGTTTAGAGTTATTGAATGTGATTCAAAGTTGACCAAAGCTAGCAAAATCTGTTAGAAAATCTACATAGCCGGTCTCCCGAGACGATATTACCTTGTTTGTGCGGGATCAGTCTTCGCCGACACCGGCTATGGTGTTCCAGCGGCCCCAGTTGACGGACGCTTCGTAGTCCAGCAGCAGGCTTTCAAAATACATCGCGCCCCAGGTCCAGTTGATGTCCAGGTCGTCGACCAGGTATTTCGCCGCGACCTCACGCTCCGATGCCGTAATGAAACCGGTTGTAGTAAGTTTCCGGATAATAGCATTGATAGCCCCGCTTTCTGTTTCTCCGTTTGTCCATTTCTCAAATAGGGCGTTATCGTTCTTCCATCGACGGTCAAAATGGTGTCTGACACCGCTCGGTTTGAACATTCGCGGCCCGTACCGTAGCAATGTCCAATGCAGGAATTCCCTTTTAAGCAAATTGGTAATGATGGCATCTTCCGTTACCGCGTGCGACTGGGCGGTTTTTACACTACGATAAATGTAAGATGCCGAAATGCAGCCCAGCGAAAGCCAGTCGGAAAGCCGGGTATCGGTAAGGGGCTCGGCCGAAGGGTAGGCGATGTCCTTTTTTACATATTGTTCCACATATTCCTTTAAGCCAGCGAGTGCAAGTGTTTCTCCTCCGGGTGATACGTGCGCCGTTTCTGCGGGTATTTCATTCGGATCGATTCCAAGCTCAGGTAACCCCGGAATGGCACCAGCCTCGAAGTCTACCGGTAATGTGATCTTCTCCGGCGTTGGGAACTGATCCTTTATTTTAAGATCGTTGCTCAATAAGCGTTCAAAGTCGGGAAAACCGGAGGGGAGCTTGGATACCGGAAACGGCAAGTCGAATGCGTTGATCATCGTGTCCATCCAGAACAGCTTGATGTCGACGTTAGCCGTTTTGAGGTTTTTACTCAGTGATGATTCAATGCGGGTTTCTTGCGGGGCAATTTCTTTGCTGGTGTAAACATAGTCTGCATTAAAATCTTCGGCGAGCTTGGCAATGATGGTCTCGGGTGTGCCTGAGCGAATAAGCAGGTCACCACCTTTTTGCCGTATATTTTCGCGGAGCTCGCTTACTGCCTCGATGAGAAATCGTCCGCGTAATGCGCCTGTCCGGCGGAAGCCGAGCTTTGTTTTTTCAAATTGACGGGCATCAAAAACATATACGGGAAGGATTTCGTCGGCGGCAGCCACAGCTGAAAAAAGTGCCTGGTTGTCTTTCAACCTCAAATCATTCCTGAACCAATAGATTATGCGTCGGGCCATTTATACTATACTGATAATTACTCTTCGGGATATATTATGAAATGCAAGTATACAAAAAATGGCCAGGATGGCTCGGGCCATATGAGAAAAGCCCGCTGCGAAATCGATCGGTTCGCAACGGGCTTTTTCTACGGTTGAATAAATCAATAACTCAGGATTGTGAATTCGGTGCGACGGTTGCGCTGGTGCTCTTCCTCTGTTTTGGCATTCGGCACAATGAGCTCCCTTTCTCCGTAACCTTTTGCCTCCATCCTGTCGGCTTCGATACCTTTGGAGTTGAGGTAGGCGACCGCGGATTCGGCGCGGTTTTGCGAGAGCGTCATGTTATAGGCGTCTGTTGCGCGCGCATCCGTGTGAGAGCTGAGCTCAATGGTCATCGTCGGGTTATCTTTCAGGATTTGAACGAGTTTGTCAAGCTCCACCGCGGCATCCGGGCGAATATTGTATTTATTCAAATCGTAATAAATGTTTTCCAAAACGAAGGTCTTGTTCAATTCCAGCTTGTCGAGCTTGATAGTTACATTAAATGTCGTATCCGTCAGTTCTTTCGTCAGGAATATCGGCGGAATGTTTCGCCCCGACATGGAGAACGGCTCTCGTTTGCTGATATAGCCTTTACGCTGCACGAGCAACTGGTAAGATTGGCCTTCTTCCACTGGCTGCCGACCAAACTTGCCGTCTTTCGCCGTTGGGAATTCCGCGATTTGCGTATCCGAGGTATCAGGCAGAATGCGTACCACCGCCGAATCGATCGGGGTGGGTGTTTCTCCATTGGCAATAACAGTTCCGGCCAGGAAGTAACGCACTACTTTCCTTTTACCATTAATATAGTTCGGGTTGTTGGGATTAAGCGGGTCGTTCGGGTCGGTATGTTTTGCGACGGTTGTCGTATCCTCTTCTTCCGGTGCCGCGAAGTAATAAATGTCATCGTCGCCCTTGCCGCCATCGCGGTTTGAAGCAAAGAAGCCTTTTTTCAGGTTTTGGTAAAATACCAGTCCAAAATCATCTTGCGGGCTGTTAAATGGCAGCCCCATGTTTTCGATCGTGATCACACCCTGTGTCCTGGTTGCTGAAAAGAGATCGAGTTTACCGAGACCGGGATGGCCGTCGGAAGCAAAGTAGAGCTTTCCTCCTTCGGCTACATACGGGAACATATCGTCGCCGGCCGTGTTAATGTCCCTGCCCATATTCACCGGGCGGCTGAACCGGCCGGACGCGTCCATATTGGTACGGTAAATGTCGATACCGCCCACACCGCCTGCACGGTTGGATGCGAAATAGAGTGTTTTGCCGTCTCGCGAAAATGCGGGGGAGCCGTCCCATGCGAGCGAGTCATTGACCGGAAGGGGAGCAGGAGGCGTCCATTGACCGTTGATATTGCGGCTCATGTAAAGGTCGACATCGACGCTGCTGTTTTTCTTGCCGGTATTTCCTCTTGCGAAAACCAGCGTCTTGCCATCCGGGGAAAACGCCGGTGAACCTTCGTTAGCATCCGGAGAGAAAATGTCCTGGCTGAACAAAACAGGATTTCCCTGCGTGTTACCGGGATCCGATGCAATGTTGATTTTATACAGGCCCAGCATTGGCTGGCCGTTGTTCTTATAAATCTTTTCCTTTTTGGAAGAAGAGAATACCAGCTCGCTGCCAATTATCGTGGGTGCGAACTCGGCGCCGACAGTGTTCAACGGAAGGTCTTTCAGCGCGACTTCCATTTTAGTTGATTTCAAACGGTCGGCAATGCGGATGATCTCGACTTCCCGTGACGCTCTTTCCTGCAAGTTCTGCGGGACATTCGGGCTTTTGGCAAATGCGGCAAACTGTGCGGAAGCTTCATCATATTGCCCGGCGGTTTTTAATGCATATGCATATTGAAACTGTGCGTCAGCATTGGTAATACCGCCGTCGATGGCTTTTTTGTAGTAGGGAATGGCTTCCTTGAAACGGTTGGAGAGGCGGTACGACTCTGCGATCAGGTAGCTCGTCTGTACGGGCTCGATATTAGCCTCGGCCGCTTTCTGGAAACCCTTGATGGCGAGGTCGTATTCTCCGTTCGCAAACTTCTTTTGGCCGTCTTTATATGCCTGCATCGCCGAGTTGCAGCCGGACAAGTATAAACAGATTGCAAAACAAACTATGAGAGTAAAGTAACTCCGTAAAAGTTTCATAATGTAGAGTATAAAATCAAACGATTCGACGCGCACTGGGTTTCTGAAAAACAATACTAATAAACAACGATTGGAAATAAAATTCAGGATACTATATAGGAAGAATTTTATTCAAAAAATGAGCTTTTTAGGAATTTCAGGTGCATTTGCCCGCCAAAACCAGCCATTCGTCCAAAACTCATCGGTTACTTCCTGTCTATTTCCTGACTGCCTCCTGACCACAACCTGACAATTCCTGACAAAGAATGGTGGGAGGCAAGTAAAAAAAGTTGTTAACGGTTTGTAAATCAAGGATAGATTATTACTTTTGCAGTCCGATTTTTCGGGAAAAGTGTTTATATAACAAACGATCGGTTAGGTAACCGAATCAAAATCAAATTGTTAAATGCCTACTATTTCACAATTAGTCCGTAAAGGTAGAGAGACCATTACATGGAAATCCAAGTCTCCGGCTTTGGATTCATGCCCTCAGCGCAGGGGCGTGTGCACCCGGGTGTACACAACTACGCCTAAGAAACCGAACTCCGCACTTCGTAAAGTAGCGCGTGTTCGTCTTTCGAACAACAAAGAGGTGAATGCCTACATCCCAGGTGAAGGCCACAACCTGCAAGAGCACTCGATCGTATTGATCCGCGGTGGTCGTGTGAAGGATTTGCCAGGTGTTCGTTACCACATCATCCGTGGTGCATTGGATACCGCCGGTGTTAACGGACGTAAACAACGCCGTTCTAAATATGGTGCGAAACGTCCGAAACCAGGACAAGCTCCGGCAGCGCCAGTAAAAGGTAAGAAAAAATAAAAAGTAACTCTCTCTGCTTTTATTAAGTAATTCAATTCTTATAAAAGGGAAGTAATCCTGGTAATTACCCCAGGGTGAATAAGTTGCAAAACGAAACCTCGTTAAAAACATTAAGACAAAATGAGAAAGTCGAAACCTAAGAAAAGATATATCCTCCCTGATCCTAAGTTCAGGGACGTACAGGTTACCAAATTCGTTAACAACCTGATGTACGAAGGAAAGAAGAGCATTGCCTTCACTATTTTCTACGATGCATTGGAGCTGGTTGAGAAAAAAACCAACGAAAATGGCCTTGAAACCTGGAAAAAGGCATTGAACAACGTAACTCCTTCCGTTGAGGTTAAGAGCCGTCGCGTAGGTGGTGCTACTTTCCAGGTTCCTACCGAAGTTCGTCCTGAGCGCAAGCAGTCACTGGGCATGAAATGGTTGATCAATTACTCCCGCAAGCGTGGCGAGAAGACAATGGTTGACCGTCTGGCCGGCGAAATTATCGCTGCTGCAAAAGGTGAAGGTGCTGCTGTGAAGAAGAAAGACGATACGCACCGTATGGCAGATGCCAACAAAGCGTTCTCGCACTTCCGTTTCTAAGCGAAAGCGCAGACATATTAAGGTCGGGAGCTCGGTTTTATCCGGGTTCCCGATTTTTATTTTAAGGTTTTTATAAAAATAACTTTTCCTTAATTGTTTTTATAATCAACAATTTATACTTTTGCGCTCTGAATTTTGAAAACCAGTGGATTGCGCTGAGGGAAAAATTCAAACCGCTTCGCATAGAATTGCACTTTGAATATATAAAAACACATCACCATCTGTCATGGCACGTGATTTAAGATTAACAAGAAACATAGGTATTGCTGCGCACATTGATGCCGGTAAGACAACGACAACGGAGCGTATCCTTTACTACGCAGGGGTAAGCCACAAAATCGGAGAGGTGCACGATGGTGCAGCTACGATGGACTGGATGGAGCAGGAGCAGGAGCGTGGTATCACTATTACTTCCGCTGCTACGACTGTTAACTGGAACTACCGTAACGAAAAATACCACATCAACATCATCGATACCCCAGGTCACGTTGACTTTACCGTTGAGGTAAACCGTTCCCTTCGCGTATTGGATGGTCTTGTGTTCCTTTTTAGTGCAGTAGATGGTGTTGAGCCTCAGTCTGAAACAAACTGGCGCCTTGCTAATAACTATAATGTAGCACGTATCGGTTTCGTAAACAAAATGGACCGTTCCGGTGCTGACTTCCTGAAAGTTTGTACGCAGGTGAAAGAAATGCTGGGCAGCTACGCTGTACCTCTTCAATTGCCTATCGGTGCAGAAGATACTTTCCGCGGCGTGGTTGACCTCGTTAACTTCCGTGGTATCGAGTGGAACGAAGCTGATAAAGGTATGACTTTCACCGAGGTGCCTATTCCTGACGATATGATCGAGGAAGCTACCGAATGGAGAGAGAAATTGCTCGAAGCGGTTGCTGAGTTCGATGAAAGTTTGATGGAGAAATACTTCGAAGATCCTAACTCGATCACAGAAGACGAAATCCTTGCTGCATTGCGCGCTGCGACGATCAGCATGAAGATCGTTCCTATGGTTTGTGGTTCTTCTTTCAAAAACAAAGGGGTTCAGACAATGCTTGATTACGTGATGGCTATCCTGCCTTCACCATTGGATCGCGAAAGCATTATCGGTACAGATCCACGTACAGGTAACGAAATCAGCCGTCAGCCATCTGAAAAAGATCCTTTCTGTGCCCTTGCGTTCAAAATTGCAACTGACCCTTACGTAGGTCGTCTTTGCTTCATCCGTTCTTACTCGGGTGTACTTGAATCAGGTTCATATGTATTGAACAACCGTTCAGGAAACAAGGAGCGTATCTCCCGTATTTTCCAAATGCACGCTAACAAGCAAAATCAAATCGATAGACTTGAAGCAGGTGATATTGGTGCGGTAGTAGGTTTCAAAGATATTAAGACAGGTGATACCCTTTCAGAAGAAAAAGCACCGATCATCCTCGAATCAATGGTGTTCCCAGAACCGGTAATCGGTTATGCGATCGAGCCTAAGAAAGCGGCTGATAGCGATAACTTCTCGAAAGCAATCACCAAGCTGATCGAAGAAGATCCAACCCTTCAGGTTGAGTCTAACGAAGAAACTGGTCAGACGATCATCAAAGGTATGGGTGAGCTTCACCTTGAAATCATCATCGACCGTATGCGTCGTGAATTCAAAGTGGAAGTAAACCAGGGTGCTCCTCAGGTTGCTTACAAAGAGATCCTTACCAAGAATTACGAACACCGCGAGGTTTACAAGAAACAAACGGGTGGTCGTGGTAAATTCGCTGATATCGTATTCGAAATCGGACCACGTGATGACAACGAAGAAGGAAAAGAGCCGAAACAAGGTTTGCAGTTTGTAAACGAAGTAGTAGGTGGTGCTATCCCTCGCGAATTCATTGCTCCGGTTCAGAAAGGTTTCGAAGCTGCGATGATCAACGGTGCCCTTGCAGGCTATCCATTGGATTCGATGAAAGTGCGTTTGTTCCACGGTTCATTCCACGATGTCGATTCAGATTCACTCTCTTTCGAATTGGCTGCGAAGCTTGGTTTCAAAGAAGCTGCTCGTCACGCCGGATCGAAATTGATGGAGCCTATCATGCACGTGGAAGTTCTGACTCCTGACGAATACACCGGACCTATCACAGGTGACTTGAACCGTCGTCGTGGTATCATGCGCGGTATGGACACCCGTAACGGTGCCCAGGTTATCAAAGCTGACGTACCTCTTTCTGAACTGTTCGGTTATGTAACTGACCTTCGTACAATGTCATCGGGCCGTGCTACTGCATCCCTGACATTCGCTTACTACGAAATCGTACCTAATAACATCGCAGAAGGTGTTATCGAGAAGGCGAAAGGTCTCGTTAAAGCTTAATGCAATTCAATGCGTCACCGGGGCAGCCAGGTGACGCATTCTTTATAGATATCGCCCAGTGAAGTAAATGGTTCTTTCACTGGATCGGCGGTCGGGTAACACCGGCCTGATTTTCTGAACCGGAAACAAACAAGTAAGATGAATCAAAAGATCCGTATCAAACTTCGGTCATTCGACCACAACTTGGTTGACAAGTCAGCTGAGAAAATCGTTAAGGCAGTAAAGGCAACAGGCGCTGTGGTAAGTGGCCCAATTCCTTTGCCGACAAAGACAGAGAAATTCACTGTTCTTCGTTCGCCGCACGTAAACAAGAAATCGAGAGAGCAATTCCAGCTTTGTACTTACAAGCGTCTGGTGGATATTTTCTCGACAAGTGCTAAAACTGTTGACGCCCTGATGAAGCTTGAATTGCCAAGCGGTGTTGATGTAGAGATCAAAGTATAGTAAATGCCGGTCTAATGATTTAGACCAACACATAAATTGGATGAAGGTCCGGGTTCCTCTGGAAACCACATCTGAGCTCAGAAAAGCCTGACAGGCACTGGATTATGCCAAGGATCAGTCAGCTTCTCAAAAAATGAGGTCAGATGTTCGTTCATCTGACCTTTTTTGCTGATTATCAGCGAGAAATATTTTAGGGCTGTTAGGATGTTAAAATCGTTTTTTCTACCTTTGCAGTCCGTTTTAAAGAATAAGGGGGTTTTACCTGCTAAATTTAAATTTCAAACATGTCTGGTTTAATTGGTAAAAAAATCGGAATGACTAGTTTGTACAATGCTGACGGGCAGGCTCTGGCATGTACTGTGATCCAAGCTGGTCCTTGTGTTGTTACACAAGTTAGGTCCGAAGAAAAGGATGGCTATAAGGCTATCCAGTTAGGTTTTGGTGAGAAGAAAGAAAAGAACACCTCCCAGCCTCTGATTGGCCACTTCAAAAAAGCCAATACGACTCCCAAGCAAAAATTGGTTGAGTTCAAGGAATTTGAAGTGGAACATGAACTTGGAACTTCACTGTCCGTTCAGGACATCTTTGAAGAAGGCGAGTTTGTTGACGTTGTAGGATCTGCCAAAGGTCGTGGTTTCCAAGGCGTTGTAAAACGTCACGGATTCGGCGGGGTAGGTGGTCAGACGCACGGTCAGCACAACAGAGCCCGTCACCCAGGTTCGATTGGTGCTTGTTCATTCCCATCACGCGTATTCAAAGGTATCCGTATGGGTGGACGCATGGGTAACAATCGTGTAAAGATTCAGAATTTGCGTATTCTGAAAGTGATACCTGAGCAAAACATTCTCGTAGTGAGTGGCTCAGTACCGGGTTCGAAGAATTCATTTCTAATCATTGAGAAGTAGTACGATGGAACTGTCCGTATTAAATATAAAAGGAGAAGATACCGGCAAGAAGGTAAATGTGTCTGAGGAAATTTTCGGCATTGAACCTAGCACGCACGCGATCTATCTCGATGTGAAGCTTTACCTGGCTAACCAGCGTCAGGGAACGCACAAATCAAAAGAGCGTGCAGAGGTAAGTCACTCTACACGTAAAATCAAACGCCAAAAGGGAACCGGCGGAGCTCGTGCAGGTAGCATTAAGTCTCCGGTGTTCGTAGGTGGTGGCCGTATTTTTGGTCCACGTCCACGTGACTACGGTTTCAAAGTGAACAAGAAAGTAAAAGCATTGGCTCGCCGTTCTGCACTTTCTGTTAAGGCGCAATCTAACGCCGTTTCGGTTTTGGAAGCATTCACTTTCGAAGCGCCAAAAACGAAGTCTTTCCTGAATGTATTGAATTCACTTTCTCTTGTGAATACCAAAACATTATTGATCCTCCCAGAGATCGACAACAATGTATACCTGTCTAGCCGTAACATTCCGAAAGCGAAAGTTACAACAGTGGATGCGGTTAATACATATGACCTGATGAATGCAGACCGTCTTCTGATAAGTGAATCTGCTCTTTCTATTTTGGAAACCCAATTGAACAAATAACAATGAGTGTACTGAAACGTCCGATTATAACCGAAAAGGTAACGGCTCAGGGTGGTCAAGGTAAATACGCTTTCGAAGTCTCCCTTACTGCAAACAAGGTAGAGATCAAGAAGGCTGTTGAGAAACTGTTCGGGGTTACCGTAGAAAGCGTTCATACCATGCGTAGCATTGGTAAAAGCAAATCCCGCACATCGGGAGGTAAGTTTGTCACTGGAAAAACGTCAACTATCAAAAAGGCGATCATTACAGTAGCCGAAGGCGAAGCCATCGATATCTACGGTGAAGCCTAGTTGAACGATTTCAAATCATTAGACGAGTTAATAGCAAATGGCAGTTAAAAAATTAAAACCTACAAGTGCTGGTCAGCGTTTCCGCTCGGCTCCTACGTTCGAGGAGATCACCGCGGCGAAGCCTGAGAAAAGTCTTCTGGAAACCATCAAGAGAACAGGTGGTCGTAACAGCCAGGGACATCGTACCATGCGATATATTGGTGGCGGTCACAAAAGAAAATACCGCGTTATCGACTTCAAAAGAAATCGTTTCGACGCTCCCGCTACAGTCCTTACGATCGAATACGATCCAAACCGTTCAGCGCGCATCGCCCTGATCCAGTTTGAGGACGAAGAAAAACGTTACATCATCGCACCAAACGGTCTGAAAGTAGGACAGGTTATCGTGTCCGGAAATTCAGTAGCTCCTGAGGTAGGAAATGCGCTTCCTCTTGGATCAATGCCGATCGGTACGATTGTACACAACATCGAATTGACGCCTGGTAAAGGTGGTCAGTTTGCAAGAAGCGCCGGTGCTTACGCGCAGCTGGTTGCGAGAGAAGGTAAATACGCGGTGTTGAAAATGCCATCTGGCGAAATGCGCATGGTACTTTCAACCTGTATCGCAACGGTTGGAGTTGTTTCCAATGCTAGCCACATAAACGTTTCGCTTGGAAAAGCAGGACGCAGAAGATGGTTGGGACGTCGTCCACGCGTACGTGGTGTTGCTATGAACCCTGTTGATCACCCAATGGGTGGTGGTGAAGGCCGTTCGTCAGGAGGTCAGCCTCGTTCTAGAAATGGTCAGTTCGCGAAGGGTCTCAAGACACGTAACCGCAACAAGCATTCTGAGAAATTGATTATCAGCCGTCGTAAAAAATAAGTAGAACATGGCACGCTCATTAAAAAAAGGACCATATATCGACTTTCGTCTCGAAGCCAAAGTTGAAACGATGAACAACTCGTCGCGTAAATCTGTCATCAAGACCTGGTCGCGGCGCTCAATGATTTCGCCTGATTTTATCGGGCACACATTTGCAGTACATAACGGAAACAAGTTTATCCCTGTTTATGTAACTGAAAACATGGTAGGACACAAACTGGGCGAGTTCTCTCCAACCCGTAACTTCCGTGGCCACACCGCTAAAAAAGATAAAGGAAGAAAATAATTTGTCGACGTAGCTGGTCCTAACGGACGAGCCGATATCTGAAAAGAAACATGGAAGCAAGAGCTATATTAAAGGATGTGCCTACTTCTCCTCGTAAGATGAGATTGGTGGCCGACATGATTCGCGGACAGAAGGTCAGCAAAGCGTTGGCACTTTTGAAATTCCAACCGAGAGCTTCATCGCCGGTTTTGCACAAAGTTCTTCTTTCTGCTGTTGCCAACTGGCAGCAAATGAACGAAGGATCGAAACTGGAAGACGCTGACCTGATCGTTAAAACCGTATTCATTGACGGTGGACGCATGTTGAAGCGTTTGCGCCCTGCACCCCAGGGAAGAGCACACAGGATCCGTAAACGGTCCAACCACATCACAATCGTGGTAGACGACGCGTCGGTGTCAGTAAATGAAGCAGTAATTAGCGAATCATAAGTAAAACGATCTATTTCGAATGGGACAAAAGGTTAATCCGATAGGTCTAAGACTAGGAATTGTTAGAGGATGGGAATCTAGCTGGTACGGAGGAAAAGACTTCTCTGACAAACTGGTTGAAGACGAAAAAATCCGTAACTACATCAAAGCACGTATCCCGAAAGGATCGATTTCAAAAGTAGTTATTGAACGTACACTTAAACGCATCACTTTGACTATCCACACTGCCCGTCCGGGTATTGTGATCGGAAAAGGTGGTAGCGAGGTTGATAAAATCAAGGAAGAGCTTAAAAAGATTACAGGAAAAGATGTTCAGATCAACATCTACGAAATCAAACGTCCTGAAATCGATGCAAAACTGGTAGGCGAAGCTATCGCTCAGCAATTGCAGGCTCGTATCTCTTACCGTCGTGCAATGAAGCAATCGATCGCTTCTGCAATGCGTGTAGGAACACAAGGAATCAAAATCCGTTTGGCAGGTCGTCTGGGTGGTGCTGAAATGGCCCGTACAGAAGAATACAAAGAAGGACGTATTCCTTTGCATACATTGAGAGCGGACATCGATTACGCTATCTCCGAAGCACAAACTATCTACGGTAAGATCGGTATCAAAGTATGGATCTTCAAAGGTGAATTGTACGGAAAGCGTGACCTTACTCCAAGTGCAGCAACTGCGGCATCTGACAGAGCTGAAAGAAGCGCACAAGGTGGCGAACGTGGCGGTAATGACCGTGGCGGACGTGGTGACAGAAGAGGCGGCGGTCGTGACAGAAACGACGGCGCTCCACGTGGTGAAGGAGGAGGCGGAGGTGACGCAGATCGTCGCAAACGCAATAAGAACAAGAAGAAGTAATCAGATACTTTCCGGTATCAGACCGGTTCAAATAGATTAGAATCATGTTACAGCCGAAAAGGACAAAATTTCGCAAGCAACAAAAGAACAAAGGTTCGCACAACGGTCTCGCGACCCGCGGACATGAGATCGCTTTTGGATCGTTTGCAATAAAAGCGCTGGAACCAGGTTGGTTGACTGCTCGCCAGATCGAAGCAGCCCGTATCTCGGTAACACGTGCAATGAAACGCGAAGGTCAGGTTTGGATCCGTGTATTCCCTGACAAACCGATCACCAAGAAACCTGCAGAGGTTCGTATGGGTAAAGGTAAAGGTGCCCCTGAGTATTGGGTAGCCCCTGTTAAACCTGGAACTATCATTTTCGAAGCGACTGGTGTTGCGCTGGATACCGCAAACGAAGCATTGCGTTTGGCAGCACAAAAGTTGCCAATTAAGACAAAGTTCATCGTACGCCGGGATTATCAGGAATAGAAGTTAGTCCGAACGTATTTAGAACGCTAATTATTTAAAGCAATGACTAGTAAAGAAATCAAGAATCTGTCGCAGGATCAGCTGAAAGAGCAGATCGCCCAAGAGAGAGAGCGCTTACTCCGGTTGAAATTTGCGCATGCTATTTCTCCAATTGAGAACCCTTTGCGTATTCGCGCCTCACGTAAGGAAATTGCAAGACTCTTAACCGAGCTGTCGGCTAAATCTAACCAACAGTAAACAGTTTAGAAATTATGGAGGCAACAGAAAGAAATTTACGTAAAGAGAGAGTTGGCAAGGTAGTGAGCAACAAAATGGAGAAATCCTGTGTGATCACTGTCGTGCGTAAAGTGAAACACGCGAAGTATGGTAAGTTTATGACTAAAACTACCAAGCTGATGGTTCACGACGAAACAAACCAGGTTGGAATCGGTGACACGATCCGCGTAATGGAAACTCGTCCGCTTAGCAAAAACAAGCGTTGGAGATTAGTAGAAATCCTTGAAAGAGCGAAGTAATCATGGTACAACAAGAATCAAGACTGTCAGTAGCCGATAACAGTGGCGCAAAGGAAGTACTCGTAATCCGGGTATTGGGCGGAACTGGAAAGCGTTACGCTTCGGTGGGCGATAAGATCGTCGTGACAGTGAAATCCGCTCTGTCTTCGAGCAATATGAAAAAAGGAACGGTTTCTAAAGCCGTTGTTGTACGTACGAAGAAAGAAGTACGTCGTAAGGATGGTACCTACATCCGGTTTGAAGATAATGCGGCAGTTTTATTGAACAACAACGATGAGCCACGGGGTTCACGTATTTTCGGACCGGTTGCCCGGGAGTTGCGCGAGAAGCAATTCATGAAAATCGTATCACTGGCACCAGAAGTGTTGTAAGAAATCAAAACATCAGTATTTCTTTAAACTGTTAAGAGAATACCTCAATGGAAAGTACAAATAAAAAAGCACCGGCAAAATTGCACGTTCGCAAGGGTGATACCGTGAAAGTTATTTCAGGTAACGCAAAAGGCGAAACCGGCGTAATCACCAAGGTGCTTGTAGAAAAACAGAGAGCTACTGTGGAAGGTGTGAATATGATCACCAAGCACGTTAAGCCAAATGCGCAAAATCCGCAGGGTAGCATCGAAAAACGCGAAGGCGCCATTCACATCAGCAACCTGATGGTAGTTGATCCTAAAACAGGTGAAGCTTCAAGAACAGGCCGTAAAGCGAACGACAAAGGAAAACTGCAACGCTATTCAAAGAAATCCGGAAACTTGTTATAATCCGGATTTGCCGAAAAAGGCAGTTAATTTTTATAACCAAGCGCGTGGGTCGGCAATCCACATAATCACTTTCAAACATGGCGACGCCTAGATTAAAAGAGAAATACGTTAGCGAAATCGTTTCGCAATTGAAGGGGAAATTCCAGTATAAATCAAGCATGCAGGTTCCCCGCTTGACAAAGATTGTTATCAACAAAGGTATCGGAGCTGCTGTGGCAGATAAGAAACTTGTTGACACCGGTGTGGAAGAGTTGAGCCTGATCACAGGACAGAAAGCAATAGCTACTATCTCTAAAAAGGCGGTTTCCAACTTCAAGTTGCGTGAAAACATGCCTATCGGAGCGAAAGTAACGCTTCGTGGTGACAAGATGTACGAATTCCTTGACCGCCTTACTACCATTGCAATGCCACGTGTACGTGACTTCAAAGGTATCAGCGACAAAGGGTTCGATGGACGTGGAAATTATACGTTCGGTGTGAAGGAGCAGATTATTTTCCCTGAGATCAGCATCGAAAAAGTGGCTAAGATCACTGGTATGGATATCACTTTCGTGACCTCTACCAACTCTGACGAAGAGAGCTATGAATTGCTGAAAGCATTGGGAATGCCTTTCACCAACGCGAATAAATAAGAAAATACTACTAAGATTATTTACCGACAATGGCAAAAGAATCAGTAAAAGCACGGGAGAGAAAAAGACAAGCACTAGTAGAACGTTACGCTGAAAAGCGCACCAAGTTGAAAGCAGCCGGTGACTGGGTTGGTCTTGACAAGTTACCACGTAACTCTTCTCCTGTACGCCTGCACAACCGGTGTAAAATCACTGGAAGACCTCGCGGTTATATGCGTAAATTCGGAATTTCCCGGGTTCTGTTCCGCGATATGGCGTCAGATGGAAAAATTCCAGGAGTTACAAAATCAAGTTGGTAAGAATACTTTCAATTCTGATTTCAATTACTTAACTTTGCACTCCCGTTCAAAAGGGGGTGTTTAAACTTGGCATAAACATGTTAACGGATCCCATAGCAGACTATCTGACGAGACTCAGAAACGCTATCAAAGCGAAGCACCGGGTTGTTGAGATACCTGCATCCAACATAAAAAAAGAGATTACAAAGGTACTCTTTGACAAAGGGTACATTCAGAGCTATAAATTCGACGAGGTTGGTCCTCAGGGAGTTATCAAGATAGCTTTGAAATATAATCCTGTGACAAAGCAATCTGCAATTGTGAAATTGGAGAGGGTTAGTAAGCCTGGACTTCGTAAATATTCAGGTTCATCAACACTGCCACGTGTATTGGGCGGCTTAGGAACAGTGATCATCTCTACATCGAAAGGTGTAATGACAGATAAAGAAGCTAAGACACTGAATGTGGGTGGTGAAGTGTTATGTTTCGTGTATTAATATTTAAAAGTTATTCAGGAAATGTCACGAATAGGAAATAAAGTTATCGTTTTGCCCGCAGGTGTATCTGTGTCGGTTGCGGAAGATAACGTAGTATCTGTAAAAGGGCCGAAAGGCACCCTTACCCAGGCGGTGGATAGCGATATCACCGTTGAAGTAGAGGGTAGCGAACTGAAAGTTACGCGTCCTACTGAACAGAAGCGTCACAAAGCATTGCATGGCCTTTACCGTTCATTGATTAACAACATGGTGATCGGTGTTGACGCAGGTTATAAGCGTGAGCTTGAAATTATCGGGGTAGGTTACAAGGCGAGCTCGACGAACAATGTTCTCGAACTTCAATTGGGTTACTCGCACAATATCTTCATGGCGATTCCGGGAGAAATTAAGGTTACTACTACCTCAGAAAAAGGTCAGAACCCTAAGGTAATCCTGGAAGGTATCGACAAAGAACTGATTGGTGCAGTAGCTGCGAAAATCAAATCCCTTCGCAAAGTTGAACCTTACAAAGGTAAAGGTATCCGGTTTGTTGGTGAAGTGGTCCGTCGTAAGGCAGGTAAGTCTGCTTCTAAGAAATAGTGCGTAGCCACCGATCAATGTTATAAACAAGTAAGATAAGATTTAAGATGGCTAACGCAAAAGCAGATAGAAGAACACGCCTTAAACTTCACATCCGTAAACGGGTGAAGGGGAGTGCAGAACGCCCGAGACTTTCGGTTTTCCGTTCAAACACAAGTATATATGCGCAGATTATCGATGATATCAAAGGGATTACCCTTGCAAGTGCATCATCGGTAGATCTGGGAGGCAGAAAAGAAAACACAAATGTTGAAGTTGCTGCCCAGGTAGGTAAGAAGATCGCAGAGAAGGCGCAGGAAGCAGGTATCCAGGCAGTAGTTTTTGACCGTAATGGATATTTGTACCATGGTAAGGTAAAAGCATTGGCCGACGGAGCTCGTGAGGGTGGCCTGAAATTCTAAGTATAACAAAGACTATGTCTACAAATACAAGACCTTCAAAGGTTAACGAATCAGACCTGAAAGAGCGCGTTGTAGCGATCAACCGGGTAGCAAAAGTAGTAAAAGGTGGTCGTCGTTTCAGCTTCTCTGCCATCGTGGTTGTAGGAGACGGAAACGGAGTGGTAGGTTATGGATTGGGTAAAGCCAATGAAGTTACTGACGCGATCGCCAAAGGAATTGACGATGCTAAGAAAAATCTGATCCAGGTTCCTATGCTAAAACATACTGTTCCTCACGAAATGGAAGGTAAGTTCAGCGGCGGTTTCGTTCTGATCAAGCCTGCTGCTCCTGGTACAGGAGTACTAGCGGGTGGCCCGATGCGCGCAGTGCTGGAAAGCGCAGGTATTAAAGACGTACTTGCGAAGTCCAAAGGTTCATCGAACCCGCACAACGTAATCAAGGCTACAATTGACGCTCTTTTGAAAATGAGAGCTCCGCATCAGGTTGCTTTCCAACGCAGCGTTAAATTGGAAAAAGTATTCAACGGATAATCCTTCGGGATTATCCTCAATCTGAGAGTAATCATGTCAAAAGTACGTATTACACAAGTTAAGAGCACAATTGACCGCCCTGAGAGACAAAAACTGACGATTAAAGCGTTGGGTCTTGGTAAACTGAACCGGTCTGTTGAGAAAGAAAACAGCGATGCCATCGCGGGAATGATCCGCAAGGTAAGCCACTTGGTTAAAGTCGAAGAAATCTAATATTCCAATAGTATGAATTTAAGTTCATTAAAACCGGCTGCTGGTTCCGTTAAGGTAGGAAAGCGGGTTGGACGTGGTCAGGGCTCAGGTAAAGGGGGCACTGCTGCACGTGGACACAAGGGAGCGCAGTCGCGTTCAGGTTACAGCCGCAAGCTGGGCTTCGAAGGTGGTCAGATGCCTCTTCAAAGACGTTTGCCGAAATTTGGTTTCAATAACATCAACCGCGTTGAATACAAGGCGTTGAACCTGGATGCAATTCAGGCGCTGGTTGAGAAAACCGGAGTTGCGGTAGTAACGTTGGATCTGATTCGTGAAAATGGTCTCAGCGCGAAGAATGACCTGGTTAAGATTCTTAACAGGGGACAAATTTCTTCTGCTGTTGAAGTTCAGGCTCATGGGTTTTCCGCATCGGCTATCGAATCGATCGAGAAGGCGGGAGGTAAAGCAGTTAAATTGTAATTTAGCTGCCATACCCGACAGAATTTGTTTACTTTGAACAGAGCGTTGTAAGCCCAGAAGATGAAACGATTTTTAGAGACTATAAAACACATATTTGCGATTGAGGAGTTGAGAACACGTATTCTCAACACTCTTTTGTTTATAACGATCTTCCGGTTGGGGTCTTACGTTGCGTTGCCAGGTGTTGAACCTGATCAAATGAATGTATCCACTCAGGGATTGTTGGGGTTGCTCGATACTTTCTTAGGTGGCGCTTTTAGTAAAGCGTCCATTTTTGCGTTGGGTATCATGCCTTACATTTCTGCTTCCATTGCTATCCAGCTGTTAACTATGGCCTTGCCATATTTCCAGAAGATGCAGAAGGAAGGGGAATCTGGCCGTAAAAAGCTGAACCAAATTACCCGGGTTCTGACTATCGTTGTTACACTTGTTCAAGGTACTGCCTATTTAAATACTACTGTACCTGACGAGGCTCTTCTGGTTTCCAGAAGCATGTTCACCATTTCGTCTGTATTTGTACTGACAGCAGGTACCATGTTCTGTATGTGGCTCGGTGAAAGGATCACAGACAAGGGTATTGGTAACGGTATTTCGATGCTGATCATGATTGGTATCGTTTCTCGTTTCCCCGGTGCGATCTACAAAGAATTCGTATCAAGAGGTAGTGGTGGAATTCTGGTATTCGTATTGGAAATCGTTGCCCTCTACTTTGTAATTATGGGTGCTGTTATGTTGACCCAAGCCGTTCGTCGTATTCCTATCCAGTATGCTAAGCAGGTGGTAGGTAACCGAGTAATGGGTGGTCAGCGTCAGTATCTTCCATTGAAATTGAACGCAGCAGGTGTAATGCCTATCATTTTCGCCCAGGCTTTGATGTTCATCCCTTCACTGGGAGCATCTTACTTCGCGGAGAAAAGTGATTTTGCCAGCAACGTAGCAACGATTTTCGCTAACTACACAACCTGGCAGTACAACCTTCTGTTCGCAGTATTGATTATTGTTTTTACGTTCTTCTATACCGCAATTTCGGTAAACCCTCAGCAGATTGCTGATGATATGAAGCGTGGAGGCGGGTTTATCCCGGGTGTTAAACCAGGTCAGCAGACATCTGAATATATCAGCTCTGTCCTTGACCGTATCACCTTCCCAGGCGCAATAATGCTGGCAATAGTAGCTACTTTGCCTGCGTTCGCAAGCCTTCTGGGAATCTCGACTGACTTTGCTCACTTCTTCGGAGGAACTTCGTTGCTGATCATGGTAGGTGTGGTTCTCGATACCTTGCAACAGGTTGAAAGCTACTTGCTTATGCGCCGCTACGAAGGTTTGATGAAGTCGGGACGTGTAAAAGGGCGTACCGAGAGCGTAGCAATCTGAAATGATTTATCTTAAAACAGAAGAGGAAATCAACCTGATAAAGGTTAGTGCTCAACTACTCGGAAAAGCACATGCGGAAGTTGCTACCTGGGTAAAACCGGGCGTTACAACCGGAAAGCTGGATGCGGTAGCGGAGGAATATATTAGAGATAATGGTGGGATCCCTTCATTCAAGGGATTCAACAAGTTTCCAGCCTCTCTTTGTATATCGGTCAATGAAGTAGTAGTCCACGGGATCCCCGGGGGCTACGTGCTAAAAGAGGGGGACATCGTCTCCATCGACTGCGGCGTAAAGTTGAATGGCTATCATAGCGACAGCGCGTACACTTACCCGGTAGGAGAAGTTTCCAAAGAGGTGATGAACCTTTTGACCGCAACCAAGAAATCCCTGTACAAGGGGATTGAGCAAGCGGTAGATGGCCTCCGGATCGGTGACATTGGCCACGCAGTACAAAGTTACGTTGAAGACCGTGGCTATACAGTGGTGAGAGAATTGGTAGGGCATGGAGTAGGCAGGGATCTGCACGAAGCTCCGGAAGTACCAAACTACGGTAAACGAGGCAAAGGAATACGGTTGAGAGAAGGCATGGTTTTGGCTATTGAGCCGATGATCAACCTGGGAGCAAAAGCAGTAGTGCAGGAGCGCGATGGCTGGACGATCCGGACCAACGACAGAAAGTATTCCGCGCATTTCGAACATACCGTGGTAGTGCGGAAAGGAAAGGCAGAGATTCTGACAACATTCGATTACATTGAAAAAGTGACGGCCAACACCAGCCTTATGGTTGAAGTACAGTAACAAACGCTACGAATGGCAAAACAAGCATCAATCGAACAAGACGGAGTAATTCTCGAAGCATTGTCAAACGCAATGTTTCGTGTTGTATTAGAGAATAAGCATGAAGTGATAGCGCATATCTCCGGTAAAATGAGAATGCACTATATCAAAATATTGCCGGGTGACAGAGTAAAACTGGAAATGTCTCCTTACGACCTATCGAAAGCCCGGATTACATATCGGTACAAGTAAGGAGATCGATTACCTTAAATTAACACTAAGTTTAATCAGATGAAAGTCAAAGCATCAGTAAAGAAGCGCAGCGAAGACTGCAAGGTTATCCGCCGGAAGGGTAAAGTGTATGTGATTAACAAGAAAAACCCACGGTATAAACAAAGACAAGGATAATAATTATGGCACGTATTGCAGGAGTAGACATTCCAGATCGCAAAAGAGGCGAAATCTCATTGACTTATATTTTCGGGATCGGCCGTAGCTCGGCTAAGAAAATCCTCGAAAAGGCAGGTGTTGATTTGAACAAAAAAGTGATCGACTGGTCCGACGAAGAGTCAGGCGCGATCCGTGGGGTTATTGCTGGGGAATTTAAGGTTGAAGGCGCTCTTAAGTCTGAAGTTCAGTTGAGCATTAAGCGTCTTATGGATATCGCTTGTTATCGTGGTCTCCGTCACCGTAAAGGATTGCCTTTGCGTGGTCAGAGAACGAAAAACAACTCACGTACTCGTAAGGGTAAACGCAAAACTATCGCGAACAAGAAAAAGGCTACTAAATAATCAAGTGAGCGGTGGAGCGATCCACAACTTATTCCAAGAGCAATGGCACAGAATAAAAGAAAAGATAAAGCAAAAAAGAGAGTGGTTGTTGTGGAACCTGTTGGTCAGGTCCACATCAAAGCTTCCTTCAATAATATCATCATCTCAATTACTAACAGCAACGGACAAGTTATTTCTTGGGGTTCTGCGGGTAAAATGGGATTCCGTGGTTCTAAGAAGAACACTCCATATGCAGCACAGACTGCTGCACAGAGCGCTGCGCAAGTGGCATTCGACCTCGGAATGCGTAAAGCTGAGGTTTTCGTAAAAGGACCGGGATCAGGCCGTGAGTCTGCTATCCGTACTATCCAGAATGCAGGTATCGAAGTGACCACCATCCGTGACATCACTCCGCTTCCGCACAACGGATGCCGTCCTCCAAAACGTCGTAGAGTATAGTAGTTAGTACCGAAAGGTACCCATTCGTAATTTGGACACTGGGGTTACAGAATGGTTTTTATCAATTTTTAGTTAACAAATAGTTTTAATGGCACGTTATACAGGTCCCAAAACCAAAGTCGCAAGACGTTACGGAGAGCCCATCATGGGCCCAAGCAAAGCGCTTGCAAAGAAAAATTACCCTCCCGGAATGCACGGAAAGGGTCGTCGGTCAAAGAAGTCGGAGTACGCTCTGCAATTGGCTGAGAAGCAAAAAGTGAAATTCATCTACGGTATTCTTGAAAGACAATTCCGTAGCTTGTTTGAGAAAGCTTCTGTTAAAGCAGGTCTTACAGGTGAAAACCTTTTGAGATATTGCGAAGCTCGTCTTGATAATACAGTTTACCGTTTGGGTATTGCTCCAACTCGCCGCGCTGCCCGTCAGCTCGTATCGCACAAGCATATTCTTGTTGACGGTGAGATTGTGAACATTCCTTCTTACTCATTGCGTCCAGGACAGGTTGTTACCGTTCGTGAGAAATCAAAATCTCTCGAGGCTGTAACTGAAAGCCTTGCAGGCCACAGTGCTAAAGGTTTCAACTGGCTTGAATGGGACGGTCAGCAATTGTCTGGTAAGTTCGTTACATTCCCCGACCGCGAGTCAATTCCGGAAAACATCAACGAACAGCTGATCGTTGAGTTGTATTCTAAATAATAATCTTCATATTACATGCACTCCCCGAAATTTCGGGGTAGTGCTTTTTTTGCTGGAAACAGCACAATTTTTGCGATCGCAAAGGTAAGGTAGCGTGATCAACTATCATTTACTACTATAAAAGGAGCAAGGACTATGTCAATATTAGCTTTCCAAATGCCTGATAAGGTCGTCATGGAGAAAGCAGACGACTTTCACGGGTTGTTTGAGTTTAAGCCTTTAGAGAAAGGATACGGCGTAACCATTGGTAATGCGTTGCGTAGAATTCTCCTTTCGTCTTTGGAAGGTTACGCCATCACGAGTGTGAAGTTCCCAGGCGTGCTTCACGAATTTTCTTCTATCGAAGGTATAGTTGAGGATGTTACGGAAATCATCCTGAACCTTAAAATGGTTCGTTTTAAAAAAGTTTCTGACCTGAGTGAAAGCAGGATCGTTGTAAACCTTAAAAATGTATCGGTAATCACTGCCGGTGATATCGGCAAGTTTACAAGCGCATTTGAGGTTCTGAATCCGGATCTGGTCATTTGCCATATAGATGATCAAAAGGAGTTCGAAATGGAACTTCTCTTGGATAAAGGTAGAGGTTACGTACCGGCAGACGAGCCACGGGCTAATGAGCTTCCGTTCGGCTACATCGCGGTAGACTCGATTTATACGCCTATCAAAAATGTGAAATACAGCGTTGAAAACACGCGTGTTGAACAGCGTACCGACTACGAACGTCTTTTGATCGACATCCAGACTGATGGATCTATCCACCCCGAGGATGCATTGAAAGGCGCTGCAAATATTCTGATCCAACACTTCATGCTGTTCTCTGACCAAACGATGACGTTTGAGAAGCAGAAAGCTGAAGAGGACAATCAGGTTGATGAGGAAATGCTGCGTATGAGAAAACTGTTGAAGACTTCATTGTCTGAACTGGATCTTTCCGTACGTGCTTACAACTGTTTGAAATCTGCGGACGTGAAAACGTTGGGTGACCTGGTAAGACTGGAAATTTCTGACATGATGAAATTCCGGAACTTCGGTAAAAAATCACTCACCGAGCTTGAACAACTCGTAGCCGACAAACAGCTCACATTTGGAATGGACGTGTCGAAGTACCGTCTAGACGAGGATTAATTAAATTCCATCATAAGTATGTATTCTGTAGCGCGCTAACCGCGCCGCTCGAAGCAACTAAACAACAAAACAATGAGACACGGTAAAAAGGACAATCACTTAGGAAGAACCGCATCACACCGCAAGGCGATGCTTTCGAACATGGCTTCCTCATTGATCCTTCACAAAAGAATCGAAACAACCCTCGCAAAGGCAAAAGAACTTCGCAAGTTCGTTGAGCCTCTGCTGACTCGTGCGAAAGAAGATACTACCCACAACAGAAGGATAGCATTCTCTTACCTGAACGACAAAGAATCGACGAAAGAGCTTTTCGGAATCGTTTCAGACAAAATCGCATCTCGTCCGGGTGGTTACACTCGGATTATCAAGTTGGGCAACCGTCTTGGTGACGCGGCTGAAACTGCGCTGATCGAGCTGGTTGATTTCAACGATGCACTTTTGCTTGCCAATGCCGACAAACCTGCTAAGACTCGTCGCAGCAGAAGAGGTGGTAAGAAAGCGGAGGGAGCTGTTGAAGCTGCCCCTGTTAAGAAAGAAGATCATCCGATCGTAGCGGAAACTGCGGCTCCGGCTGAGGAAGAAGCTCCGAAAACAGAAGAAACACCAGGCGAAACTGAAAAGGAATAGTTTGGAAATCGGAAATTGAAATATAGGAAAAGGGTTGAACGGTTTCGTTTAACCCTTTTTTATGAGTGAAAATTCGTATTTTTGCACCAAAATTGAACCGGCCGCCTCAAAAAGGCCTGAAACAGCCCGGAAAACAGATTAAACCATAATATGAATCAGAAAAAGGAAGCTCTGTTGTTGCTAGAAGACGGAACAGCATACAAAGGACTCGCTTTGGGTAAAAGTGGAACCACCGGCGGCGAAATTTGCTTTAACACGGGCATGACCGGCTACCAGGAGATCTACACAGACCCTTCCTATTACGGTCAGATTATCGTCAATACTAACTCGCACATTGGTAACTACGGTGTTCAGTTGGAAGACGAGGAAGAATCTGGCTCGGTTAAGATCCGCGGGATGGTTTGTAATACATTCTCACAGATCTATTCGCGCGACACCGCTGATTTCTCTCTGCAAGAGTATTTCGAAAGGGCAAACATCGTTGGCATCAGCAATGTGGACACACGCCACCTCGTGCGCCACGTACGCGAGAAGGGTGTGATGAACGCCATTATCTCTTCCGAGATCCTCGACGAAGTGGAGCTTATGAAGGAATTAAAGAAAGTGCCTTCCATGGACGGATTGGAACTTTCTTCGGAAGTAACGACCGAGGAGCCATATTTCATGGGCGACGAGGCAACTGCTAAATTCCGCGTTGCGGTAATGGATTATGGTATCAAGAAGAGCATTCTGCTGAACCTGACTTCAAGAGGCTGCTACTGCAAGGTTTTCCCTGCCAAAACATCTTATGAAGAAGTACTGGAATGGAAGCCGGATGGTTTCTTCATCTCCAATGGTCCAGGTGATCCTTCCGCGATGGAATACGCGGTTGAAAACGTCACGCAAATGGTGGAAACGGCTAAGCCACTTTTCGGTATTTGCCTTGGCCATCAGTTGCTCGCATTGTCAAGCGGAATCAATACTTACAAAATGCATCACGGCCACCGTGGTTTGAACCACCCGGTGAAAAACCTGATCACAGGTCTTTGTGAGATCACTTCACAAAACCACGGCTTCGCGGTGAAGCCGGATGAGATCGAAAGCCACCCGGATATTGAAGTGACGCACATTAACCTGAACGACAGGACCATCGAAGGTATCCGTAGAAAGGATTACCCTGCATTCTCGGTGCAATACCACCCGGAAGCATCGCCAGGTCCGCACGATTCACGTTACTTGTTCGACGAGTTCATTAAGTTGCTTGAAGCAAGCAAAGCATAGTAAAAAGGTCCCTCGGCATTGAGCAGAGGGACCTTTTCGTTTGCATTTAATTCAAATGCACGAGTATTGATTCATAGTTGCGAATCCAGCAATGCACGAAATTCCTTTTCTTCCATAAATCCGGTCTTGCGCGAGACTAACTTGCCATTTTTGTATAGCAGAAATCCCGGGATCTCATCCACGGCCAATTGTTTCACCAGTGCTTTGTTAGGATCAAAAGCGATAGTTTCAATTTTGGCCTTACCTGCATATTCCTTTTGCAGTTTGCTGACAGTAGGCAGCATTTTGACACACGGCGGGCACCATTTGGCATAAATGTCGATCAGAACGACCTTTTCGGAGTTTATGATTTTGTTAAATTCTGCGGAGCTCATGCCTTTGACACCGGCTTTGTTCGCCCCTTCAACGGCCTTGCCCGAGATATTCCATTTCAGGTAGCCCCCTTTCATATCGTAAACTTCTTTGAAACCGCTTTCATGTAATGCAGTGGCAGCCGCTGCGCTTCTTCCGCCCGAGAGGCAGTACACATACACAGGCTTGCTCTTGTCGAGTTTCGCTATTTTTTCCTTAAAATCAGGGCTTTTGTAATCGACGTTCGCGGCTTTCGCTAAATGGCCCTCGCCATACTCGTCGGGTGTGCGTACATCCAGAAGCTGCGCGTCGCCGGATTTGGCCAGCTGTTTTTCGAATTCTTCTGTACTGAGCTGTTTCTGAGCTTGTAATGCAAGGGGAAAGCTCAGTAACGCAATGGTCAGAATATGGGATAATTTCATAGTAAATGATGTAGTTAACTTGACCGTAAATTTAGCCTAAAATGAATCGGAGTTTATGGATGACCAGTTTTTTTGCGTTATTTTGTAGCGTTAACCATATTCCAATTTAATTAAACCACAAGCTGCAAATGAGTACGATTCAGTCAGTACATGCAAGACAAATTCTGGATTCAAGAGGAAACCCTACAATAGAAGTTGATATTCGTACCGAGAATGGTTACCTGGGACGCGCTGCTGTTCCTTCCGGTGCTTCTACCGGTAAGCACGAGGCTGTTGAGCTTCGCGATGACGACAAGAGCGTTTACGTTGGAAAAGGAGTTTTGAAAGCGGTTGAGAATGTAAACGACATCATTTTCCCTGAACTGATCGGTTGCTCAGTATTCGAGCAGAACCTTATTGATAAAATTATGCTGGAACTGGATGGCACGCCTAACAAAGCAAAGCTGGGCGCTAATGCTATCCTTGGTGTTTCCCTTGCCGCTGCGAAAGCTGCTGCACAGGAAGCAAACCTTCCATTGTACCGTTATGTGGGTGGTACCAACGCAAACACATTGCCGGTGCCGATGATGAACATCCTCAACGGCGGTAGCCACGCGGATAACTCCATCGATTTCCAGGAGTTCATGATCATGCCTGCCAAAGCGGATACGTTCTCGCAGGCATTGCGTATGGGTGTTGAGGTTTTCCATACTTTGAAAACCGTATTGAAAAGCAAAGGCTACTCTACGAACGTAGGTGACGAAGGTGGTTTTGCTCCAAATATCAAATCCAACGAAGAGGCGATCGAGGTAGTTCTTCAGGCTATCGAAAAAGCTGGTTACAAGCCAGGCGAAGAAATCTTCATCGCTATGGATGCTGCTGTTTCTGAATTCTACGAGAATGGCCTGTATCACTTCAAAAAATCAGATGGCCGTAAGCTGAACTCTGATGAAATGGCTGACTACTGGACTCAGTGGGTGGCTAAATACCCGATCATCTCAATCGAAGATGGTATGGACGAAGATGACTGGGCTGGTTGGAAAACTTTGACTGACTCTGTCGGCAAAAAATGCCAGCTGGTAGGTGACGATTTGTTCGTTACAAACGTAACCCGTCTGCAACAAGGTATCGAATCACAAATTGCTAATGCGGTATTGGTGAAAGTAAACCAGATCGGTTCTTTGACTGAAACGATCGATACTGTAAACCTTGCAAAACGCAACAGCTATAAGAGCATCATGTCGCACCGCTCGGGTGAAACAGAAGATGCAACGATCGCTGACCTTGCGGTTGCATTGAATACAGGCCAGATCAAAACAGGTTCGGCTTCACGTTCTGACCGTATGGCAAAATACAACCAGCTTCTCCGCATCGAAGAAGAACTGGGCGAAAGCGCATACTTCCCAGGATTGAAATTCTAATCAAACCATAAAGAGCCGGAGCCCAGCGCTCCGGTTCTTGTTTAAGGGTATTTCAATATGAAAAACCACTCATTCTGGTCTCTGCACACATTAAAGAACTTCTATATCGCCACGTTCGTCGTGTGGCTGATATGGATATTGTTCCTCGACAACAACAATATCCGGATCGTGATGTCGAACCGGATGAAGATGAAGGACCTCGAAAAGGAGAAGGCGATTCTCCAGGAAAAGATCCGTGAGGTAAAAAAAGAGCGGAATGAGGTTTTCGGAAATCCCAGAATGCTTGAAAAATGGGCGCGCGAGAAGTTTATGATGCGTAGGCCTAACGAAGAAGTATATGTGATTGTAGACGAAAACAATCAGCCTGTCGAAAGCAAAAAGGAAGAGTAAGACATTACTCTCTTAAATATCATCTTAATTCAGAATACATTGAGCAAGAAAGTCATCCTCATTATCATGGACGGCTGGGGAATCGCCAAGTCAGGCGAAGAAAACCGTTCTGCCATTTTAGCGGCAAATACCCCATTCTACGATTCCATCCTTCAAAAATACCCGCATAGCAAGCTCGAAGCGAGTGGTCTGGCAGTGGGTCTTCCCGACGGACAAATGGGTAACTCCGAAGTTGGCCATACCAACCTCGGTGCCGGTCGCGTGGTTTATCAGGACCTGGTAAAAATCAACCTCGCGGTATCCGAAGGCACGCTCGCACAGGAGCCCGCGCTTACGCAGGCGCTCGACTACGCGAAGGCCGAGGGTAAGAAGATACATTTCATAGGTCTGGTTTCAGATGGCGGCGTGCATTCGCATATCGATCATTTGAAAGGCCTTTGCCAAATCGCCGCAAACCGTGGTTTGAGCGATGTATTCGTTCATGCATTTACGGATGGCCGCGATACTGATCCTAAAAGCGGATTGGGCTTCCTAACCGAGCTGAACGAGTCGATGGCGCAAAGCACCGGACGCATTGCGAGCATCACCGGCCGTTATTATGCGATGGACCGCGACAAGCGCTGGGAGCGTGTGAAATTGGCTTACGACGCCATGGTACACGGTGAAGGTAAGCATGTACCCGCGGCTGATGTTTTGAAAGCCGTACAGGCTTCCTATGAAGAAGGCGTCACCGACGAATTCATTCTGCCGATCATTGCTACCAATGCCGACGGGTCTCCGCTTGCGTTGATCCAGGACGGCGATGTGGTGCTTTGCTTTAACTTCCGTACTGACCGCGGCCGTGAAATCACCGAGGTGCTTACACAGCAGGATTTCCACGAGCAGAACATGCACAAGCTGAATTTGAAATACATCACCATGACGAACTATGATGATACTTTCAAAGGCGTGGACGTGATTTTCGATAAGGATAATCTCAATAACACATTGGGCGAGGTGCTCGAAAGAGCCGGCAAGAAGCAAATCCGTATTGCCGAAACCGAGAAATACCCGCACGTTACTTTCTTCTTTTCAGGAGGCCGCGAGAAACCTTTCGAAGGTGAAAGCCGCTTGCTTTGCCCTTCACCCAAAGTAGCTACTTATGATTTGCAGCCGGAAATGTCTGCATTCGACATTCGTGATGCGATCGTGCCTGAATTGGAGAAAGAAGAAGTAGATTTCGTTTGTCTGAACTTCGCTAATCCGGACATGGTAGGTCACACCGGCGTATTTGAAGCAGCTGTGAAGGCTTGTGAAACGGTAGATCAGTGTGTGCAGGCCGTAGTAACAACCGGTTTGAACCACGGTTATTCATCGATTATTATCGCCGACCATGGCAACTCGGATTATATGTCAAATGATGACGGTTCTCCCAACACCGCGCATTCATTGAACCTCGTGCCGTGCATTCTGGTGGATAATGAATATCAAAAGCCAATCAATAACGGAAAGCTGGCAGACATTGCGCCGACCATTCTCGCATTGATGGGAATCGCTCAGCCTGCGGAAATGACGGGTACCAGCATTCTCTAAACTTTAAGACGTCAATTGATGTTAGCAAACAGAGAGTCCGGCGGGCTCTCTGTTTTTTTAGCCATATCAGAAATCCATGAATTACCGCTTCCTTACCATTGTTTCAGCCATCCTTCTTTTTTCATTGGTTTCCTGTCGTGAGGAAGAAACCCGCGACGACGCTCCCAAAGCTTATTACGATCTGAAAGGTTTTGTCGAAAATCAAATCGTGTATCTAAATGAAAAGAAACCGGAAGTCAGCAAAACGGCGGTTTTGGGAACTAAGCGGGAAGTATCGCAGACGCGAGAAATGGATTGGAAGAAGGAACTTGAACTGTTCATACAGGCCGATATTAACAAACCTTCTTATCGCCAGAGCTATGAGGTAATCGGGAATGGCCCGTTGCATTACGAGTATCGCTTAAAGCCAGATAACGATCTGCCCGTGGCTTACCTGAAAATAGATACCGATTCAGTATTAAAGCAACCGCTGCACGTCGAGGCATTGATCCGGACGAAGAATAAAATTTACAACTCGGAAAAGAAGGTCGTCCTGAATACACGGAAACATAATGGTCTCCTGGAAGTAAGCTCCTATGAGGTAAATGGTTACCAGAAACTCATCTTCGTCGAGAAGAAGGAATTTGGCATCCGTGGGCAAATAGGACTTTGACGTGTTTATTGCATTATTTCCTATGTACCTCTACACCATATTTTGTGGTAACATTACCCATTTTTCCAGTAGTAAGTTTGAGATAACCAACGGTTTGTAAGAATTTTCAGAATCTTAAAATATCATTTAAAAAGGGCCAAATTCATGATAATGAGGCTCTTTTTGCATTTCTGAGGGGTCAGATCGCAGGTAGGGGGCATTGAGCGGCACAGAATTGTTTGATGTGAAGTCAGAACAGCATGTAGACCCGGATTTAATTTTTAACCTGTCTCCATGAGAAACTAAATCACACAAGTAAACTTAATATCAATGCAACAAGAACAGAAAAATAAGCAAAGCATCGCCTGGGCAATGGTAGTTGTCCTTGGGCTTGCAACAGCCATGTTCGGCTACTTGTTCACAACTCAGAAACAGGAGTTGACCCAGCAAGAGTCAATGGTAGTCGAAAAGGCAAGGGAGTTGGCTGTAACCAAAACTAAACTGGATTCTATTTCGACCGTATTGGATGCCAAAATCGCGGAAGTTGAAAAATTGGGAGGTGACGTTACCGAGCTGACCAAGATGAAAGAGAAACTTGAAGCGGATAAGGTGGCATTCAGCCGGAGCAGAAGAATGGAGACGAACAAGTATCTCGGCAAGATCAAGGAATACGAAAAATTCCTGACAGAGAAAGACGAGATGATCGCGCAGCTGAAAGCTGAAAACGAGAAGCTGGTAGTAACCAACGACTCCCTGCACACACACGTGGGAACACTTACAAGCGAGCGCGAGCGACTGGTACAACGTCAGGCTGAACTGACGGACTCTGTGACTACTTTTACTGCGCAAAACAAAGAGTTGAGCGCGAAAGTAAGCAAAGCAGCGGCTTTGAAAGCGCAGAACCTGAAAGTGCTGACTGTTAACTCAAGAGGTAAAACCAAAGAGCGTGACGAATACAAAGCCAGCCGCGTTGATAAGCTGAAACTGGTTTTCAATCTTCCGGAAAACGAGTTGACTGCCCAGGAGCCAAAAGATATTTATGTGCGGGTACTGGATCCCGACGGAGCAGTTGTGGCTGACGACGCTACGGGCTCAGGTGAGTTTGAAATCGATGGCGCACCATCTAAATTTACAACCCGTGAGTCGATCGCTTATCAAAACAACAACCAGAAAGTCGAGATGTTGTACGATAACGCTAACAAGTTCCGCCCTGGAAAATATAATGTGGAGCTGTATGCGGAAGGATATAAAATTGGCGGTGGTAATTTTACCATCAAAAAGTAAGATATAACTTCACACCATGCATAGCTATAAGGCCGTTGATCGTTCGATCAGCGGCCTTTCTTTTTTAGGACTGTTTTGTCTGCCCGTTAATAATGTCGATGAAATGCCTGAGCTCTTCTGTCCGCTCGGGGCCCGATTCAGGGTAAGTCATATTCATTTTTTTCAGCTCTTCCGCAATGATTTTGCCTACGATAAGACGGAGGTTCTTTTTGTCGTCGGCCGGAATTACAAACCACGGGGCTTTTTTGGACGCTGTCTCATTGATCGCATCTTCGTAAGCCTGCATATATTCCGCCCATTGGTCACGCACTTTCACATCCTGTTCTTCAAACTTCCAGTTTTTGGAGGGATCTTCAATGCGCTCAATCAGCCGCTCTGCCTGCTCTTCTTTGGAAACATTTAAAAAGAACTTGACCACTCTGATACCATTGCGATAAAGGTATTTTTCGAGGTTCCGGATATCGGAATAGCGGTGCTTCCAAAGTTTGTCAAGGTCTTCTGTCAGTTCGACGGGCAAGCGTTGCGATTGCGTGAGGATTTCCGGCTGGACTTTCACTACCAGCACTTCCTCATAATAGCTGCGGTTAAAAATCGTGATTGTGCCCCGCTGGGGCAACACCAGATTCGTCCGCCACAAAAAGTCATGGCCCAGCTCGGTTTCAGTAGGTCTTTTGAAAGAATGTATTTTAACGCCCACGGGATTGACGCCTGAAAGCACATGCTTGATGGTGCCATCTTTCCCCGCGGCGTCCATCGCCTGGAAAATCACCAGCAGGCCGTAACGGTTATGTGCGTACATCCTGCTTTGCAACTCATCGAGTTCCTTAGCCGACTCGTTCTGCATAGCCTCGTATTCGGCCTTGTCGGCGTAAATGTCTTTGAACCTGGTTTTGGCCTTACTGATGTCAAATTTTTTGCTACCGTCGTAGCGATAATCATCCGAATTAAAGTCCGACATGTCCGTACCGATTTAAATGATGGATAAAAAGATCACTGTGCTTTCAGGAAAGCCACAAGTTTAGCGAATGCGCGGCCCCGGTGACTTAGCCCTGATTTTTCCTGCATGGTCATTTCCGCAAATGTGCGCGCTTGTCCTTCCGGAACGAATACCGGGTCATAGCCAAAGCCGTTGGTCCCGCGTTTCTCATCGATAATGACGCCTTCGACGGTTCCTTCGAATTGGTGATAATGGCCATTCAAACATAATGTAATAACCGTCAGGAATCGGGCAGCCTTGTTTTCCTTATCCGCCAGGTTTTTCAGAAGGAGGTCGATATTGGCGTTGGAATCGCGGTGCTCACCAGCGTAGCGCGCGGATTTGACGCCTGGTTCGCCATTTAATGCGTCTACAACCAGGCCGGTGTCATCGGCAAAGCAATCTATGCCAAAGTTGTCCTGCACGAACCGGGCTTTTTCGCGGGAGTTTTCAGCGATGGTGTCGAACGGCTCGGGGATATCGGTTTCACAACCAATATCACTTAATGTCACGAGTTCGAACTGGTCCCCGAGTAAAGCCTGTATTTCTTCGAGTTTGTGCCGATTATTTGTGGCGAAGCAAAGTTTCATGCGTAATCGTTTGGATAGGGGTGCATTTTACGCAAAAAATAGGAAGGGTGATATGCCACAAAGGCACGAATTAAACACGAAATGCATCCGTGATAATTCGTGCCTTTGTGGCAATGTCAAAAAGCCGAAGCTTATTTTGCCGGAGCAGGTGTCGGTAGCGCGGGGCCAGCCGGTTTAGTACCTTTGGTAAAGTCTATCAGTTCCATCTCGAACTGCAATACCGAGTTGCCAGGGATTGGTCCGTATGTCTCAGGTCCGTAAGCCAGGCCTGACGGGATCAAAAGCAAACCTTTTTCGCCTTTTTTCATTAGGGTAATGCCCTCGTCCCAGCCCGCGATCACCATTCCGGCGCCTACTTGCAGATCAAGCGGTTTACCCTGGTTTTTAGAGCTGTCAAACTCTTTGCCGTCGAGGAACTTGCCGGTGTAATGTACTTTTACATTGTCGCCGGCGGTAGGACTTTCGCCCGTTCCTTCCGTTTGAGGCACGTAAACAAGACCGGAAGCAGTTTTTCTGGCTTTTGCTTTCAGGTTATTTTTAACGAGGTATTCGTCGATGATTTTCGCGTCGATATCCTTCTGTTTCTTACCTGCCTCAGCCTGTTGCTTCTGGAATTCCTCCGAGGTGAGAACGCTCACAACTTTCACCGTGAAGCTCAACTCAGAACCTTTTTTGATCATCGGAGGCATTGGCTGACCGATTTTCGCGAACAAAGTATCCGCATTGACCAGGAACTTAGCGCTGTCGCCGGTGGCGAGCATCGTAAGACCCTCTTCGAAGCTGCCTTTGTAAGGAGGAGCCTGCAAAACCATTTTAACCGGATTTTTCTCTTTATATGTATCGCGGAGCGTAGAGTCGGTTCCATTCTTCAACACCAGGTGGAATGTCATGATATCCCCCAGTTTTGCCTTCCTTGCATCGTCTTCGTGATTGAAAAGCGTGTATTTAAGGCCGCTTTCGGTAACCTGCTGACGATGTTGATTGCAAGCGGCTGCGAGAATAGTTATGCCCATCGCATAACCGATTGTTTTTAAATTCATTGGGACGTGTTAATTAGAAGATATTTTGGTGAATGTGGAATTTAAGTTTAGTCAACGCTCAAAAGTTCTTCCTGGTATGAGGGAAGTATGCTTAGAAATCTTGCAACTGTTTCATTTACTGATTGTTCGGACCGGCCTCCCGAAGCGTTTTTGTGACCGCCGCCGCTGAAATGCGTGCTGGCAAGGTCTCTCACCGAGAACGACCCTACCGATCGGAACGAGATCTTGACCTCGCCTTTTCGCTCGATGAACATCGCCGACATGATAACATTTTCGACCTGCAGACCATAATTCACAATGCCTTCCGTTTCACCGGACGACGAGTTGAATTTCTGCAATTCCGCTTCGGTCAGTACCATATAGGCCGTGCGGTATTCGGGTAGAACCGTCAATTTGTTGCAAAGCACATAACCCAGGAACTGAAGGCGCGAAAGCGGCGCATTGTCGTAGATCAACCGGTGTACACGACTGGAATCGAAACCGGTACGCATTAAGTCGGCTACTGCCAGATGCACTGCGGGCGTTACATTGCCGTGCCGGAAAGAGCCTGTGTCGGTCATAATGCCTGCATAGAGGCATTCGGCCATAGGAATATCGAAGATTTGTTCAGCAGGCAGGCCGCCTTCCATTTCTTTCACGAGTTCGTAAACCAGCTGTGCGGTGGCTGCTGCCGTGGTATCCCAAACCATCCATTTCGCAAAATGCTCCGGTTCGAGGTGGTGGTCGATCATCATTTTCGGGGCTGCGGCCTCCTGAACCACCTTTCCGAGGTCCTTCAACCGCGACAATGCCGAAAAATCCAGACAGCATATCAACGTCGCCTGCTCGATCTTCCTTTTGCATTTGCCCTGCTCAGATGCCTTTTCGTATACCAGCACATGTTCCATACCCGAGAGCCAGCGGAGGTTCGCCGCATAGTCGGTAGGGCTGATTACCGTCACTTCATGTCCTTTTTTGAGCAAATAACTGGCCCAGCCCAGGGACGAACCCAATGCATCCGCATCCGGGTCGCGGTGCGTTGTGATAACAATTTTTTGGGGTTGGGATAAAAAAGAGCGAAGCTCTTCAATGGTTTGATTCACAGTGACTTAGTTCAAAAGGGGTATTTCCTGTTAGCTTAGAGCCCACAAAATTAACAAAACTGTTGGGATTTGCCTCATTGAGCACGGTAAAGGCTGGCAATCAGACGTTGATTTAACATTAGGTACCCTTTTGAAAATGAAAGGTTCGGGGATATAGGCTGAAAAATAGTAGCTTTGCACCCAAAATCAATTTAGCCAAGTACGTATGCCAACGAATAAGACATTTACCATGATCAAGCCGGATGCTGTGCGGGATGGTCATTCAGGTTCAATTATCAAAATGATCGAAGCAGCAGGATTCCGGATTGTGGCCCTGAAGAAAACGCAGCTTACCCCCGAGCGCGCCGGAGAGTTTTACGCGGTGCATAAGGAGCGCCCTTTCTACAATGATCTTTGCCAGTATATGTCATCCGGAGCGATCGTTCCGATGATCCTTGAAAAGGAAAATGCAGTGGCTGATTTCCGTACGCTCATCGGTGCTACCAACCCTGCCAACGCAGAAGAAGGTACTATCCGCAAGTTGTATGCAAAATCGATCGAGGCGAATGCGATCCACGGATCGGATTCAGACGAGAATGCTGAAATCGAAGGAAACTTCTTCTTCTCGCATATAGAGCAGTTCTGAGAAGATGAGCTTATAAAAAGAAGAACCCCGGAGCCTGAGCTTCGGGGTTCTTCTTTTTATGCTTTGTATCGCTATTTAACTTTTACATACAAGCTATCGAGAACCTGGATAATCCCGTTGGCCGCATTCACGTTTCTTCTTGCGATTTCCGCTCCGTTTACAGTGAAAGAAGTATCTTTTTTTGCGATTTCGAGTTTGAGACTTTTACCAACAACATCATATTTGCCAGGCTTAAGATCACCATACGATACCTGTCCGTTCAACACGTGTTGGTTCAAGAAGACATCTATGTTTATAATCGAATCCGGTTTGCTCGTGATTTCCGAGGCGCTGAAAATCTTTGCCTTATTGAAAGCCGCATTCGAAGGTAGGAAAAAAGTCGCATTTTGTGTTCTGAATGCATCACCTTTTGTTGCATCATCTACGATCTCTTTAAGTATACTGAACTCCGGATTTTCACGAATAATATCCGTCACAGTTCTTTGACCAACCCTATCGGCCTCGTCTTCCTTACAAGAAATCAAAATCGCCGAAAATAGCCCTGCTGCCAAAAAAAATGTTGCCCAACGCCCCCCAAAACGGTTTTTTTTCATAGCTTTCCAAGTGGTTAATTTTTGTAAAACTAATGCAAAATGTAGTTTGATAGAATTTGTAACCATAAATTTTTAATCCTAACCCCATAACAACCATGCTAAAATTGAGACGATTGATCGTCGCCGGAGCGGCCGTGCTGATGCTTAACTCGGCGTTTTTCGCGCTGAAAGGGCCGTCTGCCGATCCATTGAAGAAACCTGTCAAATTATTCAACGGAAAAGACCTCAAAGGCTGGACCGTCCACGGTACCGAAAAATGGTATGTCGAAGGCGGCGAACTGATCTGCGAAAGCGGCCCCGACAAAAAGTACGGCTACCTTACTACCGACAAATTTTACAAGAACTTCGACCTGAGCCTCAAATTCAGACAGGAGGCGAATGGTAACAGTGGCGTCTTCTTCCGCTCTACGGTAACCGGTACCAAAGTTTCGGGCTGGCAGGTGGAAGTAGCACCACCAAACCACGACACCGGCGGTATTTATGAGTCGTACGGCCGCAACTGGCTCGTGCAGATCCCCGAGGAAAAAGAAGGCTTCCTGAAAATGGGTGAATGGAACACGCTGCGCATCCGTGCGGAAGGCGACCGCACGCAAACCTGGCTCAACGGTCACGAAATGGTGGATCTTACCGACGCTAAAATCGGTGCGGGCGAAGGCTCCATTGCATTACAGATCCACGACGGCGGCGGTATCAAGGTTCGCTGGAAAGACATCTTGCTGGAAGAGCTCTAAAACCGGTGGTTTTTCATTCCGTCTGGGGGTGAATTCATCCCGCTGAAACCCGCACTTCGTCGGAAATTACTTAGTAAACGGCTTCATGGCCAATAGATTTGTGTCAGCAGTTACACATAATCTATTAGCCATGAAGCTTTTTTATTGTCTGTTACTATTCGTTACACCAGTCGCTTTTGCCCAAAAGAACATTCAGGGCAAGGTGACCGACCACAAGGGAAATGCATTACCGGGTGCGAATGTGTTTCTGAAAGGTACTTACGACGGCGGAACGACGGACGCCAACGGTGTTTTCGCTTTCCAGACGTCGGAGTCCGACACTGCTACACTTGCGGCGAGCTATGTCGGATTCGAGGTTTTTGAGAAGAAGATTAATCTGAAAGAAAGCATACCGGCAATGTCCATCAAACTTGAAGAGTTGGCCAATGAACTGAACACCGTAGTGATTACCGCCGGCGCATTCGAGGCGTCGGACGAAAAACGGATGGCCATGCTGAAACCGCTGGATATTGTAACTACGGCGGGCGCGGCGGCGGATATCACGGGGGCCATGCAATTTTTGCCCGGCGCCCAGCGGGTAGGAGAGCAGGAGGGGCTGTTCGTCCGGGGCGGCTCCGGTCAGGAAACCAAGATCGTGATAGACGGGATGATCGTGCAGAACCCGTTTTTCAGCTCGTTGCCCGACGTGCAGTCGCGCGGGCGTTTTAATCCGTTTATGTTTAAAGGCACTTCATTCAGCACCGGCGGCTATTCGGCGCAGTACGGGCAGGCGTTGTCGTCGGTATTGCTGCTGAATACGACGGATAAGATCAGTAATAATGGATTAGGCATTAGCTTAAACCTGGCTAATGCGGGTTTGAATTACGACTATGCCAATAAAAACCAGTCGGTGTCGGCAGTGGTATATTATGGTAACCTGCGGCCGTTGTTCAAACTGGTGAAGCAGAATGTAGAATGGATTCACGCGCCGGAGTTCAAAGGCTCTTCATTGACTTATCGCTGGAAACCGACCAAAAACGGTGTTCTGAAAGTATATGGCATGTATTCCGATAGCCATCTGAGCATGAACAGTAACAACCCTGCGTCGGATACCGGCAAAATGCGATTGGTTTTAAAAAACAACAACGCTTTTACCACCAGCACTTACACTGATTCCTGGGCCGATGGCCGCTGGACGATCAACTCGGGCGTTTCGTACAGTCGTAATAAGGATAAAATGACCTACGACGGCGTCAATTTCGACCGGTTCGACGAGCGTACGCAGGTACGTGTGGTGCTCACACGCCTGCTCACGGGGAACAATACCATTCTTTTCGGGGCCGAAGCGCATGCGATTAACCTCGGCAATGGCGTAGACGGGCAGCTTTATAAATTGAAAGACCGCTATACCGCCGCATTTGTTGAATCGGAAATTTACATTACCCGCGCCCTGGCGGGCAGGATCGGTGTGCGGAGCGAGTATTCCTCGGTCATCAGCCACGGTAACATTGCCCCGAGGTTGTCGTTTGCCTATAAAACCGGTCGGTACAGCCAATTCTCCATTGCGGCAGGGCAGTTTTACCAAAACCCGGATTACCGGTTTTTATATTTAAACAAATCGCTGAAATACGAACGTGCAGACCATTTGATCCTGAACTACCAGATCATCAAAAACCAGCGGACGTTCCGTGTGGAGACGTTTTATAAGAATTACGCGCAGCTTGTCCGCGAATTTACGGGACAGCAATACGATGCCGATCCCTATCGCTTCCCTTGGGGCACAACCACCAATGGCGGCGAGGGTTATGCCCGGGGCTTCGACTTCTTTTGGCGTGATCAGAAATCCCTCAAGAATCTCGATTACTGGGTTACATATAGTTTTGTGGATTCGAAACGCTTATTCCTGCAGTTTGAACAATCGGCCACGCCTACATTTATTTCAAGCCATAATATCAGCCTCATTACTAAAAAGTGGTTTGAAAAAGCCAAAACCAATCTTAGCGCGACGTACGCATTCACCAGTGGCCGGCCCTACTATAACCCCAACAATGAGGAGTTCCTGAAAGACCGCACGCCGGCGGTTCATAATGTGAGCATTCAGGCCAGTAAACTGCAAAGCATCAAGGGCAATCTGGTCATTTTCTACGCCACGGTTGATAATATCCTTAACACCCGCAATGTATTTACCTACCGCTACACGCCCGACGGTAAGACACGTTACGCAGTAGGCCCGCAGAGTTACCGCAGCTTTTTCGTGGGTATGCAGATTATGCTTTCGAAGAAGGCCAAAGTGGAGAAAGACGATTTTTAACATTCAATAACCATCATTTTAAAACAAACAAACAATGAAAAAGCTATTCACATTCGCATGGGTGTTCGTGTTCGCAACGGGCATCGCCTGGGCGCAAAACGAAAAGTACACCCAGGCTATGGGCGACGGTATCAAAGCATTGAACAGCGTCGACCGCGAAAAACCCGACCCGAAAAGCCTGGTGGATATCGCCAACCGTTTTGAACGCATTGCCGCAGCGGAACCGAAAGAATGGCTGCCGAAATATTATGCGGCCTATGCCAATGTGCTGTTGGGTTTTGTAGCCCCAACGCTGACCGAAAAAGACCAGTATCTGGATAAGGCAAATGTCTTATTGAAAGATGCGGAGGGCATTGCCGGCAAGCCTAACGACGAACTGGAAGTTTTGAAAGCATATCAATCACAAATACACCTGGCGGCCGACCCGATGAACCGCTGGCAGGCGGACGGCGAAAAATTCCAGGGTTTCCTACAATCGGCGAAGTCGATCAATGCGGAGAACCCGCGGATTTATTACCTGGAAGGGTCGAGCCTGTTCTTTACGCCGGAAGAGTATGGCGGCGGAAAAAAGGTAGCCAAGCCAATGCTCGAAAAGGCTAAACAGAAATTCAGCGCCTTCAAACCGGAGACGGCTATCCACCCGGATTGGGGCAAAATGGAAACCGAATGGATGCTTTCTCAGACAAACTGATATTAATGTTTTTGGTTTTTTAGCATGGACGATAACAAAACGAAGCCGTTGCGCATGACAGCCTCATCGCTGGACGGAAGGGATTTCAGTAATATGGATCTGGAAAATGCAGATTTCAGCTTTTCGAGTTTGAAGGATATTAACTTCGACGGGGCTAATCTGCGCAATGCAAAACTTCGTTTCTCGGCCCTCGACCGGACGACTTTCAGGAATGCCGATCTGCGAAATGCGGATCTGAGTTTCAGCAGTATGTCCGACGTGGATTTGAGCGGGGCTAGGGTAGAGGGGGCTAATTTCAGTTTTACTTCACAGGAAAAATCATTCAACTGGCAGGATTTCAGCCTGATCGCCATTATTCAGAACCAGGGCTGGGTAGGTACGCTCGTGGCGGCGATCCTCGGTGCGGTGATATTATATGGTTTCAATGCGATCGCTTATTTTACTGCGGAGCTGTCGTTCACGGAGGAGCCGATCCGTCTTGCCTTTTACAAATACCTGGTAATACTCAATATTGCGACCGGTGTATGCACTATTCTGGTCACGCAGGGGCTCACTACCTGGCTAGACATGATCATCAAAAGCTTGCTTGCCAAGCATATCATCCTGTCCATTGTTGTGTTTTTGTTTGACAGCGTACTGGCGGTGATTGTACATTACTTTTTTGCTGCCGACATTGTGAGCGACTACGTGGCGCATTACCCGGCCGAACCTTCGCAAAATGCACCGTGGTACTGGTATGCGTGGGCACCCATTGCAATTGCTAACGTATTTTACTTTCTGAGCCGCGAAGGCCGCCAGATTTCCCGCAAGATCTCCGATCAGGAATACCAGTTGCTCAATCTTGAAAAACTCAAAACCCGCGCCGAGCTGGATGCATTACAGGCCCGCATTAATCCGCATTTTTTATATAACTCATTAAATAGCATTGCCAGCCTTGTTCACGAGAATCCTGATAAGGCCGAGGAGATGACGTTGCTGCTATCCAAACTTTTCCGGTACACCACGGGCCGGAAGACGAGCGATTATTTTGATACCATCGAAAACGAGTTGGAAATGGTCGAAACCTATTTGCAGGTTGAAAAAGTCCGGTTTGGCGACAGGTTGCGGTTTACTGTCGAGGTGGAGGAAGAATCGCTGAAAAATTTGCAGGTACCCAAATTCATATTGCAGCCCATTGTGGAAAATGCGATCAAACATGGTATCTCACGGATGGCCGAGCAGGGAAATATTGTAGTGAAAATTTATGAAAAGGATAAGTGGCTGCATTTGTGCGTCCATGACAACGGCCCGGCTTTCTCCGACACCCTGGGAGCTGGTTACGGCATGCGCAGCATCCAGGACAAGCTGAAACTGCTTTACGGGGACAATGCCCGTTTGGAACTAATCAACCAACCGCACAAATCGGTTAATATTGCCATCCAGAAATCCGCTATTGAACAACATCAACAATCGAATCATGCATTTTCCGCTTAAAACGATCCTGATCGACGACGAACAGCTTGCATTGAGCCGCCTCAGAAGATTACTCGAAAAGCATCCGGATACTTTCGAAATCGTGTCGGAAGCTAAGAATGGCGCCGAGGGACTGGTTGAAATTGACAGACACCAGCCCGACGTTATTTTCCTCGATATCGAAATGCCGCTGCTAAATGGCTTCGAAATGCTTTCCAAACTTACCAAAATGCCGCTGGTAGTGTTTTCGACGGCCTATGACCAGTATGCGATCCGTGCATTCGAAGAAAATTCGGTGGATTACCTGCTGAAACCGGTGGAGAATGACCGGCTTTTGAAGACGATCGATAAAATCAAAAACATTACCCAGGCTGCCAATGGGCATTCGGGTGGTTTTAATCCTTATTCCGAAAACCTGCTAAGGCTGCTGGAAGAAATGAAGCCGAAGAAGGAGATATTTTCTTTATCGGTGAAATCCGGCGACCGCATTCTGCTGATCCCGATGACGGAGATCACGCATTTCGAAGCGGAGGAAAAATACGTTTTCCTCAATACACTCGACGGGCAGAAGTACCTGCTCAACTACACGCTTACTTCACTCGAAGAGAAGCTTCCCAAGCATTACCTGCGCGTGAGCCGGGCCGGTATTGTCAACTCCCACCATATCAAGGAAATCCAGAAACACTTCAACGGCAAGTACGTGATCGTCATGCGCGATCGCAAGGCTTCGCAGGTCACAAGCGGGAGTACGTACAGCGACGCGATCCGCCATCTTCTTGATAATTAATCGAATTGCACCCTGATTGTACCGGAATATTCATTTTGTAGACCTGATTCTTATTCCTAAATTGCGCCCTCGTTTAAATTTCCATTGTTATTTTGGAGGTTAATGCGTTGTCCATCAGGGCTTTCTGATTGGTCATTGACGGGAACAGGAATGAATTGTGCGGATTTTCGGCACACATTGACAGGTTGCTGCGTATTTGTTTACTGGCAAAGTGATTCCTGAAATAACCCGAGGCGGCTGAAAATCATTCCCGATAGCAAGCGCTTCGACCATGTTGTTTTTGTTTTGTTAAAAAAGGTTAAAAGGAGTCAGGAGTAATGAAGGAGCTCATTGATACGGGCAATCTGCCAAAACACATAGCCGTTATCATGGACGGTAACGGAAGATGGGCCCAAAACCAGGGAGCAGCGCGTGTGTTTGGTCACCGTAATGCGATCAAGGCGGTGAGGGAAGTGACGGAAGGATGTGCGGAGCTCGGCGTTTCTTGTCTGACATTGTATGCTTTTTCAACAGAAAACTGGGCACGCCCGGAGTTTGAAGTAAGGGCACTGATGGAACTGCTCGTACAATCGATCGGCAACGAGCTGCCCACGATGATGAAAAACAATGTGAAGCTGGACACGATCGGCGATACGGCGAGCCTGCCAAGAAGCTGCCAGAACCAATTGGGAAAGGCAATTGCAGAGACACGCAACAACACGGGCCTGAATCTCATCTTAGCATTGGGTTACAGTGGCAAATGGGACATTACCCAGGCTGCACGCAAGATCGCCGAAGACGTACGTGCCGGCATTTTGCTACCAGAGGAAATCAATGAAGAAGTAGTGGCAGGTAATCTGTCGACGGGCAGCCGCCCCGAGGTGGACCTAATGCTGCGAACGGGCGGTGACCACAGGATCAGCAACTTCCTGCTTTGGCAACTGGCATATTCCGAACTGTATTTTTATGACGATCTTTTCTGGCCCGACTTCCGCCGGGAGCATTTGTACGAGGCGATACTTTCGTATCAGAACCGCGAAAGACGCTTCGGGAAAACGGGTGAACAAATTAAAGCGAATGGTGCTAAGTAGAATTATATGAACCCAGTGAAAAATTTGAATAAATCATTAGCACATCTCAAAGGTCTTTCCGCATTAATACTGCTGTGCTGCTGCATTTCAGTGCAAGCACAACGTGTAGGCCTCGGAGGCGCCAAACCAACTGCTGCCCCGACCAATCTGGGTATCGACCCTGCCAATCCAAAAGAGTATACGATCGCAGAAGTCACCGTTTCTGGTACCCAGTTCCTCGATCCGAACTCGATGATTTCCATTTCCGGTTTAAAACCCGGCGATAAAATCCGTATTCCCGGGCCGGCAGTGACGTCGTCTATCAAGAAAATGATGGATTTCGGTACGCTGGATGATGTGGAAATCATGGCGACGAAGATTGAAGGCGAGAAAGTCTGGCTCAATATCCACATTAAGGAACGCCCTAGACTTTATAAAGTGTCGTTCTCGGGGGTTCGTAAGGGCGAGCGCGAGACGCTGAATGACAAGGTGAAGCTGATCAAAGGCCGTGTGATCACGCCGACGATCATCAAGAACACCCAGCTGGTCATTAAGAAATACTATATGGATAAAGGTTTTTACTATACCAAAGTAAAAGTCCTCCAAATCCCCGATTCGACCCGCGGCCAGGCTACTTTGAACTTCGCGATCACGAAGGGCAAAAAAGTGAAGATCCAGAAAATCAATATCGAAGGAAATACGGCTGTCAGTGACAAAACGCTGAAACGTAAAATGAAAGGTACCAAGCAGCGGCGCATCGGTCGTCTTTTCAACCCTTCGAAATATATTCCAAAGAAATACGACGAGGATAAAGAGAAGCTGATCGCATACTACCGCAAAAACGGTTACCGCGACGCTACGATAACGTTCGACACCATTAAGAACGGTGACGAGACGATCAGCATCGATATGAAAATCGATGAGGGCCAGAAATATTTTTATCGCAACATCACCTGGTCGGGTAACTATCTGTACCCCTCGCAATACCTCAGCGACCGCCTGGGTGTGAAGAAAGGTGACGTTTACAATCCGGAGGAACTTGACAAGAAGATCAACGGTATACCGGGTTCCGACGTCAGCTCCATTTACATGGACGACGGTTACCTCTATTTCCGCATCGAACCTACTGAAAGAGCTGTCGAAGGCGACTCGATCGACGTGGAGCTGCGCATGTTCGAGGGTAAGCAAGCAACCATCAACCGCATTCTTCTCAACGGTAACACCAAAACCAGCGACCGCGTGGTATTGCGCGAGCTATTTACACTGCCGGGCCAGAAATTCAGCAAGACGGAGATCATCAATACCCAGCGTCAATTGTCGCAAATGGGGTATTTTGATCCTGAGAAAATCCAGATCAACCCGATTCCTAACCAGGCCGACGGTACCGTGGACATCGAATATACCGTGGAAGAAAAGCCATCGGATCAGATCGAGCTTTCAGGTGGTTGGGGCGGTTACATCGGTTTCGTGGGAACACTTGGGTTGGTTTTCAATAACTTCTCCATTAAAAACATCCCGAACCGTGAAACCTGGCGTCCATTGCCTTCCGGTGACGGACAGAAGCTTTCCCTGCGCTTCCAGGCGAATGGTAAGCAGTATCAGACTTACTCGCTTTCGTTCAGCGAACCTTGGTTGGGTGGTAAAAAGCCGATCAACTTCGGGGTGTCGTTTCAACGCACTGTATACCGTATGACCGATCTGAGCTCGTACTATGGCTACAACGCAGGCGCGGCCGGTGGAAGGGTCAGCTACCGCGGAGGCTATTATAACAACGGGATCACCCTGTCGCTTGGCCGCCGTCTGAAAGAGCCGGACCGCAACCTCGTGATGACGCACTCATTGTCATACCAGCGCTACCGCCTCGACAGCCTCGACATTTTCCGCATTGGATATAGCAAAGGTGTTTCTAACAACATTTCATTCAATACCACCATTTCACGGAACACTTTGAGTGATTTCCAATTCCCGAGAAGTGGTAGCAATATCTCATTGAGCGCGACTTTCACGCCACCTTACTCGGTATTCAGAAAGAAAGCGTTCTCTGACAAAACCGATACCTATCGCTGGGTTGAATACCACAAATGGATGTTCGATGCGAGCTACTACGCTACGATCGTAGGAAAGCTGGTATTGAGCACCCGCGCTCATATGGGTTTCCTGGGTGCGTACGGAAACAAAGTAGGTTACAGTCCATTCGGCCGGTTTATTCTTGGAGGATCGGGTCTGGCTGGTCAGGGTACTTTCTCTCTGGCCGACCAGGACATTATTGGTCTTCGTGGTTACCAGGATCAGAAGGTTGGACCACTGGCTGCTAACGGTTATCCGGCGTCGGGTGGAGGTATTGTATATAACAAATATGTGATGGAACTTCGCTACCCGGTTTCGCTTAACCCTCAGGCAACAATATTCGTGCTCGGTTTTGCGGAAGGTGGTAACAACTGGGGTACTTACAGCGAGTTCAACCCGTTCGATCTGAAACGCTCAGCGGGTGTGGGTGCTCGGATTTTCATGCCGGCGTTCGGTCTTTTGGGTATCGACTGGGGTTACGGATTCGACAAAATCCAGGGGCAGAATGTTCGGAGCGGGCCGCAGTTTCACTTTACAATCGGCCAGCAGATCAGATAATAATCTGATGGCGACTTTCGTTAAGAGGTTTGCAAATTATATTAGCAGCTTGGCATGAAGAAGATTTTTATTTTACTAGTTTTGTCAATTCTATGCAATTCAGCGCTATATGCCCAAAAGATCGGGTATACGGACATGGAGTTCATTACCAGTAAAATGCCCGAGTACCAGGCCGCTCAGGCAGAGATGAAGAAATTCTCTGACAGATGGGCAAAGGAAATTCAGGACAAGTTTGCCGAGATTGACCGCATGCAGCGTGCTTATATGGCAGAGGAAATTTTGCTGACCGACGATTTGAAAAGGAAACGGCAGAGCGAAATTAAAGAGAAAGAGCTCGAAGCAGGCGAGTATAATAGCAAGATATTCGGTGTGGAGGGCCAGATGTTCCAGAAGAAAAAGGAACTGATGAAGCCCGTACTTGAAAAAGTACAGCGCGCAGTGACGAAGGTTTGCAGCCAGCGCAGGCTCGATTTTATGTTCGATAAATCCAGTGATATTGGCATGCTTTACACCAATCCGAAACACGATTATTCGGATTACGTGATGGAGGAACTGGGGATCGATCCAAAAGCCAACAAAGCGGGAAGTAATGACAAGACCGGTGCTAACGACAAAGCTGCCAAACCGGAAGATCCGGTTCAGCAGCAACCAGCCGGACCTGCGAAGAACTCACCAAAACAAAAAAGTACAACCAGTAAACTTAAATAAGTAACAGAGCAATGAAACAAAAATTGATGGCTATTATGGTCGTGATGACCATAATCACCACCCCTCTCTTAGCCCAGACTACCCCGGCAGGCGGGCCTACTAAAATAGGTTATACGAATGTCGACTACATAATCGGCAAATTGCCGGAAGCAAAAGTGATGCAAAACCAGCTTGAAGTAACCAAAGCGCAGCTGGACAAGGCCATCGGGGAAACTTACAAGGAGGCTCAGGAGAAATACGAAGCTTATCAGAAAAATGGTGCGAATATGACCGACGTCATCCGCGCTGATAAAGAGAAAGAGCTTCAAAACCTTTCGACCCGCATCGAGGAAATGCGTAACAATGCGCAAACTTCCCTGCAAACAAAGCAGCAGCAATTGCTCGAACCGATCCTGACAAAGGTTAATAACGCGATTCAGGAAGTAGGTAAGGAAAGTGGCTTCCTGTTTATCCTGAACATGGATGCAGGTGCAGGAACAACGCCTATCATCCTGTTCGCAGCATCGGAAGAAAACAATGCAACGAACCTGATCCTTCGTAAATTAGGTGTTGATCCCGACAAAGTAGAAGCAGCGGCACCGGCAGCAACCACGCCAGCAGCGAAACCTGCAACGGCTCCTGCTACCACTCCGGCAACCGCCCCAAAGAAAAAATAATAGGGTAAATATTGAACTTTAAAAACCGGAGCGCAGTCTTAAAAAGGATTGCGCTCCGGTTTTTGCTTTCGGCGTCGGAAGTTACTTGACTTGCTTTATTTATAAACCCGTTTGGAAGACTGTATTTGAAAAGTACAAACTGATTTAACCCGCAGACAGGCACGTTTGCGGATTTCAATTTTACAACTAATCACAGGGCATTCTATACAGGATTTACTAGTTTTGCGTTAAGATCAAAGTATTCTTTCACCCATGGAATTAATTATATTTTTGATGTCATGCTAACAAGAAAAATTCATAAAATACTGATACTTCTGATACCCGTTTTTGTAGTACTGAGGGCGCAGGGGCAGGATAATATGAAGAATAATACCTCAACGACCCCGTTCCAACTTGTGTTCCCGGCGGAAGCGGAGTGGAACGTACTTTATGAAGGAAAAGAGATCAATTTTCACCTTCAGGCCAAAGGAGGGAAGAGTGATTCGGTGAAGTACTCGGTGGCGAGCGGGTTGGTTAAGGATATGAAATTCGACTCGACCGGTCATTTCGTCTGGACGCCGGGTTTCGACATTGCCGATCGCATTAATACTACCAAATCCTTTCCCGTAGTATTCGAAGCACAAAATAGTGCCGGCGAAAATGTTTCGCGCGAGATTGTCTTTAAAGTAAATCACGTGAACCGGCCGCCGCAGGTCGATGAGCTGCAACCGTTCTATGTTCAGTACAAAACGCAGAACGTTTACAAGATCGATATGGGCTCGGTGCGGGATCAGGACGGCGACCCTATCGTGTTCGTACCCATTTTGGAAGAAATGCCCGAGGGGATGAAATTATCGGCCGCAGGCGAAATTACCTGGGAGCCGTCGAGCCAGCAGTTCGGCATTCTGAAAAAGGGGCCGAGGTACATGGAATTTTATGTGGAGGACCAGCCATCGAAAGCACGTACCAAAGGACGTTTGAAGCTGGATGTAACCCAAATGGACCTTGCGCCGGATTTCACTATTATTCCACAGAATACAGTTATTCGCAGTGCCGAGAACAACCGCATCAACCTGCGATTCACATTATCGGACCCGAACGGGGAGGAGGATATCACTACGTTCAATTTCATCTCAGAAAACAAGAAGGTTCCGCAAAGTGCATTGGTTAAGAATACACCAACAAGCTACGAGTTCATTTGGGAGCCGGGTTATGAATTTGTAAAAGATCCCTTCGATACACTTGCCTTTAATATCATATTCTATGTAATGGATAAGGCCCAGAACAAGAAGGAGCGTACGGTCAAGTTTGTCATCAAGAATACAGTGGATGAAAGCTTGCGTGATACATACGTGTATAATCTGTACAGGGGCGCGCTGGTGAATGCTTGGGGACTTATCGAGCAAATGACCGAAAAGGAAGGGCAATTGAAAAAGGCCTACTCCCGCGCTAAGAAAGGCAAGCGAAGTAGATCCTTGCTTAATGCTTCATTGGGAGCGACAACCGGCCTTGCACCGGTGATTGCCAAGTCAAATCAGGATACTCGAGGCTATATCACGACTATCGGTGGCACAACCGTGGCAACCGTAGGAACGCTGGAAGCAACAGAGGTGATCGGGAAATCGGTGAACGGCCTGCTGGACCGCTTTAATTATGTAATGCAGAAGAAAAATGAGCTGCAAAACAAGGGCGACGTATTCGCGCGTGAATGGGGGCAGAAATCGGCCAGGCGCCAGCCGGACTTTATTCGAAAACTAGATGAATTCAAGGCATTAATGAACCTCAGTGGCTTGGTAGCGTTAGAGCTGGACGCCAATTGGGAGAATAAGAAAGAGGCGACAGATGCTGCCATTAAAAAGACTTTCAAGGATTTCGTGCCTTACACCAAGGACGAGAACTGAGAAGTAGGTATAGAGACAAAAAAGAGAGCCTTAGCTCTCTTTTTTGTTTTCATCCTCTTCCTGTTCAGTGGAAGTGGCTGCGGGATTACCTTCCGGCATTTCCGGCCCGATGTAGGGATCTACCGTGGGAAGTGGCATTGAGGTATCAGGCGTATTCAAATCGTGCTCATTTTCCTCTTCCTCCTTAATCTCTTCTTCTATTTCCGGCCCATGCGAATGAAAACTTCCCTGGAATATCAGAATACTGCAAACGCCGAGGAAAATACATGAATCGGCAATGTTGAAGATCGGCGTCGAGTAATATTGGCCGCCCCATACCGGCACCCAGTCGGGAATGAAGCCTTCCCAGAAATCGACGAATATCATATCGATTACCTGCCCGTGGAACCATGGAGTTGGTGAACCGTAGGGCGCATTGCCCAGCAGCACGCCGTAGAAAGTACTGTCGATCACATTACCTACCGCTCCGGCCAGGATCATCGCCAACGCCCAGAGCAAGCCCTTGGAAGCACCCGCGCGAGCCAGGTGGATCATATAGCCGCCGATGGCGACCATGGCCACGAGCCGGAACAATGTCAGGAACAATTTACCGTATTCGTGCCCCAGTTGCATGCCGAAAGCCATGCCGGGGTTCAGTACATAATGCAGTTTCAACCAATCCCCGATCAGCGCGATCTGTCCTGAAAAGCCGGGTTGCATGTATTGATGAACCAGAAGTTTAGAAGCCTGATCAATCCCGATAAGGAGTACGCTTAGAAGTAGATAGGGGGTTGGATTTCTGGATTGGTTCATTCGGTTTTTAATACAATGGACAAATTTTGGAATGCGAAAGTAATAACTTACTTATAAAGAACCGATTCCTCTTCTCTTCAATTCACTTTTAACCAACAAAAACTCACGACTGCTCTGGCCTGCAATAGACGTGTTTTCTTCGGCACGACGGATCAGATACGGGAGTACCGCGTCGATCGGTCCGTAGGGAACGTATTTGGCCACATTATAGCCGGCTTTGGCCAGGTTGAAGGAAATATTATCGCTCATACCAAGGAGCTGCGCGAACCAGATGCGGTCGTCGTTGCGTTCAATACCGAGCTTCTGCATTTTAAGGGCGCAGTATTGAGAGCTGTATTCATTATGCGTTCCGAGGCAGATGGAAATGTGTTCGAGGCGGTCGAGGCAGAAGTCGATGGCCAGATTGTAGTCCGTATCGGTCGCCTCTTTTGAGGTATGAATAGGGTTGAAATATTCCTGTTCGCGCGCACGCAGCCGCTCTTTTTCCATATAAGCCCCGCGTACGAGCTTGCCGCCGAGGAGGTATCCTTTCTGGCGTGCCGTGAGGAAGGCGCTTTTCAATGCTTCGAGCGTTTCGTGGCGGTAGAGCTGGTAGGTATTGTAAACAATGGGCCGCTCGCGGTTGAACTGCTGCATCATTTCATAGGCCAGATCGTCGATCACGCCCTGTATCCAGCTTTCCTCGGCATCGATAAAGATCCGCACATTGTTCTCGTGTGCGTGTGCGCATAGCCGTTGTACGCGCTCGCGAGCACGCTCGAAGGCTCGTTTTTCTTCTTCAGATAGTTCGTCTTTCCGCTGGACTTTTTCAAGCAGGTCGGAAGAGGCCACGCCGGTAACTTTAAAAACGGAAAAAGGTATGGTATCCGAACCGGTCGCTTTGTCGATCGTTTTGAGGATTTCGGCCGCTGTTGCGTCGAAGCTGGCTTCTTTATCTTCACCTTCAACGGAATAATCCAGTATTGTGCCGATACCCGACTGCCGCAGGGAGCCGATTGTAGCGTCGCAGTCGTTAATCGTCTCACCGCCACAGAATTGTTCAAAAATCGTGACCCGGATGAGATTTTTTATAGGTAAGTTGAGTTTTAGCGCGAGCTTTATAAAAAAAGTGCCTAAATTTACGACTCGAGCCTGATTCATAAGGCTGAATAACCAGTATGTCTTCCTTAGTTTGGCGTCTGATTTCGATGCAAAGGCAACGGAAGTATCTTCAAAAAATACAGGTATTTGGTCGTTTGGGGACGGATATGCCATTTTTGACGTACGTTTTTCCTGAGTAACTGTTTAACAATTCATTATCGAACTACAGGAAGAAAGTAATACACATTAAGAAGTTGATTGACTTTTGTGGGGTCAAATGTACGGGCATTCGAAGAAATACGCATAATACCGGATCAAAATATTACAATTATCAATTTTTTATTAAGGACAAGTTTTTGAGTATGAATGCTTCTTTAGATATCCTACCGCTTAGCAGTTGGATCAATACCGAAGGTAAGCCTTTGGTAATCGCCGGGCCTTGCAGCGCAGAGACCGAGGAACAAATGTTAGAAACCGCAACCCAGATCAAAGAGGAAGGATTTGCGCACGTGATCCGTGCGGGGGTGTGGAAACCGAGAACTCGTCCAGGCAGCTTTGAAGGCATGGGAGAGGCTGCTTTGCCATGGTTGCAAGAGGTTAAACAGCAAACAGGCTTGCCTGTGGCCGTGGAAGTTGCTACGCCTCAGCATATCGAACTGGCATTGAAATACGGCGTTGATATCCTTTGGGTTGGTGCACGTACAACCGTGAACCCATTCAACGTACAGGAACTTGCTGATGCCCTGAAAGGAATTGATGTACCTGTATTGGTTAAAAACCCTGTGAATCCTGACCTGCAACTGTGGGTTGGAGCCCTGGAACGTCTGAACCAGGCCGGCGTGAAAAAACTCGGTGCGATCCACCGCGGTTTCTCGAACGCTCAGGAGCACAAGTTCCGTAACTCCCCGATGTGGAACATCGCGATCGAACTGAAAACGATTTTCCCTCAATTGCCGGTGATCGGTGACCCTAGCCACATGGCTGGAAAGCGCGCTTACCTGTACGAAATCGCCCAGCGCGCGCTTGACCTGCACTACGACGGTCTGATTATCGAATCGCACCGCGACCCTGACAAGGCATGGTCTGATGCTGCACAACAGCTTACGCCAGCTGCATTGGGACAAATGCTGCACGACTTGCACGTTCGTAAAGAATCGTACGGCAGCGATTACGCGTCGCAACTGGAAATTATCCGTGGCAAAATCGATAACCTTGACCGCGAATTGCTCGAAACACTGGCAAATCGCATGGCCCTGGTTGAGAAACTGGCCGAATACAAACGTGATAACAACGTAGCTGCTTACCAGGTTGACCGTTTCCGTGAAGTACTGGAAACCCGCGCCGGATGGGGAAGAAGCATGAACCTGTATCCAAACCTGGTGGACGAATTGTTCAAGCTCGTTCACATGGAGTCGATCCGCAAGCAAACCGAGGTGATGAACCAGGTAAATGCCTAACCGGAACAGCATATAATGCGAAAAGCCGCTCAGCAATGGGCGGCTTTCGTTGTTTTAGGCTAAATGTGTATTTCAAATATTCTTCTCTTTCAAAACCCTGCTGATTTCCTTCGCCCAGATCTTGTAGGCTTTGGTATTTAAATGCGTTTTGTCGATGGAATAATCGGTGCGCAGGCCGTTGGAGTCGGAGACATAGCGGTTCAGGTCAATGTAGGTGATGTTGTTTTGGGTGCAAAAAGACACCAGGAATGCATTCAATGCGTCGACTTCCTTTTTGCTTGAAGGATCGTTCCGCTCGTACACTGTCAGGGTTACAACCGGCGTAATGCTGTTCTGCATGAGCATTTCAAGCATTGTTTTGAAATTACTCCGAATGGTATCCTGCTTCACACCCAGTGTAATGTCGTTAATGCCGCCCTTGATGAAACAAACTTTCGGATGCAAATCAATAACATGCGATTGAATGAGTTGCAGGAAATGATAGGTAGCTTGTCCGGGTAATGCATTGTTCATCACATCGGTTCTGCCCAGTAATTCGACCCATTTGCCCTGGGCGGTGATCGAGTTGCCATACATCACGATGGCCGGATCGCCTTTCAGCTTCACGAAACGCTGTGCGATTTTATCGCGATAGAGGTAGCCCAGTATCAAAAAAGTCGCGATCAGGACCGCATTCAGCGTGAGCGAAAGGATCAGCAGCTTTCGGGTCTTCATTTGGAATACAAGTCGTACGCTTTTTCTCCAAGGTTGAAGCATCTCCTGCAACGCGCTTCGTATAAGTCGGTCTCACCGAGCAGCACACGCTCATTGGACGGCGAAAGGCGGTAGGAATGCGACGCGACTTCCCCACATACCATGCAAACGGCATGAACTTTGGTGACATATTCCGCAATAGCCATCAACTGGGGCATGCAACCGAAGGGTTTGCCCATGTAATCCATATCCAGGCCTGCAATGATTACGCGCTTGCCCGAATTGGCTAACTGGTCGCATACTTCCACAATGCCTTCATCAAAAAATTGCGCTTCGTCGAACCCTACGACCTCACAATTCTGCGCGAGGTCTGATATTTGCTGTGACGATTGTACAGGTATGGAACGAATTGAATTGTCATTATGCGAAACAATGTTCTCTTCGTGGTATCGTTTATCAAGCGCAGGTTTGAAAATCTGTATCTTCTGCCGGGCAATTTTGGCGCGGTTGAGTCTGCGGATGAGTTCTTCGGTTTTTCCGGAAAACATAGATCCGCATATGACTTCGATCCAGCCGGTACGGGGATTTTGAAATTCTCTTCTGTGAGATGGTTCTACAAACATACTTTGGTGCCGAACCGACCCATTGAAAGGTCGATTTTTATTTTATATTTACAAATCAAACATATTTTTCCCAACACTACGTTACCAAAATTGCTTATTCGTTATGCCGGATAATCTGAATTCAATCGCACTCAACCAGTACTCCGCACGGTTCACAACAACAGTTCTGAACGAAGTGTACAGGTCGCAGGACGTCGTTACCGGTGCCGGATTATTAAAACTGACACCCGTACGACAGGTCAACCTGGGTATTCTCAATCGCCTGTTCGAAGAATGGAAAAACAATGCCGAAGCCTTCCGCAGCCCTTATTTTGATTTTTCCAATGAAGATGTAAAAAGTGCGCTGGAAGAATTCATGAACACGGCTTCGCAGCACATCGCCGTGAAGCGTGCCGACCTCGAACCGCTGCTGGCCGACTCGGTAAAAGAATCGTTGAAATTGCTTCTGACGCCCACGGCGTATTTCGAAGACAAGATCAGGGCCGTTTCCGATGCCGAGTTCACGCACGAAAAGGCCGAGCGACTCGTGAAATATACGCACATCCACCGGGGTATCGCCGAAGCAATGCTCGGCCGCCTGACAGATAGCGGTTCGGATTCGGTGTACCAGACACAAGCTGTAAGCTGGTTGTACGAATTCAAGGATAATGCCGATCTGATTGACGACAAAGAACAACATCTGGTACAATTCGCAGAAGTATTCCCAATCAATATTGCCGAATTGTATATCCAGGAACCTGTAAAAACAGCTCCTCAGCCTCATAAGCACGAGTCGTTCTTCGACTCGGCATTCAGCCAGCTGGAACCGAGCACTTCCCGTCCCTCTGCACCGCGTGCAGAACCAGCCTCCGCGGTAATCGGGGAAATCGTTGCCAAATCCAACGCAGGATCGAGCCCGGAAAGGGATTCATTGAACAGTCGTTTCAAGGTGGATCTGCCGAAGCCTTCGGAAGACAAATCCTATGGAACCATGCCGTTAAAGGTCGAAAGCATAGCAGGCAGCATTCCACTGGGTCAGCGTTTTATGTTTGTAAACCAGCTTTTCGACCGAAACAGCGAGCATTTCGATAAAGCTATTTACGAGCTCGATCGTGTAAAAAGCTTCGAGGAAGCCGAAAACCTGATCTGGCATCGTTACGCCTCGAAATATGCGTGGGATGTGAATGGAGAGGCCGTTACGGCATTGCTTGCGATCGTCAAGCGTAAGTTTGCTTAGCAGAAGTACTTTTATACGGTATCAATGCGCCGGAAGCTCAAACCTTTCGGCGCATTTTTATTTATCCGACGATCTGCTGGAACATGGTGCGCGCTTTTTTCAACTCGTGGGTATCCAGACAAATCAGCTCCTTTTGTTCCCTGGCAAAATCCACCAACCTTTCGGTGGGCATATTGCCGACGAGATCGTCCTGGGCCATTGGACAGCCGCCATAGCCTAGCAATGCGCCATCGAAACGACGGCAGCCGGCATCGTAAGCAGCCTCTACCTTCATGCGCCAGTCGTCCGGGCGGCTGTGGAAATGTGCACCGAATTCGAGTTCGGGATAATGCGGGATCAATGCGGTGAACAGCCAGCCAATATCTTTCGCCTGGGCTACTCCGACGGTATCCGCCAGCGAGAAGGTACCTGCACCCAGTTTCGACAATTTTTCGACCCATTCCATTACAATTTCGGGAGCCCAGGCATCACCATAAGGATTGCCAAAACCCATTGAAATGTAAATCACCAGCTCCTTTTTGTGTTTCGAGCACAGGTCGGCAATGCGTTTTACCCGCTCGTACGATTCCGCAATCGTGGCTTGTGTGTTTCGCAATTGAAATGTCTCCGAAATAGAGAACGGGTAGCCAAAGTAGGCGATCTGCCCGAATGCACAGGCTTCGGTGGCACCGCGCTCGTTGGCGACGATGGCGAGCAAATTGGTATTACTGCCCGAAAGGTCCAGTCGCTCGGTAATCCACGCGGTGTCTTGCATTTGCGGCATCGCTTTGGGCGACACAAAACTGCCGAAATCAATCGTATCAAAACCGACCCGGATAAGCTGGTTCAGGTATTCCAGCTTGATCTCCGAAGGGATGTAGGGATGAAAGCCTTGCCAGGCATCGCGGGGGCATTCGATGAACTTCATATTTTAAATGATTGAATGACCGAATGATTGAATGTTTTTGGGGCCGACTTAAGAAACAAAGACTGCCATCAGGTAGTTCTTCGAAGCTACATGATGGCAGTCTTTGTTTCTGTATTATTTCTGTTGTTGCATCCCTGACGGGATTATAGTACCGCTTCTGTTTTTTTCTACCAATGTTGGATTGCTACGCGATTTAATTGAATGCCGTTAGGCATGTAATCTTGGTAGAAAATGTGGTTAATGGGTTTATCAAATGCCCTTGGGTATGTAACAACTATGCAATGCAACAACTTAGCGCCGTATTATTTCAAAATCGGGGCGAGGTCGGCTTCGTTTTCGGCCAGCCAGGCGGTGATTTCTTCCACGATCTGACGGATGCCGATCTTTGGCTCCCAGCCCGTCAATGCAGTGACTTTCGTGTTGTCGGTCACGTACAAGCGGATATCGGCAGTTCTGTTTTCGGGAACTACTTTAATAGGAATGGTTTTGCCGGTTACTTCCTGGCAGATTTGGGTGAGCTCCTGCAATGAAGCGCTGCTTTGCAGGCCACCGCCCGCATTCAGGATTTCACCATTCACTTTGTCGAGGTTATGCAGTTGCCAGTCGATCAGATTGTAAAGATCGGCAACATGCAGCATGTCGCGGATCTGCTTGCCCGTGCCGCCGTATCCGAAGTAGCCGAGCTGCTGTTCGAAATAATGCTTCGCGATCCAGAGTACCATTACACCCTGGTCGACCTTGCCCATTTGCCACGGACCAGTAATGACGCCGCAGCGATTAATGACCGTTTTGAGGTTATAAAATTCATTATATTCCTGAATGATCAGCTCGGAAGCCAGCTTGGTGGTTCCGTAAAGCGAGCGGGCGCCGTTCAGCGGGAAATCTTCGCCAATACCTTTGGACGAAACACCCGGTACCGGTTGCTCGTCCGACAATGCGAAACGGGTTTCTTCTTCCACAAAATTCAATGTCTCGATCGTTTTGATCGGGTACACGCGGCTGGTGGACAGGAAAATGAACCCGGCTTTGTGTTTCAATGCGTAGTTGAGGCAGTTGACAGTCCCCACCAGGTTGGTATTGATCAGGTAATCGGGTGTGCCGTCCAATCCCGCCAGTACCGATGGCTCCGCGGATGCTTCGATCACGGTATCGACGGCCGGAATGGAATCGAAATCTTCTTTATTACGGATGTCGCCATGGACAAACTCGACGCCCGCTTTTTTGAGACGGGGTATATTCAGCTCGGAGCCTCTTCTTTTGAGGTTGTCCAGCGCATAAACCTGGTAATCAGGGTAATTTGTTTTCAAGGCTATGGCCAGCGAAGAGCCAACAAAACCGGCTCCACCGGTGATCAGAATTTTCATAGAAGGTAAGTGAGATGTGTGGTACCTATAAAAGACCAAAGTTAGGGTATAAAGGGGACATACATTAGATATATAGCATTTGATTCTTTTGGGATTAAGTTTAATAAATCGAATAAAATATTTAATTTACATTTGAAGTATGTAACTTATGTTCACTTCATGAAGTACTAGCCCCGGTACTGCAACATTTCGATAGCCTTTAAACGTATTGCTTTAAAATTAACCGCGTAGATGCGTATTTTTACCACTGCATTATTCCTTTGTGCCCTGTTTTCGGGAAAAACCTACGCTCAGGGGACACTGGCCGATGCTTCGTCGGCCCGAGAGGTTGCTGCTTACCCGGTATCCCTCTACAAAAACGCCACATCTATTTCCCAAAATCTATACAATGGCCGCCAGTACTACGTGTACGACGCCCGGATGGAGGAGCACCAGTTCTACCTGCAGCGCCGCTGGCTCAACGGCATGGTTCGCTACGACGGACAGCAGTTCGACAGTATCCCGATGCTCTACGATATTTTCCACGATGAAGTGGTTATCCGGCATTTCAACGGAGACCATATATTATTGCAAACCGTTAAGGTAGATTCGTTTATCGTCGACCAGCACCATTTCGCGCGGCTCGAATCGGGGAAGGATATCAACCCTCAAATGCGCACCGGTTTTTACGACGTCGTTTACAACGGCAAGTCGCGCACGCTCGTACGCAGGACCAAATCGCGGCAGGAGAAGATTGTTGACAAAAGAGTGATCGCCTATTATCCCGAAAAGAATTTTTTCTATGTGTTCAAAGACGGCCTGTACCACTCCGTGCATACGAAAAAGTCGGCGCTGGGACTGTTTCAGGACCGCAAGCGGGAATTACGAAAAGTGCTGCGGGAAAACAAGATCAAATTCCGCAAAAACCGTGAACTGGCCATTGTGAAGATGGTAGAAACCTACGACAACCTAGCCAAATGAAAATACTTTTACTCTTAACCCTTATAACCTGCGGCATTTTTTCCACCCACCTTTCCTACGGCCAGAACGTGCCCGAGAAAAAAATCACAATGAAGCTGGACTCGGCGCGGTTCGACCAATTTGTGAAGCAAGTGGAGGCGCAGACAGGCTATTATTTCTACTACGACGCCACGCGGTTCGATAGCCTCACGCTTGACCTGAATGTGAACAACCTCTCGCTCCGTGAGGTGCTCGATCAGGTTTTCAAAGGCTCTGAATTCGAATACGCCATCGACGGGCAAAAACGCATTTACATTACACACGCCCAAAAGATAATCACCCAGCTCACGCCCGGATTGTTCAACCCGGAACGCGCGGGTGAAACCGATTCCATTGCCTATGCCGGGCCGGAAAGCGATATCAAGGAAAAACTTTTATCGACGGCCGAGAGTAAGGTGCACGAAATCGGGATACGAAAGCACCGGATCACCCCGGGCAATTCTACCATTACGGGTTACGTCAGGAACGCCGTCACGGGAGAGCCGGTAATCGGCGCGGCAGTGTTTATCAATTCACCATCAATAGGCGTGACCACGGATGCGCTCGGGCGGTACGCGCTTACGATCCCGCGCGGAAAGCAGGTTATACGCATTAAAAGCACCGGTATGCGGGAGACCCAACGGCAGGTAATACTGTACTCCGACGGTAAACTCGACATTGAAATGCGGGAAAGCGTGATTGCCCTGAAGGAAGTGTCGGTGAAGGCAGGTATGGACAAAAACGTGGTAGGTACGCAAATGGGTACCGTGAAACTGACGATCAAGAACCTGAAACAGGTGCCGACGGTATTTGGCGAAACAGACCTTTTACGGACCATCCTTACATTGCCGGGGATCAAATCAGTGGGGGAAAACAGTACCGGGCTCAATGTCCGCGGCGGTTCTGTGGACCAGAACCTTATTCAGTATGACGACGCGGTGATTTACAATCCTTCACACCTTTTCGGTTTCTTTTCTGCATTTAACCCTGATGTGTTGAAGGATGTGGAGCTGTATAAAAGTACAATCCCTTCCAAATTCGGCGGTAGGCTCGCATCGGTGCTCGATATCAATAGCCGCGATGGTAATAAGAAAAAATTCGTGGCGTCAGGCGGGATTGGACTCGTTACGGGCCGGGTTACGCTGGAAGGGCCTTTGGTAAAGGACAAGGCGTCGTTCCTGCTGGGCGGGCGCTCGACCTATTCCAACTGGGTGATCAGAGCATTGGATAATGAGAATTATAACCGGAGCTCGGCATCGTTTTACGATGTGAACCTGCATTTGAATTATGAAATCAATGAAAAGAACAGCCTCTCGCTGACCGGCTACACCAGCAGCGACAAATTCCGGCTCTACGGGGATACTTTGTACTCCTACCAGAACCAGCTGGGTTCTATTAAATGGAAACATACATTTAATCCACGCTTGTACGGCGTACTCACCGCGGCGCATAGCAAGTACCAGTATTCGATGGAGGCAGAAGGCCTTCCGCTCAATTCCTTTGACCTGAAATTTGATATTAACCAATCTAATTTCAAGGCGGATTTCAGTTATGTGCTGCATCCGAAGCACACGCTGGAATTTGGATTAAGTACCATTTATTACAAACTGCACCCCGGCTCATTCAAACCCCGCGGCAGCGAATCGCTCATTATGCCCGACGAGCTGGAAGCCGAACAGGCGACGGAAAGCGCATTGTACCTCGAAGACAAATGGGAGGTGAGTCCGCGGCTGTCTATTTCCGGCGGTCTGAGATGGTCTTTCTTCCAATATCTGGGGCCGAAATCGGTGAATACCTATTTACCCGGCTTCCCGATCGACTACATTTACCAGGAAGGTGTGGAGGAGTACAAATCAGGCAAGAAAATCAAGTCGTACGGCGGGCCGGAATACCGGGCATCGGTGCGGTTCAGCATCCTGGATAACCTATCGCTGAAAGCCAGTTACAACACACTGCGGCAGTATATTCACTTGCTGACAAATACCATGACGGTTTCCCCAACCGACATCTGGAAACTGAGCGACCCCTACATCAAACCGCAGATCGGCGACCAGCTTTCGGTGGGTTTATACCGCAATTTTAGAGGTAATAAAATTGAGGTTTCGCTGGAAGGCTATTACAAGAACATCCGCAATTTCCTGGATTACAAAGGCGGCGATTCGCTTTTCATGAACCATAATATCGAGGCGGCGGTGATCAATACCAAAGCGAAGGCATATGGTGTGGAATTCATGATTAAGAAAATGACGGGAAAACTCAACGGCTGGCTCGGCTATACCTATGCACGTACGCTCCTGCGCGCGGTTGACCGCGAGTCGCCCGACGCTCCGAATGGAGGCAATTTCTATCCGAGCAACTATGACAAGCCGCATGATTTTACACTGATCTCCAACTATCGCTTTTCGCACCGTTTCAGCTTGTCGTTCAACTTTACTTACAGCACAGGCCGGCCCTATACGCCACCGATCGGTAAGTACATTATCGACGGTTCGCAGCGGGTATATTATGCCGACCGCAACCAGTTCCGCATTCCTGACTATTACCGGATGGATTTAGCCATGAATATCGAGGGCAATCACCGGATCAAAAAGCTTGCGCACAGCTCGTGGACGATCGCCGTTTATAACCTTTTAGGAAGGAAAAACCCGACGTCGGTTTATTTCCAAACCGTCGGCGGAAGGGTGAATGGTTACCAGCTTTCCATCTTCGGTCAGCCTATCCCGACTATTACCTACAATTTCAGATTCTAAACGGCAGGCATGTAATGAAATATTGGTTTATAATAATAGGATTTTTTGCACTACTGCTGGTCGTTGACAGTTGCGTTGAACCGTTTTCACCACCCGAAGTCAATTCGGATGAAAACTACCTGGTAATCGATGGTTTCCTGAATGTAAGCGGCACCGATTCTACGCGGATCGAGCTGCGGAGAACACAGAATGTCAATGCGAATGCATTGCCAATCATCGAAACAGGCGCGCAGCTGGCGGTAGAGGAGGAGAACGGGGGAACCTGGTCGTTGGCCGAAGCCTCTGCCGGCGTGTACGTCCTTGCGCCCCGTCAATATAACCGTGCGGGCAAGTACCGGCTCCGGATCAAGACCAAAGACAATCAGGAATACTTATCGGAATATGTGGGTGTGAGCATTACGCCACCGATCGATAGTGTGACTTATAAGGTAGATCCGGTGTTGAATGCGGCGGTGTTTTACGTGAATACCCATGATGCGCAGAACAAGACGCAGTTTTATCGCTGGAAATTCGAAGAAACCTGGGAATATGAGGCGGCCTATTACTCTGCATTGATGGTGAGGAACGACTCGGTGGTCGTCCGGCCTGAGAACATTAACAAATGCTGGGGTAAACTGAAATCCGGAAGCATTTTGCTCGGTACCACCGTCAAGTTAAGCAGCGATATCATCAAGGATCTGCCGCTGAACCGCGTTCCGATCTCGACCAACAAGCTTTTTATCAAATACAGCATTCTGGTAAGGCAATACGGCTTATCGCGGCAGGCATTTGAATACTGGACCGACTTGTCCAAGACGACGCAGGGAACTGGAAGCCTTTTCGACGTATTGCCGTCGCAAGTGACGGGCAATATCCGGCATGTTTCCAATGCGCGGATGCTTGCATTCGGCTATTTCAGTGCGGCTACGGAGGAAACACGCAGGTTCACGGTCGCCCCGCGGCTTGGCACTTTTCCGCGTTGTATCGAGCCGGACACTATCCCCATCCGCTGTTCGCCCAGGGATCCGGACGAGTGTGCGCTGACTACCGCAAAGTTGCTGCTAACTTATTGGGGCCCTCGTTCGGACTCTGTTCTGGTAGCGGCGCATTCTTGTGCCGATTGCCGCCTGCAAGGCGGTACTACCGAAAGACCTTCATATTGGTAATGATTTTATCGGGATTGACTGTGAAAGGAATAAAATACTTCATCAAAAAGCTAAAAAGCGGCACAAAGGCGGGAAAATGGGGCCGATGGGCATTATGTGGAATGCTGGCGACGTCGGCGTTCGTGATCAAAAGCTGTGTAGAGCCGTTCTCGCCACCGGAGGTGACCAATCCCGGGACTTACCTCGTCGTGGACGGTTTCCTCAATATCGGTGGAGATACCAGCAGGGTTACTTTGAGCCACACTCAGGCGGTAAACGACGGCAAGCAGTTCGAAATGGAAGGAGGGGCTACCATCACAGCCGAGGCGGAGAATGGGGAAAGTTATGCGTTCCAGGATATGGGCAATGGCTTGTACAAATTGCCGCCGACCACTTTTAACACCGATGCTAAATACCGGCTGAGGATCAGGCGATTCGACGGAAGGGAGTATGAGTCTGATTATGTCGTTGTAAGCAAAACGCCACCGATTGATAGCATTACATACCGCGTGGACGAGGCCAGGAATGCGATGATTATTTATGTAAATACCCATGACCCGAGTAATCAGACACGTTTCTATCGCTGGAATTTCGAAGAAACGTACGAATACAGGATGCCCTACTATTCGAGCCTGACGCGGGATTATAAAAACAAGCAAATTATTCCGCGAAGCGATAACGTCAACGTTTGCTGGCGGACATTGGCATCCAGGGATATCAAACTGGGATCGACGATCAAGCTGAGCCAGGATATTATCCGTGAGCTGCCGATCAATATCGTTGACATCGCGTCTAACAAACTGTATTTCGGATATACGATTCTTTTGAAACAATACGGGCTGACGCGAGAAGCATTTGAATACTGGACAGATCTCGCTAAAACGACCCAGGGAACCGGCAGCCTTTTCGATCCGCAGCCGTCGCAGGTAACGGGCAATATCCACGCCAAAGCGAATGCGAAGGAATTGGTATTCGGTTATTTCAGCGCGGCGCAGGAACAAAAGAAGCGGATTTTTATCAGAGAAGGATTAGGTGCATATCCGCGCTGCATAGCCCCGGATACGCTCACGTTCGAAGATGCACTCAACGGCTCCGCAGTACTGCTTTACTTTTACATGGGTCAGCCGAAGAGCGGCTACCTTGGCACGTCGGAATCGTGTGCTGACTGTCGGTCGCAGGGCGGAAATACAACGAAACCGGCATTTTGGGATAAATGATAATTCTATTGTCTGAAAATATACAATGAAACTCAGGACACTTATTAGTGGGTTGCTGGCGCTGGCACTTTACAGCCCCTCGCATGCGCAGGACGATGCTATGCTCGCCTCCCTGCGGCAACGTTTCGGACTTTACACCGAGCGGGCCGTGCAGGAAAAGCTGTACGTGCATATCGACAGGCCGTTTTACCTGGTTGGGGAGACGATCTGGTTCAAAGCCTATAACCTCAATGGTGCCACGCACCGGTTCCTCGATTTGAGCAAAGTAGCTTATCTGGAAGTACTCGACAGCGAAAACAATGCGGTATTGCAAACCAAATTCGCGATGGTCGACGGCCGTGGAAACGGCTCCGCGCTCGTTCCGTCCACGCTCGTGAGCGGAAAGTACAAGTTGCGGTGCTATACCAACTGGATGAAAAACTTTTCGGCGGAAAGCTATTTTGAGACCTCCATTTCTATCCTGAACCCATTTGTACGCTTCGACCCCGACAGGGCCTCCAAGGAGGAAACCCGGTATGACGTGCAGTTTTTCCCGGAAGGGGGCCATTTGGTAAGCGGCATCGAAAGCAAGATTGCATTCCGGGGCGTGGGAGTCGATGGTAAGGGCGTTAAGTTTAAAGGAGTTGTTCTGAACCAGCAGAATGAAACCATCCGTGAGTTTGAACCTGAACTAAATGGTATTGGCTACTTTACCTTGAAGCCGGAGGAAAATGCAGCCTACAAAGCGGCCATAACCGACGGCAAAGGGCAACGCTTCGAATACGAATTACCCACAGTGGAACCACAGGGATACGTAATGCAGGTGAGAGACTCAACGTCGGCGCTGGTGAAAGTAACGGTAACGGCAAAGCTGGAAAGCGAAGATCCCGTATATGTGTACCTGCTCGCACACACACGGCAGACCAATGCTATGTTTGGGAAAAAGGGGCTAAGTAAAGGCCAGGTCGTGTTTGTGCTCGAAAAAGCCAGGCTCGGCGAGGGCATTTCACAGATTACCATCTTCAATGAAAAGCTGAAACCGGTTTGTGAAAGATTGTATTTCAAAAGGCCCGAAAAACAGCTGAACATCGATGCACAAGTGGGCAAGAGCTTTATCGGGCGCGAGAAAGTAGCGATGAATATCTCAGCTGCCGTGGGGCAGGCGTTGCCCGCCTGGAGTAATTTGTCGGTGGCGGTGTACCTGGACGATTCGATCCAATATCAGCGGCAGCATGATATCCACAGTTATCTTTGGCTCACTGCCGATTTGAAAGGCGATATCGAGAACCCCGGCTATTATTTTCAGAATGTAAACCAGGAAACCGACCGGCAGCTCGACAACCTGATGCTCACTCACGGCTGGCGTCGCCTGAAATGGGACAAGGTTTTCGGCGGGCAACTGGTAAGTTTTGAACATTTGCCGGAGTACGACGGACATTTTATCCACGCCCGTGTACTGAGCCGGACCGATGGAACACCGGCTGTAAATAAGGAAACATACCTGGCATCACTGGATGTACCTGCGCGCTTGTACGCGGACATGAGCGATAAGGAAGGCCGGGTAAAATTTGAAGTGCGGCAATTCACCGGTCCGAAGGAAATCACTTTGCAGACCAATCTGGCTACCGACTCGACGTATCGGTTCGAGGTAGCGTCGCCATTCTCGAAACAGTTTTCGACGACCACAGTTCCTGCCTTTTTCTTTGATAAAACGCTGGAAAGCCAACTGTTGACCCGCTCCATTAACATGCAGACCGGCAATGCATTCCTGCCACGGGTTTACACTGAGAAAAAAGCCGTACTTACCGACTCGCTGCCATTCTTCGGGATGCCGGACGAGAAGTATTTCCTCGACGATTTTACGCGTTTTCCAACGATGGAAGAGGTTTTGAGGGAATATGTCAAAGGAATTTTGGTTCGTAAGCGGCAGAAGGAATTCCACTTGCGAATGATCGACAAGCTGCTTCCCAACACCTACTATACTACTGATCCGCTCATGCTCCTGGACGGTATCCCCGTTTTCGACGCCGACAAGATCATCGAAATGGATCCGCTGAAAGTAAAGAAAATCGAACTGATCAGTTCGCGCTACTTCCTGGGACCGATGACCTTTACGGGCATTGTAAGCTTCTCCACTTATCGCGGCGACCTTGGTGGTTTCGAGCTCGATCCGAAAGTATTGGTCATGCCTTACGAGGGTGTGCAGGCGCAAAGGGAATTCTACGCGCCGAAATACGACAGTAATAATGCAAACAGCCGCATTGCAGACTTCCGGAACCTCTTACATTGGGCACCGAATGTTACGACCGGGAAAGACGGCAAAGCGACGGTCGAGTTTTACACTTCCGACCAGACAGGCCGTTACCAGGTCGTAATCCAGGGCATTACTCCGGACGGCACGGCGGGCAGCAAAATCGTTTCCTTCGATGTGAAAAAGCGAAGCCTTTAAATGTAAAACTCAGAGGTGTGCTTGATCTCCTTCAATACGAAGGTGCTGTTGAGCACGCCTATGTTGTCGATTTTGGACAGCTTGTATTTCACGAAATCGTGATACTCGTCGAGGCTGGCGACATTGATCTTTAAGAGAAAATCAACCTGCCCGGCCATGTGGTAGCATTCCTGCACTTCATGAAGGTTCTGTATCTCCTGTTCGAACTTCTCGATGAAAGCCTCATTATGATAGCGCATGGAAACCTGGCAGATGGTTGTAACGTGCCTGTTAATGAGTTTTTTATCTAAAATGGCTACATACTGTTTGATGTACCCTAAGCTCTCCAACCTTCTGATCCGCTCATAAACCGGCGATACTGTCAGGTTAAGTATCGTGGCGATTTCCTTCGTCGTTTTTTTTGCGTCCTTTTGCAGGATGCGGAGGATTTTAGTATCGATTTTGTCTAACTGTTCCATGGGGCAATAATATTTACTGATACGGCTTTATAATAGAACCTTAAAAAGTAAATTTTGCTTGAAAAATCAAATAGTGTGGTAATGTTTCCTGCAAAAAGCGCCATTTGTTGAAAATAATTTTTGCAAATGGGAAATTGCAAGTGATTTATGCTTTACCCAAAAGTTGTTTTTTATGAAAACGGATTGCGTTTTAGTAATAGGAGCAAACGGACAGATCGGATCTGTCCTGGTGGAATATCTGAGGGGAATTTACGGACTGGGAAAAGTGGTGGCGACGGATCTTCGTATGCCCGAATTCCCAACAGGGATTTTTGAGCAACTCGACGCGACCAATGCCAGTGAAATGGGCGCGCTCGTCAGGAAATACGGCGTGACGCAGATTTATCACCTCGCCGCGATCCTTTCTGCAAAAGGTGAGCAGGAGCCGCTCCGAACGTGGCATATCAATATGCAAACCTGGTTCAATGTGCTTGAAGTGGCACGCGAGAATGGGGTAAGCAAAGTTTTTTACCCAAGTTCCATTGCCGTTTTCGGTGATCGTGTAGATACGCTGGCTGAGCAATGGTCATACCTCGATCCGTCGACGGTTTACGGTATCAGCAAGGTGGCCGGCGAGAACTGGTCGAACTACTATTTCAAACGGTATGGCGTCGATATACGCTCGCTGCGTTACCCCGGCATTATAAGCTACCAGTCGATGCCCGGCGGCGGCACGACCGACTATGCGGTCGACATTTATCACAAGGCGGTGAAGGGAGAAGCATTTGAATGCTTTTTAAAACCTGAAACGACCTTGCCGATGATTTACATCAGCGACGCTATGGACGCCACCGTCCGCCTGATGGAGGCGCCCGCAGAAAAGATTTCCGTGCGAACATCTTACAACCTGGCCGGAATGAGCTTCTCGCCCAAAGAAATCGCGGAAAGTATTCAAAAGATCATTCCCAATTTCAGCATAACTTACAAACCCGACTTCCGCCAGGCCATCGCCGATTCGTGGCCCCAGGAAATCGACGACGCCCAGGCCAGAAAAGACTGGGGCTGGCGGCCAAGCTACTCGCTCGATAAGATGACAGAGGAGATGATAGCGGAGTTGCGGAGGAAGTATCAGGTTGTTAGTTAAATGTTGAATGAGTGAATGATTGAATGATTGAATGGATGAATGAATAAAGCCAGTTAAATCATTTCCTTCTGATAACTCTGGTGTTTTTGAGATTGCAGATGCTTCCAACTCTAAACATTCACCTATTAAAGTATCCATAACTCACTGTTTCAAAATTCGGTCATTCCCCGTTCCAAGGGGCTCATTCAAAAAATTCACACATTCAAAATTCAGTCATTCAGTCATTCAATCATTCAAAATTCATCACCATGTACGGTACCATTCAGCACGAACTCCAAACCGAACTGGAAGCGATCCGGTCGGCGGGATTATATAAAAAAGAGCGCGTGATTACCACGCCGCAGTCGGCGCACATTGCTACTACCGACGGTGCGGATGTGCTCAACTTCTGCGCCAACAATTACCTCGGCCTTTCCTCGCATCCGGATGTGATCCAGGCAGGTATAGATGCTATTCACTCTCATGGTTTCGGAATGTCGTCGGTGCGGTTTATTTGTGGTACGCAGGATATTCACAAAGAACTCGAACGTAAAACGGCCGAATTTCTTGGCACAGAGGACTGCATTCTCTACGCCGCGGCATTCGATGCCAATGGAGGCGTTTTCGAACCGTTGCTGAATGAACAGGACGCCATTATCTCCGACGAGCTGAACCATGCTTCGCTCATCGATGGTATCCGCCTTTGCAAAGCCAAACGTTTCCGCTACAAGCACAACGATATGGCCGACCTCCAAAAGCAACTCGAAGACGCCAAAGGCAGCCGTCGCATTCTGGTTGTGACAGACGGCGTATTCTCTATGGACGGCACCATTGCGCAGCTGGAAAAAATATGTGGCCTGGCCGAGCAATATCAGGCGATGGTGATGATCGACGAATGCCATGCCACCGGCTTTATGGGTAAAACCGGCCGCGGCACGCACGAATACCGCAACGTAATGGGCCGTATCGATATCATTACCGGAACTTATGGCAAGGCATTAGGCGGCGCTTCCGGTGGCTTTACGGCTGCGAAAAAGGAGATCGTCGAGATTCTGCGCCAACGTTCACGGCCCTATTTATTTTCAAATACATTAGCGCCCTCCATTGTAGGGGCTTCTATTAAAGTACTCGAGTTACTCACTTCATCCACAGCATTACGCGATAAGCTGGAACGGAACACACAATATTTCCGCAAGGCTATGACAGAAGCCGGGTTCGATATTCTCCCCGGCGAGCACCCGATCGTCCCGATCATGCTTTATGAAGCAAAACTGGCGCAGGAATTTGCAGCCAAACTGCTCGACGAAGGCATTTACGTGATCGGCTTTTTCTATCCTGTCGTACCGCAAGGTAAGGCGCGTATCCGCGTGCAGATTTCCGCCGGGCACGAGCAAGCAGACCTCGAAAAGGCAGTAGCGGCGTTTACGAAGGTCGGCAAACAACTGGGGGTTATTTAGTCAGGTGTAGTCAAGAGTGGTCAGGATTGGTCAGGTGTTGTCAGGATTGGTCAGGTGTTATCAGGTGTAGTCAAGAGTTGTCAAGATTGGGCAGGAGATGAATGCCGTTAGGCATGTAATATTGGTAGTAGGTGTGACTGGATCCGTTTCGCCAAAATGCCGTCAGGCATGTAACAACAATGCTCTGTTGTCGCATGCCTGACGGCATTTTTGTACACATCCCTAGTTCGATTGCTACCTATATTACATCGCTACGCGATTTCAGGCGAGGTAATTTTACGCCAATGCCCTGTAATGTTCCGGCGTTTTCCACAATACCTGACCACTCCCTGACAACTTCTGACTACACCTCACTCCCCGACAATACTTTACTACACTCGACCAAACGTGACAACACCTGACCAAACCTGACAACTCTTGACCACCCCGAAACACTCCCTACTGTTCCGCTTCCAGCAATTCCACCTCTACATGCAGCGATTGCAACGTAGCATTGCCGTATTGGGTAACCATTGCCACATCTGCGGCGTCGCGGCCATGGGCGATCTCGATGCGGTAACCTTCGGTTTTTTCCTGCACGGCATCGAATGTGTACCATTCGCCGCCGATGAACACCTCGAACCAGGCGTGCAGATCCATTTCTTTCAATTTATCGAGATAACCCACCGTCATGCGTGTCGGAATGCAGAGGTTACGGCATAATGCAATGGCCAGGTGCGTGAAATCACGGCATACGCCTACGCGGCTGCGGGCCGTGTCGAATGCGGTCGTGGAGGCATCTGAAAAACCGTATTGGTAGCGCACATTGTTATGAATCCAGGTCCGGATTGCCTCTACCTGCTCGTAACCTGGCGTGAGGTTGCCGGCTATTTCCATAGCTAACATATTGATTTCGTGCAAATCCGACTGGCAATAACGACTTGGAAGGATGTAATGCATGACTTCATCCGGCAAATCCCCTACAAGCATATACGCAGGCGGCGGATTCGGGATCGGTTTCGTGGAGTTTACCTGTGCCTGCACTTCGGTACTGATCGTCACCCTGCCGATGGGCAGGATCGTGCGTTGGCAAGGGTTCCCGTAAAGGTCGGTATACTCCGAAAACGGGACCGGGGGCTCTATGTTAAATCCTTCCTGAATGATCGCTTGGCCTTCCTGACGGCGAGGGCGTAACATGGTCGTTATGGTGGTGGGGGCATGCACGTCGTACGTGAATATGCTTCTTCCCTTCATTTTCATCTATGAGTCGAATTTGTATTTGTGCTAAATGTAATGACGCTTAGTTACTTAAAAATTACGTGCCATTTATTTTATCGTGAACACGCGCAGTAGTCAGAATTAAATCGTTTTAATCGACGTTTGTACATCAGGAATGTTAATTTTAGAGCGAACAGTATTTCGTGAAATTTAAATAATACACCTATGGCAGTAACAAAATGGATCGTAGACCCGGCGCATTCCGAAGTGCAGTTCAAGATCAAACACCTGGTCATTTCGACGATCACAGGATCCTTTAATAATTTTGAAGGCGGAGCCACTTCGGACCTCAACAACTTTGATAATGCAGAAATTCACTTTTCACTCGATGTGAACAGTATCGATACCAATGTCGAAATGCGTGACGCTCATCTGCGGTCGGCGGATTTCTTCGACGCCGAGCAATTTCCGCATATTACCTTTCAATCCAACTATTTTCATAAAGTAAAAGGCGATAATTACAAGCTTTCGGGATTGCTCACGCTCAAAGGCATTACCAAGCCCATCGAGCTCGACGCCGAATATGGCGGTGCCGAAAAGGATAGCGACGGGAACGTGCGCATCGGTTTCGAGGTGGAAGGCCGTTTGAGCCGTCAGGAATTCGGTCTGAATTATATGCAACTAACCGATTCTGGGGGCTTAGTAATTGGTGAGGACGTGAAGCTGATCGCCAATATCCAGCTCGTAAAACAGTCCTGATCAGTCATCTAGCTATTTTGTAGACTTTTAGTACCCGGTATGGAATACCCGGCATAAACCTGCATATTGGTTTGCCGGGTATTTTTGATACCAATAGAAAACGCCGTCTGTCGTCTTTTCATCAAACCTAAACTAGCCATCCATGAAAGTGCTGCGCATTTTTTTAAAAGTCATCGGGATATTCCTGCTATTGCTCGTAATCGCCATTGCTACCATGATCACAACCATGGACGATACGCCTTACCAGGAAATGGCCTACTACAAGGAATGGAAATCGCTGATTGCAGGCGTAAAATTCGCTCCTGCCCCGAGGGATACTTCCGGCACGTTGCAGGCCGGCTGGGCCAAGGTGAATATCACACCGGCAGCGCCTACGCCCACAGCGGGCTATGGCAACCGCCGCGGGCGACCGTACACAGCCGTGCATGATTCCGTATATGTACGTGCGATGGTAATCGACAATGGTCATACCAAAGCCGCTATTGTCGCTGCCGATCTGCTGATCATCCCGCCGACAGTTATTAAATCTTTGAGGGAAAAACTGAAACCAGGCGATATTCCTTTCGAGCAGATCTATTTCGGTGCTACACATAGCCATAATAGTGTAGGTGGCTGGGGGACGGGCATTTCTTCGCTGTTCTTTTCGGGTAAATACGACCCCGCAATCGTTGAAAACCTTGCTAATGCATTTCACAAAGCCATTACCGACGCCCAAAGGAAGGTGGAGCCTGTGCAACTGACCTACCTCGAATCGCTCGATTCGCTCGATATCCGCAACCGGCTGGTAGGCGAGGAGGGGGGCATCGATCCCGAGATACGTTCGGCGGCATTCGTTACCAAAAGCGGGCAGAAGGCCATCCTGAGCTCGTTCGCGGCACATTCCACGGTTTTGAATTCCAAAAACATCGTGCTCTCGCGCGACTACCCGGGAGCGCTCGTGGATTCGTTGGAAAAGGGTCGCTACGATTTTGCGATGTACATGGCCGGCGCGGTCGGCAGCATGGGGCCGATCGAAAAAGGAACGGATGATTTTGATGAACTGAAAAACCAGGCTTTTGGTGTCCAGAATGCATTATTGTCGCCTAATACCTTGAAGGAAGATTCGAAGAGTACATTGGTCGAAACCCTAACCTTGCCGCTGCCCCTCCGCGAGCCGTCCCCGAGGCTTACAATGAGCATCGTGCTGCGCCCGTGGGCATTCAAAAAAGCATTCGGGGAATATCCCGTGTTTGTGAAAGCATTGCGGATCGGAAACATTCTGATGGTAGGCATGCCTTGTGATTTTTCCGGTGAACTGACCGGCACCCTGGATGCATATGCCAAAACCAAAGGCCTGAACCTGATGGTGACCAGCTTCAATGGTGGTTATATTGGCTATATTACCCACGATAAGTACTTCAACCGCGATTTGTACGAGACCAAAACCATGAGCTGGTACGGCCCGTATAATGGTGCCTATTTGCAGGAAGTGATTAAAGATATTATTGATAAATTATCCTAAACCGTAGACTGATGAAAACATTTGTATGCCTCTTTTTTGCGTTGCTTAGCCTCTCTTCGATGGCTCAGAAGCCCGTTCGTGTGGCGGTCGCAGGGCTTAGCCACGGTCACGTGGGCTGGATTTTCAACCGGAAAGACAAGACCGACATTCAACTCGTGGGTATTTGGGAAACAAACCCCGATTTGGTTAAGCAGTTTACCGAACGCTACAAACTCGATCCAAAACTGTTTTACTCGGACCTGAACAAAATGCTCGACGAGGCGAAACCGGAAGCGGTTTCGGCATTCGGGGCGATCAATGAGCACGTGGTGGTGGTGCGGGCCTGTGCACCACGGAAGATCAATGTAATGGTGGAAAAGCCGCTGGCGACGACATTTGCCGATGCGAAAGAAATCCAGAAACTCGCGACGCAGAACAATATCCAGGTTTTGACTAACTATGAAACTTCGTGGTATGCGAGCAATCAGCATGTAAACCAGCTCATCCAGGAGGGCAAGCTAGGTGAAATTCGCAAGGTAATGGTCAACGACGGTCACCAGGGACCGAAAGAAATCGGGGTGAGCAAGGAGTTTTTCGCTATTCTGACCGATCCGGTGAAAAATGGCGCGGGCGCATTGGTCGATTTCGGCTGCTATGGAGCCAACCTGATGACCTGGCTTATGAAAGGTGAGCGTCCCATTTCGGTAACCGCCGTCACGCATCAGAATAAGCCTGATATTTACAAGAATGTCGACGACGAGGCTTCCATTATCCTGCAATATCCGAAGGCACAATGCATCATCCAGGGTTCGTGGAACTGGTCGTTTGCGAGAAAGGACATGGAAGTGTATGGTAACAAAGGTTACGCGATCGCCGTGAACCCGACGGTCGTACGCCAGCGTTTGCAGGAAAAATCGCCCGAAGAAACGCTCAAACTTGATCCTCGTCCTGCGCCTTACACCGATCCTTTTTCGGTACTGGCCGATGTGGTGCAGGGCCGTTTGAAGCTTGATCAGAACGATCTGTACGGGTTACCGGTGAATGTGACCGTCGTGGAGATACTGGAAACGGCCAAGGAAGCCGCCAAAACCGGTAAGACTATCTTTTTGAAAAAATAAACAATGCACATGGAGCCCAGGCCCGTCAGTTTTTCCCAGACTACCCTTACCGAATTAATGATCCCTTCCTATGCCAACTTTGGCGGGAAAATCCATGGAGGCATATTGCTCTCGCTGATCGACAAGGTCGCCTATGCGTGCGCGTCGCGGCATGCGGGGACGTATTGCGTGACGGTTTCGGTGGATGCCGTGGATTTTCTCGAACCGGTTGAAGTAGGTGACCTGGTGTCGCTGCACGCGTCGGTGAATTATGTGGGAAGGACGTCGCTGGTAGTGGGAATTCGCGTGGTGGCGGAAAACGTCAGAAACCGCAGCATCAGGCATACCAATACGTCCTACGTGACGATGGTCGCCAAAGACGATGCTAACAAACCGACTGTGGTTCCCGAACTGGTGCTGGAAAATGAAGAGGATGCACGCCGTTTCCTGGAAGCGATCAAACGCCGGGAGTTGAAAGAAAAATACCGCGATGCATTCGATAATGCCAGAACAGGCCTCGACGTGCCGGAAAATTTGGATAAGTTAGCCGATCAGCGTTGTGTGATCGGCTATGATACGGATGTTTGATATGTGATTT
>NZ_JASATN010000015.1:0-141227 GCF_038440355.1 Dyadobacter sp. OTU695 | reverse complement strand
AATAAATCTGAACATTATGTATCAACTCATCAGAACTGCCCTCCGACAGCCCATTTCCATTGTGGTAGTCGTGATCGGCATCCTATTCTTCTCAATTTTGTCGATACGGAGCATTCCCGTCGACATTTTCCCAAACCTCGATCTGCCCACCATTTACGTAGTGCAGCCCTACGGCGGTATGGCGCCCGACCAGATGGACGGCTTCATCGCTACCCGCTATCAGGACCACTTTCTGTACGTTTCGGGTATCCGCGACGTGGATGTAAAGACGATCCAGGGCTTGTCATTGATCAAGCTTTCGTTCTACCCCGGTACCGACATGGCCCAGGCGGCGGCGGAGGTCGCCAACAACGTCTCCCGTGCGAAGGCCTACATGCCCGAGGGAACGGTACCTCCGCAGGTCGTGCGCTTTGATGCAAGCTCGGTACCGATCGGGCAAATGGTGTTCGAAAGCGCCTCGCGCTCGCTGAACGAAATCCAGGATTTCGCCTCCTCCCGCGTACGCCCGATGTTCAGCCGCATTGAGGGTGTTTCCAGTCCGCCGCCATTTGGAGGTAACCAGCGCACAATTGTAGTCCGCGTCGATCCTGAGCGCATTAGGAGCTATCATTTGACACCCGAAGAAGTGATCAAATCCATTATTGCCAATAACCAACCTTCACCGGCTGGTAATATCCGTATGGGCGACAAGACGCTAATGACGCCTGTCAACTCGCTCATCAAGAAGCCCGAAGATTTTCTGAATATCCCTATCCGCGTCGGTGCAGGCCCTACCGTGTTCATTCGCGATGTGGGTGTAGTCGAAGACGGTGCCGATGTGACGGTAAGCTACGCGTTGATCAACGGCCGCCGGGCGGTTTATATTCCGGTGGTAAAAAAATCGGATGCTTCTACGCTCGATGTGGTGAACAATATCCGCGCTGCATTGCCGCAACTACGGAATGCCGTGCCGGAGGATGTGAAGATTTCCTATGAATTCGACCAGTCGGTGTATGTGACCAACTCTTTGAAAAGCCTCATTACCGAGGGTATTCTGGGTGCGTTGCTTACCGGTTTGATGGTACTACTCTTCCTGCGGGACTGGCGCAGCGTGATCATCGTGATCGTGACCATCCCTATTTCCATTCTTTCAGCCGTGATATTGATGAATTTATTTGGGCAAACGATCAACATCATGACATTGAGCGGGCTCGCTCTGGCTATCGGCGTGCTCGTCGACCAGGCAACGGTGACTATTGAAAACATTCACCAGCACCAGGAAATGGGCAAGCCGAAAGAGCAGGCCATCTGGGACGCGTGTAAGGAAATCGCATTCCCCGAATTCCTGATCCTGTTGGCGATCCTGGCTGTTTTTGCGCCGTCGTTTGTGATGAGTGGTATTCCAAGATCGATGTTCCTGCCGCTTTCGCTGGCCGTAGGTTTTGCGATGATCGCTTCGTTTTTACTTTCCCAAACATTGGTACCGGTCCTTTCCAACTGGCTTTTGAAAGATCATCCGCATCACGAAGCGCCGACATTGGCACTGGATAACCAGGAAATCAATGCTGTGATTGAAGAAGGCGCGCACCCATCGCTGCCACCCACCGGTTTTGAAAAGTTTAAATTAAAATACCTGAATGTACTCGGCGGCATCATGGGCAAGCGGCTGATTGTCCCGGTTTACCTCGCGGGCAGCATCGCATTAATCGTCGGCGGGTTCTTCCTGATCGGTACCGATATTCTCCCGAAGGCCAACAGTCACCAGTTCCAGATGCGCATGCGGGTCCCCGACGGCACGCGTGTCGAGCGGACGGAAGAGGCTACATTGAAGGTTTTGAACCTGATTAAATCGGAGGTTGGGAAAGAGCATGTCGAAATATCCTCGGCTTATGTAGGTACCGTTCCTTCCAGCTATGGTACTTCCAATATTTTCGTGTTCAACAGCGGCCCGCACGAGGCTGTTTTGCAGGTTTCTTTGAAAGAGGATTTTCCTGTAAGAATGGATGCATTGAAAGAGAAACTGCGTGCAAGAATTTCGAAGGAGATTCCCAATCTGGCCATTTCATTTGAGCCAATCGAACTGGTAGACAAAATTATGAGCCAGGGCGCGTCGACACCGATCGAGGTAAGTGTGGCTGCAAAAGATGTGGAAGAAGCCGGAAGATTCGCCCGGAAAATTCAGAAGGAAATGCAGCAGATCGCTTTCCTGCGTGACGTGCAGATTGCCCAGCCCTTGCAGTACCCAATCCTGGACGTCAAAATCGACCGCGAAAGGGCGGGACAATTGGGCATTACGTCCACGCAAGTGGCGCGCTCGATGGTTGCGGCTACGTCTTCCAGCCGTTTCACAGACAAAAACCTCTGGCTCGACGACGCCAAAGGGCTTGCCTACCAGGTACAGGTCCAGATTCCGGAATATCAAATGACTTCTGTTGAAGATATTGGGACAATTCCGTTGAAAACCGGCGTCAGCAACCCGCTGCTGGCCGACGTAGCTACATTCTCCGAAAAAACCGCCCCCGGCGAATACGACCGCGCCGGACCGAACCGACTGGTGACCGTCACTGCCAATATTCATCAAAAAGACCTTGGTGCGGCTACTACCGCCGTTCAGAAAGCAATCAAGAACGTGGGCGAACCACCGCGTGGTGTAATTGTGGAGCTGAAAGGGCAAACCGAGCTGCTCACGGAAACATTGAGCAGCTTGCAAACGGGTCTACTAATCGCCGTCGTGATCATGTTCCTTTTGCTGGCGGCTACCTATCAGTCATTCAAACTGTCGCTCGTTGTACTTTCAACCATTCCTGCGGTAGTAGTGGGTTCGATCGGCCTGCTGCTACTCACCGGCGCGACGCTCAACCTGCAATCTTACATGGGCCTGATCATGTCCGTGGGGGTATCCGTCGCGAATGCGATCCTGATGGTGACCAATGCGGAGAACCTGCGCCTCAAATTACAGGACGCGCATAAAGCCGTGACGCTCGCAGCCGGCAGCCGTATCCGCCCGATCCTGATGACGAGTATTGCAATGATCGCCGGTATGATCCCGATGGCCTCCGGTCTCGGCGAGGGTGGCGACCAGATCGCCCCACTCGGCCAGGCCGTAATCGGCGGACTGATAGCCTCCACATTGGCCTCGCTGCTCATTTTGCCGGCGGTATTCACGCTTGTTCAGCGCAAGGCGTCCGTCAACTCGGTATCCCTCGACCCCGAGGATCCTGAAAGCAATTTCTTCCGTAAAAAACTCCAAACATCCGTTTCCATGAACACCCTGAAATCCATTCTGATACTGATCACCGTTGCCGCGGGCATGAGCGCGTGCAGCAGTACCGCCGAAACGAGCGAAAAGCATCAAGCCAAAGCCCAGGCAGAGCCCCAGGTTGTGGAACTGGCTTATGTAAAAAGTATGAAGCCGGCTAAGCAGATCGCATTACCCGGTGAATTGAAGCCCTGGAACAAGGTCAGTATCCATCCGAAAGTGAAAGGGTTTGTTAAAACAGTGAATGCCGACCGGGGCACGATCGTCAGAAAAGGGCAGGTTCTGGCCGTACTGGAAGCACCGGAAGTGATCTCCGAACTGAGCCAGGCCAAAGCCCAGCTCATCGCCGCCGAAGCGACATTACAGCAAACCACAACGCGTTACCAATCCAGTGCATTGACATACAGCCGCTTGCAGAAGACCAATCGCACCGAGGGGGCTGTGTCGCTCAACGAACTCGACCTCTCCAAAGCGCGCGCAGCGGCCGATAGCTCAGCGATGTCCGTCGCCAAAGGGAATGTCCAGGCGGCAAAGTCATTTATGGAAACCAAAGCCGAGCTATCCCGCTACCTAACCGTAACAGCGCCTTTCGATGGCATTATTACGGAGAGAAATATCAGTCCAGGCGCGCTGGTAGGCCCGGGCGAAGGCGGGGCTAAGCCATTATTTATTTTGGAAGACAATACGAAACTGCGTCTGACGCTCGCGATCCCTGAAAACATGTCCAGCGCCATCCCTAACAAGGGCGAAGTGAGTTTCACGGTTTCGGCCAGTCCCGAAAAAGTTTACAAAGCCGTTTATGCCCGCAGTTCCCGCACATTAACCGAAGAAAACCGCTCGATGATCACCGAGTTCGACGTCACCAACCGCTCCAACGAGCTCAAAGCGGGCATGTACGCACAAGTCCAGCTCAATACAGAGCGTACCGGCAACACGCTTTTCGTCCCCGTCACTTCGGTAGTAAATTCCAGCGAGCAAGTATTTGTGATCCGCGATAAGGGTAAGAAAGCGGAATGGGTTCCTGTGAAACGGGGCGTTGTAGTAGATACGCTGGTAGAAGTTTTCGGAGACCTGCACGACGGCGACGCGATTGTGAAAAAGGCTTCGGAGGAGTATCGTAACGGGCAGGATTTGCAATAAATAACCGCTCGCCCAGCCGGTCGTACATTGTAAAGGGGAAGTTGTTTTCAGGACAACTTTCCCCTTTACTTTTGTTTAAATCCATACACACTATTTCATGAATGTAATCAGTTTCAAAAAATTGAAAGATTTTTACGAACTTCATCCTGATTCAAAAGCATACCTCACTTCTTGGTTCAAAAAAGTGAGGAAGACGGAATGGAGGGATTTCAACGCAGTGAAAGCTGATTTCAGAACCGCTGACCTGATTGCAGACAACAGGATCATTTTCAACATTAAAGGGAATCACTATCGCATGATCACACGGATCAGTTTTGAGCACAAGAGAATCATGATTAAGTGGCTGGGAACGCACTCGGAATATGACCGTATCGATGCAAAAACGATTTAACGAAATGGTAGATGTAAAATTGATCGAAACCGAAGAGGAGTATCAGGAAGCATTAAAACGCATCGAAACACTGTTTGATGCACCCGCGGGCAGCCATGAAGCCAAAGAAGCTGATGTACTTGCACTACTGATCAATCAATATGAAGAAGAACATTATCCGATCGAGGAACCAGATCCTGACGAATATATCAGGATCAGAATGGAAGAAAGGAAATAGCAACTAAAATTTATAAAAAATGCCGGACGTCAGCCGGCATTTTTACTTTTTAGCCTTAAAAGATTACTTCCTGCTGTATGTATCGAGCGTCGCTTCGGGGAAGGATCTCAGGATATCAGCCATGGTGTTTTTGATCATGGTGTTCTGGTCTTCTTTCTTGGTCGGCGCTTTCACTTTTCCGGAAGCCCATCCCTGCCATATCATTCTCTCGGTCGATTTCTGATAGACATTCAGAATGAAACGGCTTTCCTGGTAGTTATAGGTCGAGATATTATTGCCCCCGCCGTACCACCACATATAAGGGGAATACATGTTGTTGGAGCGTACTTGCTGGCGGTCCTTCACGTCGGTCATAAACCGTACCACGATCTCCGGATTCTTCGTGTCCATTTTGTAGCCTTTGGCTTCCATCACTTCTACGACGGCATCTCCCAACCGGCGCCTGTTCAGTTCGCTGCCCAACAAGGGATCCTGCTCCATATTATGCTCGGCCTCCACTTTGAAGGTTTTGAACTGTTTCAGGTTCACTGCCGAATCGTAATCGTAGCTGACTTGAAGGGCATTACTGCACGCCATCATGAATACACCCGCCACAACCGCCATACCAGCGGATTTTATCAACTTCACTATGGTTTTCATTGTGTTTTTAACGTTTGGTTATGTTACAATACTCTGACAGTTTAAGAGGGGGTTTGGTTTAAATGCCTGTGAAACATCTATTAAACTTATAAACAAATAAAACTGGTATATCGATCGCGGAAATTACTTATCCTGAGCTATTTCAAACGTTTGCAAGGCACTCAAACCCTTCATTTAACTTTACCAGGATCCTGCCCTGTATGTTGCAGCGGCAAATTGAAAATATAAAGGCTCCGAAACAAAAACGCGCCCGGATTTTGCCGGACGCGATGTACTGGGAATATATAAGGGACCACGAACTTTAATGACCTATCCTAGACGTGTTTATAGTCAGGATGTTTGTAAGGAGCCCGGTACGCGCGGGCCAGTAATGCATTAGCTTCTCTATCTCCCACAATTTCGCGTTTTATTGGGTCATAAACAATCGAACGGCCCGTTTTCATCGAAAGATTTGCCAAAATGCAACTTGCAGTCGAAATATGCCCTTCTTCGATGTCGGCCACCGGCCTGCCATTCTGCTCTATCGCATTCAGGAAGTCGAGCATGTGAAGACGTGTTGCGGGCGCCGCATTCAGTTCGATCTTGTCCTCTTTCAGATCCTCGGGATATTTTTCCTTTTCGTAAACAACATCCTTATGGATCTTCTCGCCTTTGCCTTGCGGGATGAAATCGTACGCCATCGTACTCGCCCAAAGTGTTCCTTTTTCCCCGTAGAGCGTAAATGACCAGGGATAATCGGGGTTGTTGGGCGTTCCCCATGTACGGTGCTGCCATACGCAGTTCAGGCCGTCGTACTCGAAAATCGCGGACTGGGTGTCGGATATATTGGACTTACCTTCTTTTTGCACATAAATACCACCGGTCGACGTGATTTTTTTCGGCCATCCCAGTTTCAGCATCCAGCGCACCGTGTCGAACATGTGCACGCACATGTCACCGGTAATGCCGTTACCATATTCCATGAACGTCCGCCACCAGCGCACATGCGGCGAGCCGTCGTACGGGCGCAGGGGCGCAGGGCCGGTCCATTTCTCATAATCCAGATAATCCGGCACGGCTTCCACGGGTGGGTTACCATTAGCCCGCATATGGTAATAGCAGCACATTTCAACATGCGAAATCTTGCCCAGCAAGCCCGCGTCCACAATATTTTTCTTGGCATCGATCAAATGTGGCGTACTTTTCCGCTGTGTCCCTACCTGCACTACTTTCTTGTATTTGCGCGCGGCAGCAACCATCGCCTCGCCCTCCAATACATCCACGCTGATCGGCTTCTGCACGTACACGTGCGCGCCCGCCTTTACGGCGTCGATCATCTGCAATGCATGCCAGTGGTCGGGCGATCCGATCAGGACAATGTCCATTTCATTCTCCGCGAGCATCTTCTGGTAATCGCCGTACAACTTCGGCGTCTTCCCCGATTTCTGCCGTTGGCTTACCAGCTTGCCCGCTTCGTTCAATTGATTTTTATCCACATCGCAAAGTGCGATCACCTCCACGGGTGCTACCTGAATCAACCTGAACAGATCACTTTTACCATACCAACCCGTACCAATTAGCCCTACTCGCCATGTTTTGGCGGGGTTGACCAGGTCCATTCCCTGCGCTCCGAAAGTGGAAAGTGCCAATGCAGCCGTAGCCCCGTGGAGAAAACTACGGCGGTTGATATTGAAAGTGTTCATTCGTGATTTTGGTTGGTTTTAGGAAAACTGGCAAAATGCCATCTGCCGGTAAAAGCGCAGAGGAAGCGGCGTTTTACTTTTGTGAAGGGATTATTTTACATTTGCGACACATACAACCGCTCAACTTCCTGCATTCGATATGGTACTTACAATCCAGCGTTTGTATGCAGTCAGAGTTTTATCCTTTTCAGTCGGATGATGACCAACTTTATTTTGAGTTCGTAAGAATCAGTTTCGAGAGAACAATTCGAAAGGCGGTGCTTTTTACAGAATTTCCGCATAGTAACGGGCTTTTCAATCTGGCGCTTTTGGATGTACTTCCGAATGGAGAACTAAGTGATATTGCTTCCCCGGAAAACAATCTCGACTTAGAAAAAGCCATGTCGACTGTCTCGGAATGTTTACGTATTTTTTTGGAGCGATACCCCTACGCCGAAATAAAGATCCAGGGTAACACACCCGCCAAGAGCCGCCTGTACAGGATGGTTCTTGGAAAAGAGCTTTCAAATATTCAAAAGTAGTACGAAATTTATGGTGACAGCGGCACTGTTGTTGAGCCATTTGAGCTTAATAAAACCTATCAAGTTTACATTTTAAAACTTAGACAGCGATGAAAACACCGGTTGAGAGTTTCGAAGACCGCAAAAAAAGAGTACTTGCCGACCCTAAGGTCCAGGCGATTCTCAAAGAAAAAATGGAAGCCACCCGGGAGTTTATTGAAAGCGGGGGACTCGAAAGGCTCCGTGCGTTAAAACGGTAATCTATTTCAAAAACTTCTCAACGTTCCCCTTATCCACCAACTGAAAAGGAATAAGCACCTCTTTCTCAAACGCCTCTTTCTTAGCCGCTTTCACCGCCGTTTCAATCGCCTTTCCGCCTTGCTCTTTGGCATTCTGGAAAACGGTGGCGTCCAAAGTTCCTTTTTTTACCGCTTGTAATGCATCGGGAATAGCGTCTACACTCACCACAAGCACCTTACCTTTCAAACCCGCAGCTTCCAGTGCTTTCACGGCGCCCATGCCCATTTCGTCGTTTTGTGCAAAAATCGCGTTGATCTTGTCGCCGTAGGATTGGATCCAGTTCTCGGTAAGGGACATTCCTTTTGCGCGGTCCCATTCGCCGGTTTGTTCGGCGAGCAATTTGAGGCCCGGGTTAGCTTTCAGGATTTCCTTCGCACCATTATCGCGCCTGATTTGCGCGGCCTGGCCCATGAAACCGTGCATCATCAGCACATTGCCTTTGCCGCCCAGTTTTTCGGCAATGTATTTCATCGCGATGCGAGCGGATTCGGTGTCGTCCGAGCCTACAAATGCCGTGGGTTTTGCAGAAGTTTCCGAATTGACATTGATAATGGGAATTTTGGCGTCCATCGCGAGCTTGATTGCCGGCGAACTCGCTTCTACCTCGCAGGGATTCATGATGATGGCGTCTACTCCCTGACCGATAAAGCTCTCCACCTGCTCCACCTGTTTCAATGCAGAACGTTCTGCGTCGACAGTTATGAGCTCCACACCCATGTCCTTCGCTTTCGCCTCCATTGCGTCGCTTACATTCACGATAAACTCGTTCTGCATGCTCAGCATCGTAGCACCGATCACCAGCTTATCCCCCGCATCCGAGCCGGATTCCTTATTCGAAGATTGGTTACAGCCCGTAAAAAAAGCCATAGCAATGAATGCAGAAAAAATCGCGTTGCGTTTCATATTTTATATTGAATACCTAAAATCTCTAAAAACATCCTCCCCTTCCTCCCTTTCAATCCTTCCTCCCTTTCAATCCTTCTTCCCAACTCCATCCAACACCACCGCACCAATGATGATCACGCCCATCACGACCTGCTGGTAGTAGGAAGTCACATTCAGCAGATCGAGACTGTTGCTGATCACCCCGATGAGCAAGGCGCCGATCAATGTTCCCGTCATCGTTCCGGTGCCGCCCGAGGTACTGGTACCACCGATAATGGCGGCAGCGATGGCATCCAGCTCGAATCCGGCCCCTGCATTAGGCTGGCCGGTGGTAATGCGCGATGTGAGCAGGATACCGCCCAATGCAGAAAGCAACCCGCAAATCGTATATACCCACATTTTGACACGGCTCACACGGATACCCGACGCACGTGCAGCAGGCTCGTTACCCCCAACCGCGTACATATAGCGCCCAAGGATGGTTTTATTCAATAAAATCGAGCAAACCGCGAACGCGACAAACAGGATTATAATCGGAAACGGAATACCGGCGATATTGCCTCCTCCAATGAAGTTGAACGAGTCGGAAAGATTCGAAACGGGCCTTCCCTTGCTTAGTATCAATGCGAGCCCACGGCCGATGGTCATGGTTCCCAGCGTGACGATGAACGGCGGCACTTTGCTTTTTGTAATAACCAAACCATTGAATGCGCCCATAGCAGAGCCAGCTCCTAGGCCAACGAGCAACGGCACAACGAGCGGATAAGTGTCGGGATGCGCGAATGTCGCGGCGGCTACTCCTGTAACGGCTACCATTGAGCCAAGCGAAAGGTCTATCCCGCCCGTAATAATCACAAAAGTGACGCCAAATGCCAGCAATGCATTGATCGAAACCTGGTTCCCAATGATCAGCAGGTTGGAAATTGTAAAAAACTTCGGCGTACTCAATGCCAGCACAAGGCATATCAATGCAAATGCGAAGAAGATACCGTACTGGCCTGATTTGGAGGATCTGTTCATGTTTTAAATTTGGCCTTAGGCTTTAAGCTATAAGCAAAAAATGATTTTAAACTAAAAGCATATAGCTTAAAGCCTATTGCTTATAGCCGCTACGCTACCGCATATCTCATAATCAACTCCTGCGTCGCTTCCTCCTTTGAAAGTAGCGCGGTTTGTTTTCCTTTCGATAAAACCAGTATCCGGTCGCTTAGGCCCAGGATTTCCGGTAATTCCGATGATATCATGATGATCGCCATACCCCGGTCGGCGAGGCTGCGGATCAGTTTATAAATTTCAAATTTTGCCCCAACATCCACGCCTCTGGTCGGTTCGTCGAGGATAATGATTTCGGGCGAAGCAAGCAGCACTTTGCCAATGACGACTTTCTGCTGGTTTCCCCCGCTTAAATACGTGACGTGCTGACCGGTACCGGCCGTTTTGATCTTCAAATCGGCTATCATTTTTTTGGTGACCGATTCTTCGCTGTGTGCGTCGATAAAACCGCCTTTGCGGTGGTTGTTCATGCTTGAAAGGGTGATATTATCCTTGACCGACATTCTTGGAATAAACCCCAGGCCCTTCCTGTCCTCGCTCACATAGCCGATTCCCCTGTTGATGGCCTCGCGCGGCGTACGCGCACGAAGCGGCGACTGTTTGATCGTCACTTCGCCCTCGTCCCATTGATCCAGCCCAAATATCGCCCTCGCTATTTCAGTTCTTCCCGCACCCATCAACCCTGCCAATCCCAGTATTTCACCGGATCTGACATTAAAACTGATATTTGAAAACTTACCTGCTTTACCCAGATTTTGAACGGAAATAACTTCTTCTCCTACCGGCTGCGTCGCTGCCGGAAACATCTGACCGATCTCCCTGCCCACCATCATGGCAATCAATGCATTCTGATCCAGTTCGACCGCGCTTTTGGTACCGATGTATTTGCCATCACGCAGCACGGTGATGGTGTCCGAAATCCGGAATATCTCGTCCATTTTATGCGAGATATAGATAATACCGACGCCCTGCGCTTTCAGATCACGGATAATCTGGAATAATGTCCCCACTTCTTTGTCCGAAATGGCAGAAGTAGGCTCATCCATGATAATCACTTTTGCGTTATTGGAGACAGCCTTCGCGATCTCCACCATCTGCATTTGTGCCACGCTGAGGGATCTCATTTTCGCCTTTGGAGCGATGTTGACACCCATTCGATCAAGCAATGCAGCCGCCCGCTGGTTAATTTCTGAATCATTCAGCCAACCGGAGAGAATTCCGCTTTTGCCCGAAACTTCCCTTTCCCTTCCCAAAAAAATGTTCTGCGCCACGGTCAGTTCGGGGATAATCAGGATTTCCTGATGGATCATGGAAATGCCTTTTTTCAAAGTTTCATTCACATTGCTGCCGATCAGGTTTTCGCCTTCAAGCAAGACCTCGCCGGCATCGGGTGTCACCAATCCGATCAGTATTTTCATGAAGGTCGATTTCCCAGCCCCATTCTCGCCCATTAAGGCATGCACTTCGCCTTTTTTCAGGTCAAAATGGATATTGTCCAGCGCTTTCACGCCAGAGAACGATTTGGAAATTTCCTTAACCCTTAGAATGTAATCGGACATAGCAGAATCGAAACTGAGGCTTTAACCTTTCCCGCATAGTGGGTTCCGGTTAAAGCCTCAGATTATGAATGCATTATTGGATTAACCTTCCCAATGTACGCCGGTGTCTTTCCAGCTTTTGGAAGCCGCCGATTCGAGTACCGCTTCACACACTTTCTGTGTTTCGTAAGCGTCCTTGAAAGTCGGCGAGCAAGGTTTGCCGGTTTGCAGGCTTTCGAAGAAATCGGCTGCCTGATGTATGAATGAATGTTCGTAACCAATGCTGGTACCGGGGATCCACCAACGCTTCATGTAAGGCTGGTCGCTGTCCGTCACCAGGATCGAACGCCATCCGCGGACAATCGACTCATCGTTGTGGTCGAAATATTCGAGGCGGTTCAGGTCATGCAGGTCCCAACGAATGGAAGCATGCTCACCATTGATTTCAAAAGTATAAAGCGCCTTATGGCCGCGCGCATAACGTGTAGATTCGAACAAGCCCAACGACCCATTATCGAAATGGCAGTGAAAAATACAAGCGTCGTCGATACCTACTTTCTGAACTTCGCCGGTACCGGTATGCTTGCGTTCTTTGATAAACGTCTCAGCCACAGCGGAAACGTCCTTAATGCCGCCATTGATCCACATCGCCGTGTCGATACAGTGTGCCAGCAAATCACCCGTCACACCCGAACCCGCTGCATCCACGTCGAGGCGCCAGGTTGCGGTTCCGCCCTGCGGTACATCCGGGCTGATCGTCCAGTCTTGCAGGAAGTTGGCGCGGTAGTGGAAAATGCGGCCCAGTTTGCCTGAATCCACAATTTGTTTTGCCAATGTCACAGCGGGCACACGGCGGTAGTTGTACCACACAGTGTTTTTCACGCCGGCAGCTTCAATAGCATCCACCATTGTTTTAGCTTCTGCCAACGTCCGTGCAAGGGGTTTCTCGCAAAGGATCATTTTCCCTTTCGCAGCCGCCGCCAGCGCGATTTCCGCGTGCGTATCATTCGGTGTACAAATGTCCACAGCGTCGATATCGTCGCGCTCGATGATCCTGCGCCAGTCGGTTTCGTAGGATTCGTAACCCCACTGTTCCGCGAAAGCTTTCACTTTCTCCTCGTTACGGGAGCAAACAGCCGCCAGGACAGGACGGTATTCCAGCTCAGGGAAAAAGTCCCCGATTCTTTTATAACCATTGGTATGCGTGCGGCCCATCAAACCGGAACCGATCAACGCGACACGGATTTGTTTTTTTTCTGACATTTTGTTTAATGCTTTAGGCTGTAAGCTATAAGCTTTAAGCCTTAGGTTTTTGGAATATTTTAAAAGCTTTAAGCCTTAGGCTATATGCTTTATGCACGCGTACAGTACAAATCGGCGAAGCATTCAGCTTACAGCTTATAGCCTACTGCTTACAGCTTAAAGCCCTTACGCCTGCCACCCATGCGCATTACGCACCTTCACCAGCGCCGCGAGGATATCGTTCCAGGTTTGCTGCTTGTACATTACCTCGTTCGGGAACATGCAGCCGTCCCAGCAAATGTGACGGAATGCCTTTGTGAGTTCGCCCTTTTCGTCGCGGAGCCAGAAGCCTGCATGGTGTGCGATGTCGAGCTTGCCGTTCGGATCGGTAGCAAGGCAGTGACGACCGGTTTTATCATGTGAGCCGGTTCCGTGTACGGTTCCGTCGTTTTGTGCTACGTGGAAATCGATTGTCCAGGGACGAAGCGCGGCTGTCATTTTTTTGAAGGCTTCATCCAATGTGGCGCGGTCGTTCCATTCGAAGTCGGCTGGCAGAATGCGGTCTTCCGGCGCATTATAGCCCAGCAAATAAAGGAAAGTATGGGACATATCCGCCTGGAAACCGACGTTTGGACGGTCCACCGCTTCGAGTGTGTCGATCATCGCTTTCCAGCTGTGCATACCGCCCCAGCAGATTTCGCCTTCGGCAGCGAGTCTTTCCCCAAAATCAGCGGCTACATCGGCGGCACGTCTGAAAGTTTCGGCAATCTGTTTAGTGTTGCCTTTCGGGTCGGACGACCATGCTTCCGGCGAAGCAGCCGAGTCGATACGGATCACACCGCCGTTGCGGACCCCGGTGTCACGAAGTTGCTTACCGAACTCGCACGCCTTTCGCACCTGCTCCACAAAGGTGTCGCGCGCCTCTTTCGTACCCATCGCAGAGCCGGCCCATACGTTGGCTACCAGGCTTCCTGCTTCCAGGTTATACCCGGCCAACTTATCAGCCAGACGCTTTCCACCATCAGCCGCATTCAGGTATTCGCCAATATGCTCGTCGAACAAACCGATATCGACGCCGTCGAATTTCACGCCATCCACTTCCGCAGCGGCAGTCTTTTCAAGCAATGTATCAAAAGGAATAATCGGCTCCGAGTCGGAGCCTTTGCCCACGATGCCAGGCCATGTGGCATTATGGAGTTTGGGGAAATTATTTTCAGGCATGGTTTAAGAGATAAGGGCTTTAAGCTGTAGGCCGTAGGCTGTAAGCTTAAAGCTTGATGAATAAAAGGGAAATGAGTTTTAAGCAGTAAGTATTAAGCTGTAAGCTTTAGGCTGTAAGTCTTGACTATGAACAGTTGAGCATAAGGCTTATTGCTTACAGCTTATAGCCTACGGCCCTACAATACCAAATCAGGGTTACCCGGACCGAAGTGCTTCAACATTACAATCGGGTCGGTCTTCGATGGGTTGCTGATTGTAACGCCTTCGATCGCAGCGGCTTCGGTTACGAAATATTCGTCGTTGGTCAGTTGCCCGTAGCGGATCAATGCAGGGGTTTCGATGTCCCATGTACCGAATTTGCCGTGGCCCTGCATGACGATCATTCCGTATGCAGCAGCGTCTTTAATGGTAACAGTCTGTCCGGGGAAAACGGTAAGTTCCTTGGCGCTGTAGGCCTCGTTTTTATAGCAAATCCAGTTTTCACTATATCCTTCTTCCGCCATCGCAGCGACATCTTTTACCGGTTTGGGGCGCATGAAATGCTTCTCCATTAAATTAGGATTTACATTCAAATCCCAGTCGATCACTTCCATCAACAGGTCATAATCGCCAATTCTGTCTTTCGGTGTTCCTTTCCAAAGCAGCTCTTCCGGAATAACCGCCTCATTGACAAGCGATTGATACATCGCAAAAATATCCGATGCTTTTTGAGGCTCATAGGTACACAAGCTGCCCGGCGCGTGTAACATGCCAGGAGGCACATCCCAGCCTGTCCCCGGCTCCAGACGAAATGCCTGGGAGTAATTGGTAATCTTATTGTCGCCCTTGGTGAAATTCATCAGACACTCTTTGATCTGCTCTTTGGTCGTACCGGGAGCGATACCAAGGAATGTGTATGGAAAATCGCCGCCGTGATTGTTCAGTTGAGGCGGGAAATAGTAGGCTTCCGGCTTTCCATTCTGGCCCACCATCGCGGCGTGTTCGTCTCTGTGGTGAATGTGATGCGGAAGCGGCCCCATATTGTCAAAAAACTTGGAGTACATGGGCCAGCTCTTGTATTGATCCCAAAGTCTGTCGCCTATAATCTGGCCTTTCAGCTCTTCTACTGCGTCCCGCAATGTCACTTTTTGAACGCCTGATTCGTCTTCAAAAACGATTTGGCTCAAACCTTCATTTTCGCCTGTAAGCGGCCCGTTTTCCGCAGGAGTGGTTGAAGACAGCCAGCGTTCATCGATACCACCACGCTCTCCACCCAGCACATAGTAATCGTCGGGGTGCAATTTGATCCTGCGGCCGGGAACGCAAAACGAACGCGGCACCCATGTCGGCGCCAGACGCAAAATTCCCTTTCCCTGCTCCAACGCCTTCTCAGCTATACTTGAAAGTCCCATTGTTTTTGTATTAAAAAATTGGTTTTGGTTGATACTTGGTTAAAATTTTTGTGGTGTGTTAATACGCTGTCGTTCCTGTCATCCTGAGCGGACCGGGCCGCCGGGCGGTCGAAGGATTGTGACGACGACGCCTTTGCATCACGCTACTACCCTTCGACTTCGCTCAGGGTGACATTGCCGTTACACATTCACCTTCAATTCAAATTCTTCGATCTCCTCTTTTGCGGTCAATACGCTCAATTCTAGGTCGTACTCCCGTGTTTCCTCGGGTTGCAGGAAGATCAGCGTGCCGTCCTCCCGGGCTTTTGCCTGTCCGGAGAGCGGATGCGTGCTCGGCTCGATGCCGGTCACATATTCGCCTTTGCCCCAATGCTGCCAGTTGGCCAGCCAGGGCAATTGTTCCTTTTTGAATTTCAATGCGACGGCCAGTCCCAGTTTCTCATTATGCAACCCGCAAATACTGTCCCCGAAAATATCCGCGTCGACATCGATCAAAGCTACTTCTTCGCCGCTCCCGAGGTGGCTCTCCAGCGGCGCGGGCGCTTTTTTGAAGGCATTACCCTCCTTGAAAATTTTCGCATTCTCTTCAAAGCGCGGATGCCATCGGCCATTCCATAGTATATCGGTTCCCTCGTCCACGACCGGCCAGCCGAAATTGAAATGATACAGCAGCATATGCGGGGCCGCGGTATTGGCCTTATTGATTACCTCATCGTGAATTCGCAGTTTCGCTTCGCCCAATGTGGCCGAAATGGTCCGTTTCAGCTCCAAACTCGGGCCGAACGGGCGCGTTTCGCGGATAATGCCGGTAATACTCATGTCGTACTTTCCAGCACGTAAATCAGGCTGAACGACCGAAATAATTTCTGCCGGCTGGTTACCGATCAGCCCGTGCAACCCACGGTCGCCGAAGCTATCGGACTCCGGCCCTCCCGCATGCGAGAGGCCGCAGGTGGTGAGCAAGCCGCCGCCAAATGTGCGGAGCCAATCAATGCCTTTGTCCGAGAATGGTTGCGGAGAAGTAACGCCGCCGTGACTGATCCACGCCAGGCTGTGCTGGTTGTAAAACGCCTCGGCAATATCCATCGCCCGGTCTATCACTACCTTGAACCGCAAGCCACCGCCGGTATTGATCCACGCAATGCGGGTACCACGGCCCGCGCCATTGTCGAGCACGGAAGTTTCAATGCCGCCCACCTGCACGTGGTTCGAAACTTTCTCCTTCCAGTCCAGTACCCTCCGATCCTGATCTTTTGAATCCGCGATCTCCATTATATCTTAATTAAACTCGTAATTATCTAAACCTGAAAAAGGCGCAAAATGCCTTACTTTAATGCTTTTACTCAAAAAATGCGGAGTCAGGCCACCGGAACGCTGGTCAGCCAGTTTCTCACTCTTGCGTTAAAATCTTCTGTATTTTCAAAATGAAATGCGTGCCCCAGCCTGTCGTACAGGAACAACTCGGCGCCCGGAATACCGTTGGCGACCTCCTCGGCCATCCACACCGGCGTGAAAATGTCTTCCTTACCGCCAATGACAAGGGTCGGCGCGTTGATCTTGCCCAGATCCTGTAATGCATGATGGCTGATACAAGCGGCCGCCTGCCCCTCCAATCCGTGCAATGGCTGCGGGAACGGGTTAAAGGCATCTATTTTACGGCCATTTTCCAGGTCTTCGTGCTGCTTCGCATCGTCCCACGACGATTTTGAAAAGATCAGCAATTGCATGTATAAACTAAACTCCTCCGGCCTGAAACGAGCCTTCGCATTCATAATGTGCTGGAAAAGGCCCTTTGCGTAGTTGTCACACCGCGCCCAGGGGCACATGAGCACAAGTGACTTTACCTTTTTAGGATGCCGGATCGCCAGCTGCTGCGCAATGGTGCTACCCATCGAGCAGCCGATAACGTTGACATTCTCCAAACCCAGAGAATCCAGCAGACCGGCATAATCGTCCGCCATTTGCTCGGTGGAGTATGGACCGGCCGGTTTGTCGGTCAGCCCTACACCCCGGTTATCCCCGATAATACAGCGGAAATGGTGTTTCCAGTCCGCCACATGCACATTCCACACCGCCCCCGGCGCAGTAATGCCCATAATGAGCAGCAAAGGCTCCCCCGAACCGCGCTCTTCGTAGTAAAAGTTGATACCGTTGGTTTTTATGGTGGGCATGTTGTGGCTGTATGCTTTTGGCTGTATGCTATATGCTTTAAGCCGTAGGCTGTTTTTTTGTGATGATTAATTTAAAGTTTTGGCTTAAAGCTTATAGCATATAGCTTACAGCCTATTTCAACCCTGGCACCAACTCCTCCTGAATCCACTTTCCGTCGTGCAAGGTCACGAAATCGGGGTCTGAGAGCGCTTCTTCGCCTTCGTCCTCGCAGATGATCCAGCCGGTATAGTTAATGTCTTTGAGCCATTGGGTTATGCCGGGCAGGTCTACTTTGCCTTTGCCCATCAATGTAAATTCTGGATTCCCGTCCCAGTCTTTATAATGCACGTGGTTGATCAGTGACTGGTATTCCTTCATTTTGGTCAATGGGTCCATACCGCCGTTGATGATATGGCCCACGTCGGGCGTCCAGCCGGTCACCGATGCGTCCAGCCCTTCCAGTACGATCTTGTAGTCCTCCTCGGTACGGATAATCGACGTGTGCGGGGAATTGGGGTGATAGCTGCATGGCACGCCCTTTTCGGCTGCGCGGCGCGAGACGGTGTTAACGATATTCACGAGGCGCTTTTGACGCTCCGCGATGTTATGCCTGCCGGTCGGGATTTGTACCGTATTGAGCACAGCGCCCGGGAAGCGTTGCAGCACGCGGATGGCGTGGTCGGCCACTTCGCGTTCGCGTTCGGTCTCTTCGGCTTCGTTCCAGTCCAGTGCGAGCGCCAATGCGGCGAGTTCAATGCCTTGTTCTTTGAGTTTAGCTTCAAGTTTGTCAGGGTCCTGAAGATCGCCCATCCAGGTAAAAATCGGTTGGATACCGGTAAAACCCGCTTTCGCGATGACTTCAATCATGTGTCCTAACCGGCCCTGGTGTGTTTGGCCGCTGTTGCTCATGAACCAGGTGTAAACCTCTGACCCAAAGCGAAATGGAAGTTGCTGAGACATTAATTGTTTATTTTCAATTATATAAAAATCACTTCGACTTCTTTTTCACGACCTCGCCCGGCATGATCAGCGAATCCCAGCCTGCCAGGTCGGAAGGTTTTACATTAGCCTTATATCCGCTGAAATTGAATGTAGTAGGCTTATAGGGGCCTACGAATGCAATGTCATTATTCGGTTTAATTTCCTTTTCAAGTCCCAAACCCCAGAACATCGCATTCACGACCATTCTTCTGAAACCCTCATTCAACAAATCCTCCGAAGCACCATGCGTAGTGGTAAATGCGCGGCCTTTCTTGCCGCCTTCCATCTGATAGTCACGAATCCAGGCAACAGGAAGCAACTCTTTGGTTGGGTCGGCAGGAGAATCGGCTGTCATACCATTCAGTACCTGGCCTTTCGCGAGCACTGTTCCTTTGGGATAAGTAGTATAACCGCCCGATTGCACCCACATATCCTTCACGCCCCGCATAATGGGATGCGTGGCCTGCGCTTCGTCAATGATGAGTTTGGATGATTGCTTATGGTTCGTGCCATAATGCGATACCCAGGTTTCCCCCAGAATGTATTCACCAAAACCGTCTTTCCATTCCTTTTTTGGTCCTTTATAGTCCCAGGTATAGTGCTCCCATTTCGGGTCTTTCTTAATTTCAAATGCATGGGTAGAAGTCCGGAATGCGACGATCGGGCCTCCGCGTTTGAGGTAGTTTTCAAAATGTTGCATTTCCTTGTCCTCAAAATGCGCGAACCGCATGAAAAGCACCATCAGGTCGGCCTTATCGAGCACATCCAGTCCTTTTACATTCGAACCTCCGGGCAGAATATAGCCATTCGAGTCGAGCGCGTACACGACCGTACACGTGAACCCGTAGCGCCTGGCCATAATGCGTGCCAGCGCGGGAAGCGATTCTTCACCCCGGTATTCATGGTCTGTGGCAATAAAAACGATGTTTTTACCTACCCCCGGTCCCTTATCGCCCTTGTATACCACACGGTGTTTCGCGGGGGCGTCCTGTGCCTGGGTGCCGAAAGTGATCAGGGCAATGCCGAAGGCCAGCATTGATTTCAAAAGATTTTTCATAAAATCCGGACTGAAAAAGGTGGTTGATCAAAGCCCGTGTTTCAGGCCCATTTCGCGGATAAACTTGTAACCGTTTTCGGCAATATCCCACGGCTCGTTGAACTCTCGCCAAACACCGATAGCATTTGCAAAGCCAGGATCGTTCCGCGAAAATGCCTCGATCGTCAGCCAGCCGTCATATTTGATTGCCGCCAGCGCCGCGAATGCATCATCCCACTTCACCTGCCCGGTACCCGGCGTGCCGCGGTCGTTTTCGCTGATATGCACATGTGCAAGCACGGGCGCGATCGTTTGCAATGCGTTCAGATAGCTCTTTTCCTCGATATTGGAATGGTGGGTATCAAACATCGCCCGTACGTTCGGATGGTCGGCCGCTTTCACGAGTTTGAGTAACTGCTCCATCGTGTTGCACAGGTAGCATTCAAAACGGTTAAGCGCTTCCAATGCGAATGTGATATTGGCTTGTGCCGCATAATCGGCAGCGGCATTCAATACCTCCCCGGCCAATGCGTATTCACGGTCTTCGGCCGGACGGTTTACAAAAACAGTGTGCGCCGAATGGAAAGGCCCGCATATCACCTTGGAATTCAGGTCATGTGCACGGTCTACCGCCCACTTGATCTTGTCCAAAGCCCGCTGCCTCACCTCCACCGATTCGCTTACCGGGTTGTCGTCGGCGCCGACGGTCATTACAGCTGTCGTTTCCAGACCCAGATCTTTCACAAAATTGCCCATCCGCTGATAAGCTGCCGCGTCCTGGGGGCCTAAATAAAACTCGACACCGTCGTAACCAATCGTTTTCAGTCGTTCGATAATCGGAAACAGGTCATCCGAAACCGCTGCCGTCCAGGCCAGCACATTAAATCCAATTTTATTCATTATAAAAGCTTTATGCTTTAAGCCCTAGGCCATAAGCTTTGCATTAAAGGTTTCGCATTAAGCCGATGGCCAACGGCCGACAGCCGATGTTAGATTAATATTGTTTGATCCGCAGGTCCTTGTATTCCACTTTCATCGGGGGGCCTACGTGTACCTGTACACCTAAAAGGCCTTTTTTAGCTCCATTTACCGTGTCATTGTCGGTAACATCGCTCATCAGGACGTCGTTGATATAATGCTGCAGGTGATTTCCCTTTACTACGATATGGAAGGTGTTCCAATCTTCGCTTTTGATCAGCGTCTTAAGAGAGTCGGACGAACCCAGTGAGCCTGTCACTTCAACGCCGGTCCATGCGTTCCTCGCTACGTTCTTCCGAATGGCTTCCGGTGTTTTTTCACCCGTGTATTCTTTGATCACCGTTTTCTGGCCGCGGTAGGCCAATGTGGTACGCTTACGTTCTTCGTAATTCTGACCGGTGTAGTTGTTTTTACCATCGATGTCCGCCTGGTAACCTTTCAATGCGAAAGGCACGTCGGTCAGTTGTTCGCTCCGGTAGTTGATTCCCGAATTGCCGGCAGCTGCGATCTTGAACGATCCTTTTAATTCGAAATCGCCCGGTTCGCCGCCCCGCCAGATGATGAATGAGTTGGTTTTTAAAAGCGTTTCAGGAGTTATTTCCCCTACAAGAGAGCCGTTTTCGACGCGCCAGTATTTCGGATCTCCCTCCCAGCCTTTCAGTGTTTTTCCGTCGAAGATAGACTTAAATCCCTTTTCGGCTTTTTGGGCAAAAGTGTCGACCTGGCTGGTGAGGGTCATCACAGCGGCCAGAAACATTCCGGCCATGCTAAATCTGGAACTCATTTTGATCGCTTTTATAGGTTTAGTGACTCCTGAATAACGGACTTCCCTTACTGCAAGGGTTGTCGGGACATTAACTCCTCTTAAAAAAGCAGAAATTAATATCCAAAAATTCCTAAAAATATCTGTTGCACTATCCTGTACTGACCTGCCCGGCCGGAGGCTAGTTCGGAATCGGATCACCAGGGGTTTTGGCAGCAGGGTCGTAAACAGCCACGCCTACGCGCGAATCGGCGCAGCCGTAGTAGAGCAGCCATTTCTTTTTATAATACACCATTCCTTCGATAAACACGGTACCTGCTACATACTGGCCGCTCTTTTCGAATGGCTCCATCGGGCGGAAGAACGGTGTATCGAGGCGGGCGAGCACTTTGGTAGGGTCATTTTTATCAAACAATACCTGGCCTGCACAATAGCTGTTGGGCGTAAAGCGCTTGTCGCCGTCTTCCCCTTTATCGTTTTTGCCGTTATAAAGTAGTACAATGCCCTTATCGGTCACGATGGCCGGGGGGCCGCATTCGGTGAGGTTGCTATCGAAGTAGCCCTTTCTCGGAGAGATCAGATTGACGAGTTCGCCTTTGCTATCGACCACCGGTTCCCAGTTGATGAGGTCGGTCGAGGTGGCGATATTTACATTTGCTTCGCCAAAATAGAGCCAGTATTTGCCGTTTATTTTCGCGATAACCTGCTTATCGCCCACCAACTTGGTCACAATGGAGCCCGACTTCGTCCATATATTGTTGAACTTGCCGTTATAGGCTTCTCTGAAAGCAGGCCCGTATTTCTCCCATTTAAGCAAGTCGCGGGAAGTGGCGACTCCCAGCCGCGCTTTGTCCTTGTTCCATTGTGTATAAATCACGACATACAAGCCATCTTCCGTCACAGCCACGCGAGGATCCTCGCAGCCGCCTGGCCATTCATTGGCCTTCTGGCTATCCTCAGCGGGAAATAGTACCGGTTCTTTCCTTCTTTTGAAATGAATGCCGTCCTCGCTTTCGGCATAACCGAGGCGCGAAGTCCGCATACCAATCGCTTTCCCCGCTTTGTCCTCGGCGCGGTAAAGCACGACGATCTTGCCGTTTTTGATGGCCGCAGCCGGGTTGAATGTGTCGTTCGATTCCCAATCGACGCGCCGCTTGTTCATGGGACAAAAAAAGCGTGAGGTGCTATCGGGCGATATTACCGGATTCACACCGACCGGCCGTTTGAAGCCACCGAAGGTCCAGTCCGGCAACGTGTTTTCGGTTTGCGCAAATACCTGTCCTGTTAAGATCGATGTGCATATAGCCAGGCCGGCGATAAAATTTTTCATAGATTTTTTATTAGTTATCAAATCAGAATTTCAAATATAAGGCATTTCCGCTATCGCTGGCGCTGCCACAAAAGGCAATAAAAAATCCGGTCTGATCGCTCAAACCGGATTTCGTGTCGTTTTAAATATTCGCTGATTATTTGTTCGCTACCAGATTTACGTCGAGTGTAAAATCGTTGTCGATCGCCTTGTCACCAAGGTTTTCGAAGAAGTTGGTCGAGCGGAATTTGATATCGTATTTGGTACGATCGATGGCTACTTTCGCATTGGCTGTTACTTTTTTGGCGTCGGATGTAACAGTTGCCGGGAATTTCACGTCCTGGGTAATTCCTTTAATCGTCAGCTTTCCTGTCACATCATATGCATTACCGCCCTTTGGCGTCACGGAAGAAATGACCAGCTTCGCCTGCGGATGCTTTTCCACGGAGAAAAAATCGTCGCTTTTGAGGTGATTGGTGAGTTTGCCATTCATTTCCTTGTCGGTTACATCAGTCACAACGAGTGATTTGATGTCGGCTACAAAACTTCCTCCTTTTAGCTTGTCGTTATCAATCACTAGTGTACCGCTTTCCAGAGGTACCGTCCCTGCATGTGTTCCCGTCACTTTTTTAGCGCCCCAATTGATAGTGCTCGCTTTCGGATCCACTTTCAAAGTTTTGTCGGCAGCATTCTTTCCAGGACCGTTGGCAATAGCAGCAACATTGAAAAGCAAACCAGCTGCTGCGAGTACAAACATTTTTTTCATAATAATTTCAATCGTTTAAAGTGTAGAAGAATTGTTTTGAAATATATAAAGAATTAAAAGCACTTAACAGATCATTAACAGGCTTTAACAATCCTATACGTCGTTTGTCAGGAGCGCGTTGCCTCGCTTTCGAGCAATTTCACGCCCTCGAAACGCTCCAATATTTTTTTGCCATCGACCCAGTCTTCCAGCCCCGATACAGCATTGATATGTCCCTTTTTGCCCAGGCTAACAAAATCACTTCCCCAATTCGCGGCAAATACCTTCGATCGGCCTATCGTCGCGTAAATGTCATTGGTACTCGCCACCACAATCGTTTTGAACGGAATTGTGCGCACGGGTATGGGCGTAAAACCGACTACGAAGTTCAATCGTTTTGAAAGTTCCGCATCGGCCGGCGCCACCAGTAACGCACCTTTGATCAGCCCGGAGCTGAACTCCTGCGCCCAATGCGCTACGGTAATGCATCCCAGGCTATGCGCAACGAGGACCGTCGGTTCGGTGAGCTCGCTGATCTGCTTTTGCAACTGCGCCACCCACTCTTGCTTCACGGGCCAGTCCCAGTTTGCTTGCTGTACGCGGTCGAAACGGTCGGGATATTGCTCTTCCCAGATGGTCTGCCAATGCTGCGGACCTGAGCTTGCCAGCCCTGGTACAGTCAGAAAGCGCATACTCATAATGTTATTGATTTGGTATTCTCATCATTTTTTGTCCATTACACAACGAAAACCAAGGTTGTTACTTCCGCTGGTCACTTCGCCCTTGCCCCGGCTACCGGCCTTGTAACGAATGCAATAGTCATCACTGCATAAGAATGAGCCTCCTCGCTGAACACGTTTCACTGCGCCGGGTTCATCGGGGTCGTAGCTGTCCGACGGCCCTTTCGGGTTCGCAGCCGGACTTTTCTGGTAATAGTCGGGGCGGTAAAGGTCTTCGCACCATTCCCACACATTGCCATCCATATCAAAAAGACCATAGGGATTGGCAGGGAAGGATTTGACCGGTGCGGCGGTAAGATAGCCATCTTCCTTTGTATTTTTGTCCGGAAAACTTCCCTGATAAATATTCGCCACCCATTTACCGCCGGGTTTCAGTTGGTCGCCCCAGTAATAGGTGTGGTTGCCTTTTCCGCCCTGTGCCGCAAACTCCCATTCCGCTTCGGTAGGAAGTCTCTTGCCGGCCCATTTGGCATAGGCGGATGCATCTTCATAAGACACATGTACCACAGGGTAGTTTTCGCGGCCTTTGATTGAGCTGGACGGGCCTTCGGGATGTGCCCAGTCGGCTCCTGCCACGTAATTCCACCATTGCAGCGGATTGTCAAGGCTTACACGTGCAGGCGTAGGCGTGAACACGGCCGAGCCCGGTACCAGTTTATCGGCAGGCACTCCGGGATAATCGGCTGGGTTCAAAGGGCGCTCAGCAACGGTTTTATAGTTGGTCGCTTTTACAAAAGCAGCAAATTCGGCATTCGTTACTTCGTGGGCATCCATGTAATAGCCATTCACCGTTACCTCATGCATCGGGCGTGAATCGGGGAACTCGTCGGCGCCCATCAGGAATTTCCCGCCGGGGATCCATACCATGCCGGTGCTATCGCCGATACCTTCCTTCACCAGGCTTGCATTGCGGATCGCGGCTGCGCGGGTAGGCATGCCGTCGGCAATGCAGGCTGCGAGGCTATCGGCCTTGCGTTTTTCTTCGGCGGTTTGTTTGCTTCCACAGCTCCAGAATGTCACCGCCATCACTCCCAACAGGCTGCAAAAACCTTTTATTGAAAACTCCATATTTCTGTGAACCCGGTTATTCTTTTTTTACTTCAATTTTAAAAACATCCTTCAACGCCTGATGCGCAGCGTGGTACCCGCACATTCCATGCACGCCCCCGCCCGGGGGAGTGGACGACGAGCAAATGTAAATGCCCTTAGCCGACGTGCGGTAGGGCGAAATGCTCAAAACCGGCCGCGAATACAGTTGCCAGATATCCTGAATGCCCCCATTGATATCACCCCCGATATAATTCGGATTATATTGTTCAAATGCGCTGGCATTGGTGGCATGCTTTGCGATGATCACATCTCTGAAACCCGGTGCATAGCGCTCGATCTGGCTTTCCAGGGCCTCGGTCATATCGAAGTCGTCGCCATGAGGCACATGGCAATAGGCCCATGCCGTGTGCTTACCTTCCGGTGCCCGCGTTTTGTCGAAAACACTTTGCTGGGCTACCAGCGCGAAAGGCTTCCCGCCGCGTCTTCCATTTCCGACATTTCGTTCATACTGCGCAATTTCCTCGAAAGTATTGCCCAAATGCACCGTTCCCGCGCGTCTGCATTCTTCACGTTGAAATGGTATCGGCCCGTCCAATGCCCAATCGACTTTAAAAATCCCCGGACCCTGGCGGTAGGTTTCCAGACGACGTTTGTAGGAAGCACTCAGCCTGTCACCTGCGATACGAACCAGTTGCCTGGGCGTTACGTCCATCAAAATCGCTTTTGCCGGCGGCAGTTCATTCACTGAACCCACCATCCAGCCCGTCTGAACCTTTCCTCCAAGCGATTGATAATACGCAGCCAATGCGTCCGCGATGCTTTGGCTGCCACCCACCGGAATCACCCATCCTTTCATGTGCGCCGCCGCCATAAGCATGATACCAAATGCCGACGTAGCGATATTATCCAGCGGCTGAATCGAATGCGCAGCCATCCCGGCCCATAATGCGCGGCCTTCCGTTGTTTTAAACTTCTCGGCCGTCCAGGTAGCCGGGGCCAATGCCGCTAAACCAAACCTTGCCAGACGAAAAGGCTCGGCAGGCCATTTCAGCGGTCCCAGCAAATCCGGCAACAACTCAGGAACCGATTCAAGCAAACTACCCATCCATTTGCGATAAGTATCACCATCTGCACCCAATTGCGCGGCCGTCGACTCCACCGACTGGTCCAGCACCGCCACCCTCCCTCCGTCCAGCGGATGCGCCGCGTCGTGGGTCGGCTGAACGAACGTCAACCCGAAATCCGCGAGCGGTAGCCTTGCGAAAAAAGGAGACATTAAGGCCATCGGATGGATAGCCGAGCAAATGTCGTGTCGGAAGCCGGGTAATGTCAGTTCCGCAGTTCGCATTCCGCCACCAAGTGTGTCTTTGCCTTCGATCAGCAACACCGAAAGTCCCGACTCCCGCAAGGTAATGGCCGCTGCCAGCCCGTTCGGACCGGAGCCGACCACTATCGCATCGTATTCGGGAGCCGCCGCTCCGGGAGTCGCCGCTACGGGAGTTGCCACGCTGATCAGGGTTTAGCTGCGGCGAGGATCTTCAATGCCTCGTCGTCCTTGTACTCGTTCATCAATGCTTTCAGCTTGGTTTTGAGATCGGCTATTAGCGCTTCCGTTCCTTTTGATCCGTAAAGATTCGAAACCTCTTTCGGATCTTTTTGTAAATCGTATAGCTCCCATGAATCAGCACCGCCGTAGAAATAGGCCAGCTTATAACGGCTTGTCCTGAGCCCGAAATGCGGGTATACGTGGTGCGGCTGCGGGAATTCGTAATAGTGGTAATAGGCTTCTTTTCTCCACGGGATCTGTGCTGCGCGGTCCGCTTTCAATAATGGGAAGAACGATTTGCCCTGCATATCGGCGGGCGTTTTGACACCCGCGATATTGAGGACGGTCGGTGCCCAGTCGATATTGACCACGAGATCACTCACTTTGGTCCCCGGCTTAATCACACCCGGATAGCGGATTAGGAAAGGTGTTTTCAATGATTCTTCATAAATAAAACGCTTGTCGAACCAGCCATGCTCGCCAAGGTAAAAGCCCTGGTCGGAGGCGTAGATGACAACGGTATTTTTAGACAAACCGCTTTTGTCGAGGTAATCGAGGAGCTTGCCGATGTTTCGGTCGAGCGAGTTGGCGGTCGAGAAGTAATCGCGCAGGTAACGCTGGAATTTCCATTCCACCAGCGCTTTGCCGGTCAGGTTCTTGTCGGTAACTTCTTTTGAAACCTTGTCATAATAAGCCTTGAAAACCTTTTTCTGCTCGGGGTTTAGCCGATTGTAAAGAAAATCCTTTTCATAATCCACACCCACTTTCAAATCCAGCTTCATGCGCATGGTTTTGTCTATGGTCATGTCCTGGTCTGCGGCTGCCTTTCTTCCTTTATAATCGTCATAAAATGTCGACGGCAGCGGGAAGGTAACATCGTCGTAAGCACCCAGGTCCTCCAAGGCCGGCATCCATTCGCGGTGCGTCGCTTTATGGCCGACGATCAGGAAAAATGGCTTATCGTTGTCACGTTTTTCGAGCCAACCAGTGGCAAACTGCGTAATGAGATCGGAAACGTAACCGGTGTATTTAGTGGTATCGTTCGGCTGACCTACGAATTCCGGATTATAATAATGACCCTGGTCGGGCAGCACATTCCAGTAGTCGAAACCAGCCGGCAGACTATTCAAATGCATCTTACCGATCCAGGCCGTCTGATAGCCGTTCTTGCGGAGCGTTTCGGACAACAGCGTCTGGCTGGTATCGAATTTTGTCCGGTCATTGCGCTTATAGCCGTTCAGGTGGCTGTATTTACCGGTAAGAAGCGTGGCACGGCTCGGGCCGCATATAGAATTGGTAACCAGGTTATTGGTAAGTAACGCGCCTTCCCGGGCAATTCGGTCGATGTTCGGCGTTTTGGCGATTTTATTTCCATATGCGCCGATGCCCTGATAAGCATGGTCATCGGAAAAAATGAAGATAATGTTCGGGCGCTGAGCGGTCTGGCCGAGTGTTGTCGTGACTGGCATCACCAGTGCAAGCAAGCCTGAAAAGGCCGTTAAAATCAATTTCTCGAAGCGGGTAAGGATAGTATACATGAAATACTCTATATAATAGGTAGACAAAATAAACTTATGCAAAATCAAATCGCAAGCGTTTTACCGGAATTACTTTGCAAAGCCGGTCGGCGGCCGGGTTTAAAATTACAAATTGGTGATTTGTTTTCACTATCCCGCGATTTTTAAACGCAAAATGCCCGGAACACTTGGCGTTCCGGGCATTGCAAATCAGAGGTTCAGCTTACTTTACTTTTTTATCGATCGCCTCAGCCTCTTCCAGGTGATGCTTCAATGTCGGCAGTTTTCCCTGCGCCCATGCTTTCACATCCGGGTCTTTCGCGTCCTTTGCAGCCTCCTCGAACTCACTGATATCTTCCTTATGATCGTCGACCATGAAAGAAATGTAGGCTTTATCAAAGTCCTTGCCTTTCTTTTGGGCGAGGTCATCGTACTTTTTCTGCTTCTCGTCACTCAGTGCGGTCGGTAGGGTGATGTTTTTCTGGGTGGCGAGCGCTTTCAGTTCATCGCCGGCTTTCGAATGGTCGGTAACCATCATTTCGCCGAATTTTTTCACGTCTGCACTCGCGGCATTCGTTTTCGCCAGTTCGCCCAGTTTCACTTCCATCATCCCGCCATCGGCCGCTGCTACGGCAAATTCTGAATCATCTTCCAATGCGGTAGTATCCAGTTTCGCTTCGTTTTGCTCTTCGGCTACTTCCTTACTGTCTTCTGTCTTGTTGGTGTTACAAGCGGTGAATGCCACAACGGTGGCGGCCATAAGGATACTTAATGTGATCTTTTTCATAACAGGTTTTCATTTTTTGATGATATGGGTCCTTAAAGAAAAAAAACTATGCCATTGACCTCAAACAAATCGGATTCAGCATTGACGCTCTACCTTCCGACTCTAACGGGCACATTTAGTTTTTGGAAAAAGAATACATATTTTTGTAGCTGTCCGTCGACATCGTGTTGCGCGATGTATTTTTCAGCCACTTTCCAAACCTTCCTTTTGTCCCGATTAATGAGTCTCCCCACCCCCATGCGGATCTTGCTGGCCGACGATGACCATGATGATACTTTTCTGTTCCAGGAAGCGTTGGAACAAGTCTCCGCCGAAGCTCAGCTCTCTGTCGTTGAAAACGGCGTGGACCTTCTCCGGATGTTGAAAGACCTGGACGGCAAGCCCGACATCATATTTCTGGACATGAATATGCCTGTCAAAAACGGGCTTGAATGCCTGGAAGAAATCAGGGGTACGACCGGATACGAATTGATTCCGATTGTGATACTCTCCACATCCGTCGCGCAGTACCTGTGGGAATCGGCATTCCGGAACGGTGCAAACCTCTATATTCAAAAACCCACAAGCTTTAACGGTCTGATAGAAATCCTTAAAAAGTGCCTGCTCGAACGAGCGGGTTCGGCTATGCCTGAGGGGTTGGAACAATTTTTGATAACCAACTAATCTCAACAGGTTTCAATTTGCATTCAGTATGAGCGAAGCAACTGCTTTCGACACAGAGCAAGAGTTATTTTTCAAACGACTAAGACAAGAAACAGCGGAAAGCCATCAGAAACTGGAAAACAATCCACTTTCAGAAGCGATATTAGCTCCCTCCGTTTCCGTAAAGGACTATCAATCCTACCTGGCTGCTCTTTTCGGAGTAACCATTGCCTGCGAGGATCAGGTATTCCCTGCTATTTCCCACATTATCACTGATTTGTCGGCACGTTATAAGTCGCGGCTGATCATCGACGACCTGCTGGCCACCGGCCTTACGGAAGCTGAAATCGACGCGTTGCCTATACACCGTTTCGAATTTTCTTCGGTAGCGGAAGCGCTGGGAATTATGTATGTGCTGGAAGGCTCCACACTCGGTGGGAGGATTCTGTACAAGCATATCCACGAAGTGCACGGGTTCACGCCCGAGAGCGGCGCTTCCTATTTCTGGGGATATGGAGCGCAAACAGGAAATTTGTGGAAAAGTTTCATCTCTTCCCTTACCCAATTTGTCGACGAGCATGAAGGGCGGGACGAAGTAATCTCGAGCGCTAAAAATACATTTACCATTATTGACAATTGGCTAGGACAAGCGCGCGCGTCCAGCGTGGCTATGCCGGCCGTAAGTAATTGACCAGCAGTAATGAATATCAAGGACATTGTAAATCGCGATATCGTCAATCTGACGAATTGCGAAAGTGAACCCATCCATATACCAGGCAGCATTCAACCCCACGGCTTTTTGCTGGGGATCAAAAAAGGCGATTCGAGAATAGAGTTCTGCAGTGCCAACAGCGCCGACTATATCGGTATCGGTCCAGATAAGGTACTAGGGAAAGACATTTCGGACATTTTCCCGGAAGAGCAGGCTTCCCACTTCGCATCCTATGCGGGCGTGGAGACCATCGACTCTGCGAAACCGTTTGTGTTCTCACTGAACGGCACTTCGTTCAATACCACCGTTCACCAGAGCGGCGGCAACGTGATCATGGAGCTCGAACCGTTTCCCGACGGGACCCTGAATTTGCCAAACCTTTATACGCAGACACGCAATTTCGTGTCGATCATGGAAAAATCCAGCGGCTTGCTGGACCTCTGTCAGGAGATCGCGGACGAAACACGTGCCATTACCGGCTACGACCGGGTGATGATCTATCGCTTCGATGACCAATACAATGGAGAGGTGATCGCTGAAAGCCGGCGGGACGATCTGGTGTCGTTTGCCAATCAGAAATACCCGCATACCGACATCCCCGCCCAGGCGCGCGAACTGTATATCCGCAACCCGCTCAGGATGATCGCGGACATCAACTACACCCCTGTTCCGCTGTTAACGATAGACAACTCGGCGGATAAAGGCAACCATTCGTTGGACCTGAGCCTTTCGATCCTCCGCAGTGTGTCGCCGATGCATATAGAATATCTGAAAAATATGGGGGTAGGCGCGACGCTGACCATTTCTTTGCTCCAAAATCAGAAGCTTTGGGGGCTTATCGCTTGCCACCACTATGCGCCCAAGATATTGCCGCACTATACACGCCTTTCCGCATTGTTGCAGGGACATTTCCTTACGTCACAAATAGCGGTGCGGGAAGTTGCTGAGGAATATAACATTAGTGAAGATGTGGATAAAGCCCTCGTGGAAGCGCTGGCAATCCTGCACGAGACCGAAAACTTCATGGAAGCCAGCCACCAGTCGCCGGCATTGCTGAAACTCGCAAATGCGACCGGTGCTGCGATTTACCACGAAGGTATCTTGTACACCAATGGACTGGTTCCTTCGGATTCCGAACTGCTTGATTTGTTCACATTTCTTGCCAATGCGTATCCCAACCAGACATTTGAAACGGATAATCTTTCCGATGTTTATCCGGCTGCGAAAGACATCTCCAAATATGCCGCAGGAGCGATCTACCATTCGATGGTTTCCGGCGAAAACGACGGGATTTTGTGGTTGAGGCAGGAAAAAATCGAAACGATCAACTGGGCCGGCAACCCGGACAAGGCTGTCCTACCCAATGAAGATGGCGTACGGCTTTCGCCGCGGAAGTCGTTCGAGCTGTGGATGGAGATTGTGAAGGACAAAAGTTTGCCCTGGCGCAAATCGGAAGTCAATGCCGCGTCGAGCTTTTCCTATGCATTGCAGAAACATATCAACTACCGGGTTATCAGGGCGCAGGAAGATCAAAACAGTATCCTGAACGAAGAGTTGCGGCTTGCCAACAAAGAACTGGCCAATTTGAACTGGATTTCGACCCACGACCTGAAAGAACCGCTTCGGAAAATACAGATTTTCGCATCCAGGGTACTCGATCGTGAAGACCCGGACCTGTCAGCGCAGGTCAAAGATTCCGTTGAAAGAATGCGTTTCGCGGCCGAGAAAATGCAAATGCTGATCGAAGACATCCTGACCTATTCGAAAGCTGGTAGCATGGACAAGATTTTCGTCCCAACCGACCTGAACGAGATCCTGGGGAATGTTCTCTCGGAATTGCAGGACAACATGGATGAGAAACAGGCTACGGTTCAAGCGGAAGTTTTGCCAATCCTCGACATCATCCCATTCCAGGTGCATCAGCTCTTCATCAACCTGATCAGCAATGCCATCAAATTCGTAAAACCCGGCGAGCCGCCGGTGATCAGGATCACGGCGAACATAATGGATGCAACGGACATTCCTCGCGAAAAGACTGTTTCCGGACAATACCACGCCATCGCTTTTCATGACAACGGTATCGGTTTCGAAGCGGAATACGAAGGCCGGATTTTCGATATTTTTCAGCGCCTGCACCCCGCCCATAAGTACCCTGGTACGGGCATTGGGCTGGCGATCTGCAAGAAAATCATGGAGAACCATAAGGGGTTCATCGATGCGAAATCAGTGTTCGGTGAAGGTTCCGTGTTCACGATATATTTTCCCGTCGCATAGCAGCCGGCACCGGTGAGTACATTGTTCCTCAGCTTAGCCATTCACCAGGCAGAGGCTGGGGATTTTTTATGTGGAGGCAAACGGATACAATGCGGCTGACGGCAGTTTACGGCAGGCAGGGCTTTCCGCGGTGGGTTGGTATTAATTTATTAGGATTTCCGGGACAACAAACCGTAAACCAAATGTCAGTAGCCGCAGCTCTTTCCCTACCAACCGACGAGCCTGTCATAACAGCCCGTCAATTCAAAAAGCTCAGAAAGAATCCCGCATTAACCGCCGAAGCGGCGGGACTCCACTACGTCCGATCGGAGGATGCGCCGGGCTATATCCGGAAGGGAAAAGCACCGCGATTCTACTATATCAATGCCGCCGGCCTTCGTTGCAAGGACCCGCAAACGATCAAACGCATCAAATCGCTCGTGCTGCCACCGGCCTGGACCAACGTGTGGATCAGCGCCGACCCGGATTCACATTTGCAGGCGACGGGAATCGATGCCGCCAGCCGGAAACAATATCGCTACCATCCATACTGGAACCTCATCAGAAACCAGACCAAATATTATAAACTCCTGATGTTTTCCGAGGCCTTGCCCGGATTGCGCGAGCAGGTGGAACATGACCTCCGTAAACGCGACTTCGATCTTTCAAAAGCCATTGCACTGGTGATCAAGCTGATGGATAAAACCTGCATGCGTGTGGGAAACCAGCGGTACAAGGTCCTACACGGTTCCTCAGGCATCACCACGCTCGATGCCCGCTGCGCGACAGTCACAGGCAGCCGGATCCGGTTCATGTTTAAAGGCAAAAAGGGCATCCGCCAGGACATTACCCTGCGGGATAAACAACTCGCACGCCTTGTAAAACAATGCAAGGAAATGCCGGGCAAAAGGCTTTTTCAATATGTTACCGAAAGCGGGGGGAAATGCGCCCTGAATGCACAACAGGTAAATGACTATATCCGCCGCTACACAGGTGCTAACTTTTCGGCGAAGGATTTCCGCACGTGGATGGGCACAGTTACCGCATTCGAATACCTCAGTCACCAGGAAAAAGCCCCTTCGCAACGGCAATTAACCCGCGTACTGAACACCTGTCTCGACGCGGTAGCAGCGCATCTGGGAAACACCCGGGCTGTTTGTAAGAAATATTATATACACCCGGCGGTTTTCAGAGCCTATGAAAACAATCGCATCCAGCGCTTTCTGAACAAGCAGGTTGAAGAAGCCGCTCATTTTTCTGAAACCGAGCAGCGTGTACGGACATTGCTGGCCCGCCCCACCTGAGGATTCTGATGAGATTCAGAAGCATATACGCCGGCCATCTTATTTCCGTCGGGAAATATCTCCTACATATACGCAAACAGGAAATCGCCTCATACGCCTTCTCCCGGCTCATATTAAATAATGGCACAGCATTTGAAAGCAATGCAACCGTTTACAAATAAAACTTGTCACAAACTTTAACATTGAAGAATCATGGAAACCAATGAGAATCTGATTGAGGTACTGAATGATTTGATAAGAATTAATAACGACCGCGTCGACGGCTATGAAAAGGCCCTTAGCGAAGTTGAAGACATAGATGTCGACCTGAGGGGTATCTTTCAGAAAATGGCCAATGAAAGCCGTGAGAATATCAATGAGCTGAGCACGGAAATACGCAACCTCGGCGGTGAGGTAGCAACAGGGACGACAACCTCCGGTAAAATCTATCGCGTGTGGATGGATATTAAGGCAACATTTACCGGCCACGACCGCACATCTGTCCTCGAAAGCTGCGAATATGGCGAAGACGCTGCGCAGGAAGCTTACGACGATGCATTGGCTACGGACGCCGATTTGCCGGTCGACATTCGCCAGATGATTGCAAACCAGAAAGCGGAATTGCTCGAATCGCACAACCTCATCAAGAAATACCGCGACCTGCATCAGGCGGTCAACTAAAAAGACAACATATAACGCGTATAAGAAAAATGGGTGAGACCGGAAGGCTCACCCATTGCTATGTTAATATGTCTCCGGAGATTACCGCAGGTCTACCACTTCCACGCCGGGATACTGTTTGGCATTGAAAGCGAAGAAATTGTCGGCCACATTCACGTCGGGTACGAACTGATCTACCTTATAAGTTACCTCCTGTCCGTTTTTTTGGAAGATCTTCCAGCTGCTGATCGATTTATCGGCTTTATTCACCTCGATCTGCACTTTATTAACCTGGCTGCTTTTGTTGGTTGAAGTCAGTTCTACCACCTCGACGGCCTTGCCTGCTTCTTGTTTCTCTTTTACAAAAGCAGATTTGAAACCTTTTTTATAGGCGGTGTAAATTTTAGTCGGGTCGAGGTCGCCACCGGCAGCTGGGTCGAAATCCTGCAAATTCACCTCATTGGTTTCTTTGATGTACGTAGCCATCGATTTGCCGTCGTTAAAGATCTCCTGACCTGCCATTTTCAACCTAAACTTCGTACCCTTCACGGTCGCTTCCCCTTTCAGCGGCTTTTCTCCCTTGGTAATGTAGGTAAAAAGTGCTTTAAAGGATTTGATCTTCTGATACTTGCTGCTCATGGCGTTCAATATATCCGACGACTTCTTATCTCCCTGCGCATTGGAAGCGAATGGGTTCAAAAGCAGGATCGTCATTACCGCAAGCAAACAAGCACTATTCTTCAAATTTCTCATATTCAATTATTTAATACTTAGTATGTTTATAAAAAACGGGGTTTATAGTGAAATATTTCAATTTTAGACTCTGCAAACTCGCAAGGGTTTAACGTCGTTCAAAACTAGCTTACCCCCATGACGCGAAGATGTTCTTCCAGCATATTCAAATCGTGGTACATCACGTCCCGCGCTTTGCTTCCTGTGAACGGCCCTACCACGCCCAGCACTTCCAGTTGGTCCATGATCCGGCCTGCGCGGTTGTACCCCAGCTTCATCTTACGCTGGATCAGTGACGTACTGCCTTGCTGGTGCGTCACGATCAGACGGGCGGCATCCGGCAGCAAACTATCGAAATCATCCGGATTAAGGTCTGCCTTGCCTTCGGCGGCATCTTCTCCTTCATATTCAGGCAGGGCATAGGCTTCGTCGTAGCCACGCTGCCCGCCGATATATTCACAGACATCCTCGATCTCGCGGGTGTCGATGAACGGACATTGCAGACGGATCACTTCCGAGTTGATCGCCAGCAGCATATCTCCCTGTCCCACGAGCTGTTCGGCTCCACCCATATCGAGGATGGTACGCGAGTCGATACTTGACGTTACTCTGAACGACAGACGCGCCGGGAAGTTCGCCTTGATCAAACCCGTGATAACTTTCACCGAAGGCCGCTGCGTTGCCACTACCAGGTGGATACCCACCGCACGGGCCAGCTGCGCCAAACGGGCAATCGGCGTTTCAACCTCCTTACCGGCCGTCATCATCAAGTCGGCCAACTCATCTATGACCAGTACGATGTACGGCAGAAACCGGTGTCCTTTCTCAGGGTTCAGCCTTCTCGCCGCGAATTTCGCATTGTATTCTTTCAAATTCCGTACCGCAGCTTCTTTCAGCAGGTCATAACGGGAGTCCATTTCGATACACAGGGAGTTCAATGTAAAAATCACCTTTTTGGTATCGGTAATGATCGCTTCCTCGGCATTGGGGAGCTTGGCGAGGAAATGCCTTTCCAGCTTGTTGAAAAGGGTCAATTCCACCTTTTTCGGATCCACCAGTACAAATTTCAGCTCCGCCGGATGCTTTTTGTAAATCAACGAGGCTAGAATGACGTTCAAACCCACCGATTTTCCTTGTCCGGTCGCTCCCGCCATGAGCAAGTGGGGCATCTTCGCCAGGTCGGCTATGTGGATATCGTTTGAAATGGTTTTACCCAAAACAATCGGCAAGTCGTAATTCGACTTTTGGAACCGCTCGTTCGCCAGAACCGATCGGGCAAATACCGTCTCCCGGTTCTTGTTGGGCACCTCAATACCGATCGTTCCCCGTCCGGGCATTGGCGCAATGATACGGATGCCCAGGGCGGCAAGGCTCAATGCAATGTCGCCTTCTAGGTTCTTGATTTTCGAGATCCGCACACCCGCTTCCGGGATAATCTCATACAGCGTTACAGTCGGCCCGATCGTCGCCTTGATTTTGGATATATTAATTCCATAGCTGCCAAGCGTGTCGACAATCTTGGTCTTGTTGCTTTCCAGTTCTTCCTGGCTTACTTTTTCGTGCTGATTTTCGGTAACCTCATTCAGCAGGTCGATGTGGGGAAATTGGTAGGACGGCAAGTCGAGCATGGGGTCATATTGCCCGAATTCGCGCAATATCGACGCATTGACGTCTTCGTCCTCGAACTCCTCTTCCACAGCCGCTTTCACCTGCGTGGTGTCCTCCACCTCCAGTTCAAGAAGCGGCTCCGATGGCACGGCCGACACTTCCATTGGCAACTCCACGGTCGTCGACGTGACAGGCACTGAAGGAGCCGTAACGGGCAACACTACTGCGGGATGCGGGGCCGGGCGGGGCGCCTCCTCTTCCGTATCCACGTCGGCCGTTTCCACGTCGGAATCCGGGTTTTCTTCCGAAGCCAGTACCTCGTCGTCATATGTATCGTTCACAACCGACACAAATGTACTCTCAGGGGCAGCCGTAGCAGTCGGTTCGCCCGGAGAAAGCGGATCTACGGCATCGTCGCCTGCCACTTCCGGTTTCGCGTGCCTCGCCTGCCACGACTCATACCTGTCGCGCACGTCATAAAAGAACACCGCAAACACGAATAGCGCGAAGAGGATCGGCAATACACTTCCCCATTTCAGCCAGTCGAAAAGCGACACGTTGACCAGGTAACCGAAACCGCCGGAAAGAAAGCTCAATGTATTTTCGGTGTTGCTCATGAGAATCACATAGCCCATTAGCACGCTAACCCAGAGCGTGAAAAAGATAACCTCCCGGGTTGTTCTGCTTAACGGCAATATTTCCCTGCCGAATGCCATTTTCCAGCCCGCCACAAACGGTACGAGCGGCAACAGCAATGCACCCACCCCAAACCAGCGATATACGAAAATGTGGGAAACCACCGCTCCGAGCACGCCCAGGAAGTTGCGGGTCTGTCGGCCTGCATCGCGCAGCGACTGATGAGCCAGACCGTCCAGCACGCTCTGATCGGACAGGCCGGTAACGATGTAGGAGAAAAAGGAAGATTCCAGGATCACTCCCAGGATGATAAAGAATGTGCCCCAGGCCAACGTATTCTTCGGGCTGGTGAAAATGTGTTCCCAATCGAGGGATACACGAAAGCGGGGAGCGGCGATCTCCTCCGGTTTCTGGCGCTGTGTGTTACCTCTTGGCTTGTTTACTGACATTTATTTCTATTCCGGGAATGCGTGAAGTGCTGTTGTTAGATTTTACTTCCTGACCAATGCCTTGCAGATCCTGCTGACCACACCGGGTCCTTCGTAAATAAAGCCGGTATAAAGTTGAATCAGGCCGGCCCCTGCATTTATTTTCTCCAAAGCCTCTCCGGGAGTGGCGATGCCGCCGACTCCGATAACGGGAAAAGCATGATTGGATTGTTCACAAATGTAACGAATTACTTCCGTCGAGCGATGTGTCAATGGCGCTCCGCTCAATCCGCCCGCCCCTATTTGTGCTACCTCCGACTGGTCGGTTACAAGGCCTTCACGGCTGATTGTCGTATTCGTAGCGATCACCCCTGCAATGCCGGTTTCCTTTACTATATCGATAATATCGTCGAGTTGGCTGGTCGTCAGATCCGGCGCTATTTTAAGGAAAATGGGTTTGGGATTGGCCCTTTCTGCATTCCTGGTTTGCAATTCTTTCAAAATTTCCGTCAATGGGCCTTTCTCCTGCAAATCCCGTAATCCTGGCGTATTCGGCGAACTTACATTCACGACAAAATAGTCGACCACATCGAACAGTTCCCGGAAGCAGATCAGGTAATCGCTCAAAGCCTGCTCGTTCGGGGTATCCTTATTTTTACCAATATTACCTCCTACCAGGATTTTAGATTTGCGTTTTGCCAGTTTTGCCGCGGCCACCTGCACGCCCTTGTTATTAAAACCCATTCGGTTGATCAGTGCCTTGTCTTTTTTAAGACGGAACAGGCGTGGCTTATCGTTTCCCGGCTGCGGGCGCGGCGTCACCGTCCCGATCTCAATAAACCCGAAACCCAGCGCTTCCAGCTGGTCTACTATTTCGGCATTCTTGTCGAACCCTGCTGCCAGTCCTACCGGGTTACGGAACCGCAAGCCGGCCACCTCCTGCACCAGGTCGGGGTGCTCGTACGTATACAGCGCCCGTATGATCCGCGGCATAAAGGGGATTTTAAAAGCGATATGGAGCACCTCGCACACAAAATAGTGAATGCGTTCAGCGTCAAACAGAAAAAGTATAGGGGAGATCAGAATCTTATACATCCTGCAAAAATAGAATGTTTCGCAGGAAGGCTGGGGTGGGGTGGGGAATTTTATTTTAAGTCTTGAAGTAGTTGTTTTAAATGGGAGTCAGTGATCGTAGCGGTTTCTGATTTGTCGTAGATGCTGATCAGGAAAACGCATTTGTCAACAATTCTGACGTGGGTGATAAGTCTTCCACCTCCGCGTTTGCCAGTTCCCTTACTTTTGATAGCGAAGCGTATTTTGTAGCAATTTTTATAAACTTCGGATCCAAGTTGCGGCTTTTCTCGAAGCTCATCGACTAATTGCGCTAAATCAGTCCGAAGGGAGGGATATTTTTTATGAAGTTTTTTAAGTTCTTTTTCAAAGTTAAGTGTGGGTATGACTTCATAGCTCATTTAATAGGTCATCAATGTTTTTGGGTTTAAGTTTTCCTTCTTCAATCAGCTTTACTTCTGCAAGTCCCCTTTTTATACTCTCCGCAATATCACGAGCTGTGAGCTTTTTCTCAACTACCTTGCGAGCGGTTCTCTTTTCTTTGGGATCTGATGCTCTCCTTAAATCCATGACGATATCCTTTAATTATCTTCAAATATAACCAAAAAAGCACCCCGCTACCGCAGGATGCTTTCACAAATGTGCAAACTAACAAGCTTACTTCTTCTCCGGCCACACGTACTCAAATTTTCCGTTGATCGGCGCGCCGAAGTAGTTGACACCCAAGAAGTCCAGGCGTTTTTTGTGCGTTTCCATTCGTTTACTGAAATCCTCGAAGTTCTTGCCTTCTTTGGATGTCCAGCCGACCTCGGCCAGCGCTGTGGCGCGGGGCCATACCATATATTGTACGTAGGCAGGGGTTTTCATGTATTCGGTCCACACATTCCCTTGCACCCCGAGAATGTGTTTGGCTTCGTCGGCCGTAAGTTCGGCAGGCGTAGGCTCGTACGAATATGACTCGGCGAGGTCGGTGAAACCGCCGATAGCCACGGGCTGTGTTTTGGCGTCAGCCTGGTAGTGATCGAGGTAGCAGAAGTTCCCGGGCGTCATGATCACGTCGTGGCGTTCTTTCGCTGCGGCGATACCTCCTTCAATACCGCGCCAGCTCATCACAGTCGCGTTGGGCGACAGCCCACCTTCAAGAATTTCATCCCAACCGATCATCCGGCGACCTTTCGAGGTAATGAATTTGTCGATCCGCTTGATCACATAGCTTTGCAAGCCGTGCTCGTCTTTCAAACCTTCTTTTTGAATGATGTTCTGGGCAAAACGGCTTTCCTTCCACTGTACTTTCGGGCATTCGTCGCCCCCAATGTGGACATACTTGCTCGGGAAAAGGTCGATCACCTCGGTCAGCACGTCTTCCAGAAACTTGAAAGTTTCCTCGCGGGGCATGAAAACATCGTCATACACACCCCATTTGGTCCCTACCTCATATATCTTATCAGGATTATTGCCCAATTGCGGATAGGCCGCCAGCGCCGCCAGCGCATGGCCTGGCATTTCGATCTCAGGGATCACATTCACGAAACGGTCTTCCGCGTATTTGATCACTTCCTTAATTTCATCCTGCGTGTAAAATCCTTCATAAGGCTTACCATCGTATTTATTGTCGCCATAATGCCCCTTCATGGTCTCCTTCCGCTTCGAGCTGATGGTTTTCAGTTCAGGATATTTCTTGATTTCGATGCGCCAGCCCTGATCGTCCGTCAGGTGCCAGTGGAACTGGTTCTGCTTATGCAATGCGATCAGGTCGATGTACTTTTTGACAAACTCGATGGGCATGAAATGACGGCAAACGTCCAGCATTAAGCCACGGTATGCGTAACGGGGCATGTCCTTGATCGTTACATACGGAACTGTCCATTTCACGCCCGCAACGGGGGTTTCGCTGAACACCTCTGCCGGCAGCAGTTGCAGGAGGGTTTGCACGCCATAGAATGCGCCTTTGGCCGTCTTTGCCTGGATGGTTATGCCTTTGGAGCTGGAAAGCAGGCGGTATCCTTCCTCGCCCAGGCTGGCATCCTGTGATACTAAGAGCGAAATATCGCCTTTACCTTTGACGGTTTGTACTGTTTTTCCGGTGGCCTTGCCGAGCTGCGCGGTAAGCATGTCGGCCACGTGTAACCATTGGGCGTCGGCAGGTGCACCGACTTTCGTTTTTGCTTTCAGCGACCATGCGCCTTTGGCAGTCATAACCTGGGTGGGTTTGGGGATGACGTTGATCTGCGCGAATGCCGAGTGTACGAGCACGCAACAGATTAGTCCGAAAAGGAAGCGTTTCATGAATTAGGAATCTGGTATTTATTAAAATTATTTAAAAATACTGCAAGTTATCGTATTCCCATTTTAAAATACTGCGATTCTTAATTTTTTTATAATTTCATGTAATTATTCCAAAAACGGGTACGTTACCACAATTAGATGTAACTTTGTACCCTTTAATACTTTACAACTAGGTTTTGTTACATCCTCCACACGATATCAGCCAACTTGTCATACTTAACTCCTAATAAAATCTAAATCCTATACCCGTGAAAAGAATTCTGTTTCTTAACAGTATTGCCTTATTTCTACCTATACCACTAATTCTTGCATCCCCCAAAGGACGACCGGCTCCTGTGAATGGTACAAAATCGCAGCGCATGGTTGGCGGCAAGCTTGTGGGCAAGATCGTGGAAGCACCCGGTAATGCCGGGGTAGCCTTTGCCACGATAGCATTGCTGATGCCCAAAGATTCGTCCCTAGCCAACGGCGCGGTAGCCGATGAAAATGGTGTGTTTACCATTGCCGACGTGAAGCCGGGCAGCTACATCCTTCGGGTAACCAATATGGGTTATCAAACCCTCTACCAGCCCAATATAAAAGTAGCGGCCGAAGCCAGTTTACTAGATCTGGGTAGCATTACCGTGAAGCCCGAGGCACAGAAACTCGCCGAAGTGGTAGTGAAGGGCGAAAAAACCATGATTGTGGACGATATCGACAAGAAGATCGTCAACATCGGCAAGGATATGCTCGCTACGAGCAACAATGTAAGCGATCTGCTGGAAAAGGTACCGGCTGTTTCGCTCGATGAAAACGGCAACCCGCAGGTTCGCGGAAAGGGTAATGTGGTAGTGCTGATTGATGGTAAACCTTCCAACCTGTACGGCAGCGATCTTCCCACGATCCTGCAATCTTTTCCGGCGAACCTCATCGAAAGGATCGACGTGATGACGACGCCTTCCGCGAAATATGAAGGCGAAGGTGCGTCCGGGGTAATCGATATCATTACCAAAAAGACGAAAATCCGCGGGATGAACGGCGGGGCCCGGTTAAGTATCGGTAACAGAAACAACAATGCGGCGTCGGGCAACCTCAGCTACAAAGCTGGAAAATTTGGCTTGAATGCGTCGCTCAGCGGACAAACGCGCGCCATGACCTGGGAAAGGACATTGAGCCGCGATAATTTCGTGTCCGAGTCGACTTCGCACTTGCAACAGGAGGGTACCGGAGGAAACAAAGGCAAGAATGCGTTCGGCCGCGTGGGGGTGAACTACGATTTTAATGACAGAAATTCCATCGAAGCAGGTGTGAATTACTCGCGCGACAACAGCCGCAACAACAGCAATGTCCTGAATGAAACAACGCTTGCATCCGGCGTGGTATCTGAAACCTTCCGACGCCTGAACAACAGCAAAGGCAATGGCGATAACGTCAATTTCAACCTGGATTACCGCCTGAAATTTGCCGAAAAAGACCATCAGTTGAATTTCAATTCGAGCTACTCGCTGGGCGGGTCCGATGGAGAATCGTACTTCTCGCAGGAAAGCACCGTCGATAGCCTGATGCGCAACCAGCAAAACCTGCGGAATAACAACCGCCATTCGCTTTTCCTGAATGCCGATTATACCTGGCCGATCACGCCCAAGGCCACGCTCGAAGCGGGTGTACGCTCGCGCACGAGCTCGAACGACAATGTGAATGCGTTCTACAACCTCGACCGCGAGACCAACGCATATATTTTCGACAACACGATCAGCAACGTGTTCGGCTACAAAGATGCTACTTACACCGGCTTCATGACATTCTCGCAAAAAACGGACTTCTGGGGGCTGCGTGCCGGCTTGCGCGTGACCGATTACAACCAGGATATCGACCAGGTTAGCCGTAACCAGGATTTCAGCGTGCATTTCCTCACACTCGTGCCTTCACTCGCCGTGACGCGCAAACTGGGCGAATCGTCGCAGGTGAAGCTCAATTACAGTCGCCGCGTACAACGTCCCGAAGCCGACTGGCTGAATCCATATACCGACGTTTCCGACCCCCGGAATGTCAAAACCGGAAATCCAAACCTGCGTCCGGAGTTTACCCACAAGGCTGAAATGGGTTATTCCAATTATGAAGCCAATGGTGGCTGGGGGCCCTCGCTTTTCATGGATTATTCCAACAATGCGATCACGCAGATCCGGACGATCGACGAAGCGGGCGTTTCGCTCACCAGATATGACAATGTCGGTCGCGAGTTCTCTTATGGTTTTGAAACCGATTTTTCTCAAAAGCTATTTGGTGACGTCTTGAAACTCAATGGCAGCGGCCGTGTCTTCCGCAGCGAGGTAGTCTCGGCCATTGCCCAGATCGACAACCGCACATGGAGCTACTCGGGTAACCTGAACGCATTCATTACGCTTCCGGCCGACTTCCGCGCCTCTGCATACGTGAATTACGAAGGTCCGCGGGCGATCGCGCAAGGCACGCGCGAGGGCGTTTTTATAGCAAACATGGGTATCCGGAAGGATCTGCTGGAAAAGAAAGCAACCATTTCCTTTAATGTACAGGACATTTTCCTGTCCCGTAATTACAGAAGCCAGTTGAATACGGCCACCTATTCACAGTCGTCGAACTGGCATCAGACCAACCGGCTTGTGAATGTGACATTCCAATACAGATTTGGCAAAATTTCCGCAAGCGGCGACGATGCCTGATCGACAAAGCGAAATTGTTAATATATGTGAAAAGGAAGGGCCGTGGCGGCCCTTCCTTTTCATTTACAAGCAGTTCTCAATTTCCACTTCGCAGGCTGATATGCTCATTTTTGTCAAGATTCGGCGCCATGGAACGGTTTTTGCAAATAGCTCGCACAGGAGTCGATTAATTTTGCTTATTTAAACCCCGAACACGCAATGTGATCTAAAATCCGTGGGTCCGGAAACCGGATCGGAAAAGGTCCAAAACTTTAAACAAAATTTTACACAAATGAAAAAGCTCAAAATGCTGGCCGCGCTGCTACTTGTAACTGCCGGTTCGTACGCACAGAAATTGCCCGCTGACTCCATATTTTCACAGTTCTACAAAGCAACGGGCGGCAAAGGTCTTTGGGATGGGGTAAAATCCTATAACCTGACAAGAAGTTATTCCGCGGCCGCAGCCACTCCGTATAACGCGGTGATCACGGCTTCCATACCCGAGCAGTCAATTTACAAGAACAAAACCATCATGAAACGCAGCTTCGTGTACACTGTAAAAGGTGACCAGGGGTGGATTAAGGTACCGATCGGGCAGAAGGTGGATGTGAAAGACCTCAGCCAGGCCGAGCAGCAGAATATGCGCATGGAATTGTACGATAACCTGGTGCCTTTTATCAATTACAAAAATCGCGGGCTTATCGCGACGACTGTCGGTACTGAAACGCTCAACGGTGTTCAGGTTAACAATGTTGAATTACAGGGAAAAGGGGTTAAATATAACCTCTACTTCGATGCTAAATCGGGACTGCTGGTGCGCCAGAAAATGAACCAGGCGGGAGTCGAAACCACTACCGATTTGTCAGATTACACCAAATCCGCGTATGGTATTTCGTACCCGACCAAACTCGTGGAACTTAACAGTAACGATAAAAAAGCAGTTACGATCAAATCGGCGTTGACCGTCAACGACAATGTAAACGTCGAACTTTTTAAAAGATAGAAACACGGCATTATCCAGCCCGCATGTGACAGCCGCGTATCGCGTGCGCCACATCGGGCCGGATCAATGAAAATCAAGATTTTTAACGCCGCGACAGGGCGGAAAACAGCCGGGGATGAAGAAAGCACTCAAAGTATTGGCCATAATAATCCTGACAGTTTTGATTCTGGTTGGCGTGTTGATCTGGGGAATCCAGACACCGTTCGGCCAGAATTTTTTAACGTCCCAGGCGAATTCATTTTTGCGTAAAAAACTCAAAACAAAGGTCAATATCGAAAAAGTACGCTTCGACATTCCCGATTGGGTATTGCTAGAAGGCGTTTATTTCGAAGACTTACATGGCGACACCCTCATAGCAGGTAAGCGCCTGTACGTGGACCTCGATATGTACAGCCTCATTAAAGGCGACATCGGCATTAATAAGGTAGAACTGGAAGGTGTGAATGCCAACATCAGCCGGGTTCTGCCGGATACAACCTTCAATTTCCAATTCATCATAGATGCATTTACCGGCACCGATACCTCGGAGGTCGACACTACGCCGTCGAAACCGCTCAAAATGCGGCTCGACCAGGTCTCGCTCAAAAAGGTCCGGTTTTCTTACCGTGACGCCGTCATAGGCACCGACGCTTCGGGAAACATTGATTCGGCGGTTGTGAAATTCGATAAATTCAATCCAACCATTTCTCAATATCACCTCACCAGCACTGCCTTGCATAACAGCCAGGTAAAGCTGCGAATGTATCCGGCATTGAAAGTGGCGGCGGCAGGTCCCGAACCAAAGCCCGATCCGGCCGACTCGTTGGATATCAAAGCAGGCGATATCGATATTCAACAATTCAACTGGCAGTTCGATGATGAAGTTTCGGGATTGAAAAATGGCATGACGGTCGGGAAACTGGCCGGCCATGTGAACAGCATTTACATGGGCAGCCAGCGTGTGGATGTGAAGAATGTTTCGCTGCAAAACATGTCGCTTTTTGCCGAATTCGCTAAAAAACCGAAAACACCCGAGCAAAAGAAAGACACTACCTCTGCCGCAGACAGCCCCGGCTGGTATGTGAAAGTGGGTGAGATCAAGCTGGCGGACAATGATATCCGCTATGACGATTTCAATTCCCCGGCCGTCCCCAAAGGACTAGACTATGCACACCTGAATATCAAGGACCTGAATGTAGATTTGCGGAATTTCCTTTTCTCCCCCGAGAATATAGCGGGCGCGTTGAAATCGGCCTCATTCAGGGATAAAAGCGGCTTCCGCCTCGACGCATTCCGTACCGACTTTGCCTATGGCGATCAGGAAACCTATCTCCGCAATCTTTACCTCAAAACACCGAATACCCTTCTGCGCGACGAGCTGAGCCTGCGGTATAAGAACCTCGACCAGCTTACAAACGATATTGGCAAGGTAAAACTCAAACTGCGCCTCACCGACAGCCGTGTTGCCTTTGCGGACATTCTGTTATTGGTGCCCGATCTGGCCAAAACCCCGCCATTCGATACAGAACCGAACGGCGTCGTAAAAGGTACGGGACAGATTACCGGTTCAGTGGATGACATGCTGATCTCCAAGGCGAAATTTACCATGCTCGACGGCACCGTCCTGAGTGCGGATGGTCGTCTGAAAGGCCTGCCGAATGCGGAAAAGCTTGATATGGATTTGAATATCAGTGAAATATCCTCAACGAAGGCCGATTTGCTTAAAATGTTACCCGACAGCACTGTTCCCGCTTCCATAGAACTGCCGGACGAAATCAAGGTCTCGGGTAAAGTGAAAGGTTCGATGGATAACCTCACGCTTGCGACGACCGTGAATACATCTTTCGGCGGTGGTACATTTTCGGGCAATCTCAAAAACATTACCGATAGCCTGCGGGCACAGTACAATGGCACGCTTACCCTTACCGGATTTGACCTGGGCAAGCTTACCAAGCAGCCTCCTGCCGAAATGGGTAAACTGACGCTTCGCGCCGACGTAGACGGTGTCGGGTATGCGCCCAAGACAATGAAGGCGCGGCTGGACGGCAATATTGAAAGCGCGGACATTAAAGGTTATGTTTATCAAAACCTGAGATTAAAAGGCGACGTTGACCATGGACTGGCCAATATTTCGGCAAATATGGACGACCGCAACATCGATCTCGACCTCAATGCACAGGCCGATTTGTCGAAAGAATACCCATCGGTCAAAGCGGATCTCGAAGTAACCAACCTGAACCTCACGGCGCTGAATTTGTATGCCGACTCATTGCAGGTAAAAGGCAGCATTAAGGTCGATATGCCTTCTACCAATCCTGAAAATCCGCTCGGTACGGTGAATGTCGACAGTTTGGTACTGACACACCATCGCCGGCCGGTCGGCATTTCGAATATCCATGTGCAACTGACCGATTCCAGTGGCGGCAAACAGGCTTATATCGAATCACCTATGCTGAAAGCCAAAATGACCGGCCAATATTCTTACACAGAAATCGGCGACGCGATTTTGACCGAGGTAGGAAAGCATTTTAAATCACCCGACCTGACCTACAAGGAAGTTACCAGGCCGGTCAACTTCGCCCTGGACGCTACGCTTAACAATCATCCGGCGATACAGATTTTTGTCCCGGAAATACGGGAAATGAAAACGATCCAGCTGCACGCGCAAATGGATAACCAGAAAGACTCTTCCCTGGTGGCACGACTGAGCGTTCCGATGATCAACTACGACAGCACCATCATAGAGCGCGTGTCCGTCGATTTCAGCACGGTGGACGCCAATGCGGCATTGAATGCGAATGTAGGGTTGGTCAATACGGGCGGTTTCAGAATGCAGAATGCCTCGCTGTCAAGCCAGATCGTCAACAACGATGTGAAGTTCGATTTCGTCGTCCGCGATTCATTGAATGCCGAACGGCATGCGGTAAAAGGCGACCTGGCCGTCAACAACAATCAGTACCGCCTTAACCTGCGCGACGACCTGTTGCTCAATTACGGAAAATGGGAGGCCGACACTGCGGGTTACGTACAATATGCGTCCGACAGTGTGTATGTGAAGAATTTCGCGGTCAGCAACAACGGGCAGTCCCTGAAAATCAACTCGACTACGGAAGCGCCGAACAGTCCACTCGACATCGCCATGACGAATATCGCGATCGGCCCGCTCATCGAAATCGCAACACTGGATTCCACGCTTGCAACTGGTACTTTGAATGGGAAAGTGCTGCTGAGCAATTACATGACCTCACCTGTGTACACGGGAGAGCTGACGATCAATAACCTGGCTGTAACTAAAATACCCGTAGGAGACCTGTCTTTAAAATCAACCAACGAGACAGAAAACCTGATCCGTGTCGCCATGTCACTGGTAAACGACCAGAACGACGTCAATATCAATGGGAGCTACAATCTGAAATCAGAAAGTCCGATGGATTTCAAAATGGACCTGAAAAAACTCAGTGCCAAGACCATCGAAGCGTTCAGTTTTGGCGAGTTGAAACGGGCAGAAGGCAACCTGACGGGCGATGTCGCCATCACGGGCGCCACCGATAGCCCGCGGCTCGACGGCGCGGTTAATTTCGATAATGTAGCATTCAACGCGACCCAGTTGGGTTCAAGGTATTCGTTGGCCGGGCAGAAAATCCAGTTCAATGGCCAGAATATCAATTTCAACAACTTCACGATTACCGATTCGCTCAACCAGGCGATGAAAATCAACGGGAATGTGAGCATTGCAAAGCTGCCGGACGTGGGCTATAACCTGAATGTTTCCGCTAAAAACTTCAATGTCCTGAATTCAACCCAGAAACAGAATGAGCTATTTTTTGGAAAAGCCAATATCGACGCCAATCTGACTGTAAAAGGCCAGGGGGCGAAATCGGTGATCGATGGAAATGTAAAGGTGGATCCCGGGAGCAGTATCACCGTGGTAATGCCCAGCGATGCCACAGAGGCGGGTGACGCGACCAAAGGGGTGATCGAGTTCGTGGACATGAGCGACTCGACCCAGGTTGTCAAAAAGGATTCCGTCGAGGCTGCACAAAACGTTATGGTCGATTTTGCTTCGCAGATTTCGCTCGATATAGCCGTAGACGACAAATCGGAATTCAAAGTCGTGATCGATGAATTGAATGGGGATAATATCCGGCTGAAAGGCAATGCGCAGCTCAATACGGGCGTCGCGCCGAATGGGCAGTTGTTCCTTCTCGGATCTTACGATTTGACAGAAGGTTCCTATGATCTTACGCTGCAAATCCTGAAACGGCAGTTTGAAATCAAAAAGGGAAGTACCCTGCTCTGGACCGGCGACCCGATGAAGGCCGATTTGAATATCACAGCTTCCTACCCGGTAATGGTCGACCCCGGCTCGATTGCCGCCAAATTCCAGGGAGCAAGCAAAATACCGGTTGAAGTACAGATTGTGATCACTGGAAATCTCACAACACCTAACATTACATTCAACATCGTAATACCCGAGGATGCAGTCGACAAACAGGTACAAAACGACATTACCCAGCAGACCTTTTGGAAGGATATGCAGCAGAACCCGTCCGAGGCTAACAAGCAGGCGTTTGCATTGCTCATTACCAACAAGTTCATCACCGACCAGTCGACAGCCGGCTTCAATATCGGTTCGAGCGCCGAGGCGGTGGCCCGGCAAAGCGTGAGCCAGTTGCTTACCGATCAGCTCAATAACCTCGCATCGGACCTGGTAAAGGGTGTAGACCTTAACATTGGATTGAACTCCACCGCCGACCAGACCACCGGCGCACGCACGGACCTGAACGTGGGCCTTAGCAAAGCATTTTTGAACAACCGGTTGAAAATATCGGTAGGTAAGAACTTCGAGCTCGAAAGTAAGGGCAATGCGGGTAATTCCACTGAGGTATTCGACAATATTGCCCTCGATTACTCGATCAGCAAGGACGGCCGGTATATGTTCCGGGGTTATCGCAAAAACCAGTACCAGTCGATACTGGAAGGTTTCATCATCGAAACAGGTGTCAGTTTTATCATTACGGCGGATTACGATCTGATCCGCGAAATTTTCCAAAAGCAGCGCAATGAGAAGTAATGTAGGGTATATACTGGCAATTTGTATTTTCCTGGGCAGCTGCTCGGTCAATAGGTATGTACCCGAGGGACAGAGCATTTACGTGGGCAACAAGGTGAACGTGCAGCCCGACAGCATTTATAAGCCGAACGTGTCCGGGGTGGCCGATCAACTGGAAGAGCTGATCAAGCCGCCAGCGAACAAGACGATTTTTGGATTTCCGTGGAAAGTGTGGTTTTACTACTGGATCGGCGAGCCGAAAGACGAGGGCGGGCTCCGAAGCTGGTTCCGAAAGAAACTCGGCGAACCGCCGCGCTATGCTACTCAACGCATTGTGGATATCAATGCAGCTAATATGGTCGCATTCCTCGATAATGAAGGCTATTACCGTTCGAATGCGAAAGGCAGGATTGTTCCCAATAAAAATAAAAAGAAACGTACCGCGATTACCGAATATGACGCCTACGTAATGCCGCGCTATGTGATCAACGAAATCAGCTACGTGGTACCCGACAGTTCCCTTTTTAACCGCGACCTGGTTTTAGCCAAAGAAAAAACGCTGCTGAAAAAAGGCGATCCGATCCGACTGGAAGTGATCACGACCGAGCGTACGCGCATCGACCAGGAACTGAAAGGGAAAGGATATTATTATTTCAACCCCGATTACCTGATCGTAAAGGTCGATTCCACCATTGGTCGCGCCGATTCCACATTAGGGCCGCAGCAGGTAAATCTGTTTCTCGAGGTGAAGAAGGAAACAGCCCAGACTTCGCTCAAACAGTATTTCATCAACCGCATTTACGTCAATACAGGAACAGAGGAAAACAAACTGAACGACTCGACCGCCCTTACTATGCGCGGTCCGTTGCGCCGCGGCATTACCATCACTGACCCCGGTAACAATTACAAGCGCCGCATTTTCTACGACGCCATCGGTTTCAGAAGGGGAAATATGTATACCAATACAATGCATGACGTGTCGCTGCAAAGGCTGATCAACCTGCAAAATTTCCGGTTCGTCAAAAACCGCTTTGACCTCGTCCCCCGCTCGGATTCCGCATTGCTGGATGTGTACTACGACCTTTCGCCGATGAAGAAAAAATCGTTGCAGACCCAGCTATCGGCCAGCACCAAATCCAATAACCTGGGCGGCTCGCAGCTGGCTGTTAAATGGGCTCATCGCAACTTCTTTCGGGGTGCGGAAATGCTCGCGATCAGCGCTTATTTTGGGTTCGACGTGCAGTTAGGCGGGAGCCGTGCAACTTCCGACAACGTGGGCAACGAATATATCCGGTATGGTGCCCAGGCCGACCTGTCTTTCCCCAGGTTTATCATTCCGTTCGTGCGGATAAGACCTGAGAAAAGCCAGGCTTTGCCCAAGACTATTCTTTCATTAGCCTACGAAAACAGGATACAGCGTGATTTCTACACCACCAGATCAATCCGTGGTGATTGGTCGTACGTTTGGCGCCGAAATTCCGAAGTGGAGCACACGTTAACCCCTATTTCGATCAACTTCGTCGAACCGAGGAACGTTAATTACGAAACCTACGACAAGATCATTTTCGACCCGGATACCAACCCATTGGATGTTGACCGCTACCTGAAAATCCTGGAAACGAAATACCTGATCATGGGGTCTAACTACTCCATTTCGTACCGGCCCACTCCAAGGCCTTTCAGCAAAAATCAGTTTGCATTGAGCGGCGGGATCGATTATGGTGGTAACCTGTTAAGCCTTTTTGCCAAGAAAATGGCGTCGGACAGTATTCCCAAAGAGCTGTTCGGGGTACCTGTATTCCAGTATTTTAAAGTAGATGGAGATGTAAGATATTACCGTACCGTTACCCCTTCCATTAAGTGGGCAAACAGGCTCTTACTGGGCGCGATCAAGCCTTACGGGAACTCGAAGTTCATGCAAACACCGCAGTTCAAACAGTATTTTGCAGGTGGTAGCACTGGAATCCGGGCATTCAGGGCGAGATCGCTCGGCCCTGGCGCCCATCACGCAGATTCTACATCTGTCGAGTTGTTTGGTTATCAGAGCTTTGGTGATATCCGGATGGAATTCAATTCAGAAATTCGCATGAAATTCACCGACATCATCAATGGAGCTGTTTTTGTGGATGCTGGAAACGTCTGGTCATTCGGGGACAGCACCCGTGCTACCTATCCGGGTACGGCATTGATCAGCAGCAAATTCCTGAAACAGGTAGCAGTCGGCGGAGGTATCGGCTTGCGCCTCGATTTCTCATACCTCATTTTCAGGCTCGACCTGGCTACGCCATTCCGCAAACCGTGGTACGTAAATGAGGTCAAGAATGTGAGCGATGAAGGTGTTGTGGAATATAAAAATCCCTGGGTATTCAATGAGATCAATTTCGGGAGCAAAGCCTGGCGGAAGGAGAATTTGATATTGAATATCGCCGTCGGGTTACCGTTCTGACCAGGGCATTGAACTAACGGATCTCCTGACAAAGCTCGATCAACACCCCATTCGCACTTTTCGGATGAACGAAACACACGAGCTTATTATCGGCACCTTGTTTGGGTACTTCATTTAATAATGTAAAACCCGCACTGCGCAGCCTCTCCATTTCGGTGAAAATATCTTCCACTTCAAAAGCGATGTGGTGAATGCCTTCTCCCTTTCTTTCGATGAAACGGGCGATGGCGCTGTCCGCGCTGGTGGCTTCCAGCAGCTCTATTTTAGTTTGATTTACCTTAAAAAACGAGGTATTGACTCCTTCGGATTCGACTGCTTCCCGTTTATAGGGAGCTGAATTCAGCAGTGCCGAATAGAGCGCTTCCGACGCCGAAAGGTCACTGACGGCAATGCCGATATGCTCTACGTTCGTCATATTATTTCCGGTTATCCCCTCCTACCATAATGCTCAGATAACTCTCGTAACGGCTCATGGCGATGCTTCCCTCCGAGACGGCATCCTTTACGGCGCAGCCAGGCTCGTTGATGTGCTGACAGTTATTGAAACGGCATTGATTAAGCAAATCCCGCATTTCGGGGAAGTAATGGCTGATTTCCCCCAGTTCCATATCGGCAAGCCCGAGTTCCTTAATTCCCGGCGAGTCGATGATGAATGTGTCTTTTTCGAGCTCGAACATCTCGGCAAAAGTGGTGGTATGCACGCCTTTATTCGCAAATGTGGAGACTTCCTGCGTTTTTATGTCCAGTCCGGGTGCGATAGCGTTCACAAGCGTCGATTTGCCGACCCCTGAATGCCCCGAAAGCAGGGAGACCTTTCCTTTAAGAAGTGCATTGAACTCTCCCAGACCTGATTCCTCCAAGGCTGTTGTGGCAAGACAACGGTAACCGAGCGACGTATACAACTCCATAAGCTCGGCCTGGAAATCCTTCATATCATCGTTCAGCAGGTCCTGTTTGTTGAATACGAGCACGCCCGGAATTCGGAACGATTCAATGGCTACGAGGAAACGATCTATAAACCCCAGCGAAGTGCGGGGGAACACGAGGGTACAGATCAATATCGCCTGATCCACATTCGCAGCGATCAGGTGTGCGTGGGCCGTTTTGTGGACTGAACGGCGTATCACATAGTTCTCACGCGGAACGATCTCATGGATTATCCCGAAGTTTTCCCCCTCATCCTCCACCTCAAAATTCACATAATCCCCCACCGCGATCGGATTGGTCACTTTCAACCCCAATGCTTTGAACTTCCCTTTTAAACGACACTGCCAGATGTGCCCATCCCTGCTGTCCCTAACCTCGTACCACGAACCCGTCGAACGAAGTACCAAACCCCTTATTAAACTCATTTGTCTTTATTTTGGAACCAGCGAATTTAAAAGGACTTTGTCAGAAGTCACTAAAAATTGCCCGTTAAGTCAAAACGCTGCTTAAAACAAGTAGTTTTTTCGCATACCTGATTTTTATTTGTATTAAGTATAATAGCTTCTTCAAAGATAAATCCCCGTTTTGTGACCGCTGTGCTAATTATAAAACGTTTGGCCTATCGCCTGATTCACTAAGGATTTTACAACAAATAATAATATTTTTTAAAATCACACCCGTTTTTTCTGATTATTTCATACATTAGTATCACTTAATCATAAAGAAAATTAAAAACGCAATTATTCTTACTCCGCATAATGGACTTAGTGGCAGAAGAACCGAGTTCGGTCATTGATATTCGAAAAAATCGCATTAGAAGCAGCCTGCTGCTGCATCTGTATCAATCCGGAGACACTTCCATTAACAAAATGGCCAAGTTGTTCCATGCGAGTATCCCGTCTGCGACGGGAATTGTGAACGATCTGATGCGGGAAGGTTGGATTACGGAAACAGGGACAGGTCCTGCAAGAGCCGGCCGTCCGCCTGTACTTTATGGCCTGAATGCGAAAAAGTACCTTACGCTGATCATGGACATTAACCGCCATGATACGCAACTCTGCATATTTGATTTACATAATCAACTGATCCTCAAAAGAAAAGTTGATATCCGCCTCGACGATTCCGCTAATTTCCTCGAAGAGCTGTTTGAATCGACCGACGACTTCCTGAAATCCAACAATATCACCCGCAGCAAACTGTGGGGTATAGGCGTTTCAATGCCCGGCCTGATCAATTCCTCACAGGGTATTAATTTAACTTACCTGAACCTGACGCCTCCGGGTGTGCCGCTGGTAACGTACCTCAAAGAGCATTTCGACCTCCCTGTGTGCCTTTTCAACGATACCAAGGCTACTACGATCGGTGAACACCGCTTTGGCTATGCGGTGGATAAATCGCAGGTGCTGACGATCAATATCGACTGGGGAGTCGGTCTGGGTATTATCATCAATGGTGAGGTATTCAACGGCGCCTCAGGTTTCGCCGGGGAGCTGGGACATATTCAGGTCAAACCGGACGGAATGCTGTGCCACTGCGGAAAAGTAGGCTGCCTGGACACGATTACCTCCGCCATCGCATTGATCCGCCAGGCAAAGGAAGGGATCAGCAGCGGTCGTGCGACGATCCTGAAACAGATCGTGAATGGCAATCTCGACCTGTTGGAAACTTCCCACATTATTGAGGCCGTACACGCGGGCGACGAGTTTTCGATCGATCTGCTAAGCACCGTCGGAACCGAATTAGGCAAGGGACTGGCCACCGCCGTTCATTTGTTCAATCCCGAAGTGATCATTGTCGGTGGATTGCTCGCCGAAGCGGGGCCTTTCATTTCCAATCCGATCGAGCAGGCGATTAACAAATACTGCTTGTCGGATTTCAAAAACACGCTCTCTATCCATATTTCCAAGCTCGGTGCGAAAGCCCGCCTGCTTGGAACCCAGGCTTATCTGTTCGACAATCTGATTGCTAAGGAATTCTCCTGAAATGATATACTGATGGCGCTTTTAACCAGGTGCCATCAACTTATTGCCTCCTTCACTTTCTGCATGATCAAATCGGTGGCGCCTGTCCCTGACAGCACATATTCAGCACTTACATGACCGGCCTCCGAGGCCCCGAAAGGATTCTCAACCCAGTTTTGCATGATCTCGCGAAGCTGATTCACGTCCGCCACGGCGAATGCTCCCCCTTTTTCAACAAGATCCACCGCTTCCTGGAACCGGTGGTAGCTTTTATTGCCAAATACGATAGGCAAACCAAATGTTGCCGCTTCGAGGATATTATGCAGCCCGGCGCCAAATGAACCGCCGATGTAAGCCATATTTCCATACCGGTAGAGCGAGGAAAGCATTCCGATATTGTTGATAATCAGATAATCAAAATCAGCGGGACTTTGCCCGGCAGCTACTTCGGAATACAAAATGGAACGGCCATTCAATTTCGAGCGCCAGCCGGCTATCTCATCGGACTTGATTTCGTGCGGGGCGATGATCGCCTTCAATTTACCGGCCAGGCCGTTCAGCGCCGGAATGAGCACCTGCATATCCGCATCCCAGACCGACCCTGCGATCATGCAAAGGCTATCCCCCTTGAAACGCTCGATTTCGGGCAGCTCACGTGCGTTCGACGCGATCGCACGTACACGGTCGAAGCGCGTATCGCCCGCGATGCTGCACGCCTGTATGCCCGCTTGTTCAAGCAGCGTAACGGAAGCCTGGTTTTGGACAAAAAGGTGGTCGAAATACCCGAGCATTCCCCGGAAAAATCCGCCATAGGGTTTGAAAAAGATCTGGTTGGGGCGAAATATCGATGAAAATGAGAGGATATAACTCCCGTTCCGCCGCAGTTCGCGCAGGTAATTGAACCAAAATTCATATTTGATAAAAAATACGATACGCGGGTTTACAATTTCCACGAACTCGCGCGCATTTGATGGCGTATCAATGGGCAGGTAACAAATAAAGTCCGCTCCATTGTAATTCTTCCGGATTTCATAGCCCGACGGCGAGAAAAAAGTTAGTAAAATAAAATGACCCGGATAGGCTTTCCGATAGGCTTCCATTACCGGCCTCCCCTGCTCGAATTCACCCAGCGAAGCGGCATGGAACCAGGCCACCGGCCGGCCCGCCACCTGCGCCTGAAACGACGCACGCAGACGACCCAGAAGGCCTTTTCTTCCCTCTACTCCGAGCTTTAATTTATGATTGAAAGGTGCAACTAACCTGATTAGAAAAGCGAAAACCTGAATGGCGAGCTGATAGATGATTTTCACCAAAGCACTCTGATTAAAAGGATGTTAAAAAAGCACCAAACCGCCCCATATTTTGCGGATAAGAGTCCACTGACCGGCTTTTTAGCTTCTTTTTTCGTTTAAAGAACATAAATGTACAAAAAACCGTTAAAGTGATGTCCGTATACAGCAGCATACGCTATTATTTTGTACTTTCACTGTTCATACGACACATACATAGCCACAGACATTTATACTAATAATATGATGCGTGTAAAACTTTTACTTTCAGTATTGATTCTGTTTGCACTATCGACAGAAATATACGCTCAGCGCAGGTCTGTGAAGAACGAGGACGCAGAGGAGACCTATAAATCATTTACCTCTGTGGGTATCACCACCAATACCAACTCCGGGATTCTGGGTGGAGCGGTATTTCGTCAGTCATCGGCTTTGGGTTCCAAAATGTTTGGAAAGAATGCCTACCGCTATCTGGCGCTCGAACTTGTGAACGTAAAGCATCCCAAAGAGCTGTCCACTCAGGATTTTGTAACGGGCGCGAGGCTGGTTTATGGTAAACAAAACTACCTGTTCGTCCTTCGCCCGGAATATGGCCGCGAAATAGCGCTGTTCAGCAGGCAGGATGACGAAGGCATTTCCATCAGCGGGATAGTCGCGGCGGGGCCTTCTCTTGGATTTGAAAAACCGTATATGGTGCAGTACCAGGGCTCCGACGGCCGGGTAACCACTGAGCCATTCGACCCGAACAAGGCAGGGGATATTATCGGCGCGGGCAGCTTTTTCCAGGGTTTCGGAAAATCGAAAGTGGTTCCCGGGCTGCATGTTAAAACGGCGATGAGCTTCGAACTGAGCGCCTTCCGGGATAATGTGACAGGTGTCGAGATCGGTTTCATAGCCGAAGCTTTTTCAAGAAAAATTACCATTATGGCGGATGCGCAGAATAAGGCCTTTTTTACATCCGGATACCTGACCCTTTATTTTGGAAGTAAGAAAAGATAATTACCATTACAGATTGATATGATTGAATTGCCAGTAATACCATCGGAACGCAGAAAACGCCCCGATTGGCTCCGGGTTAAACTTCCCGCCGGCCCCGAATTCAGGAAAGTAAGACAGCTGGTCGATAACTATAAACTCCACACCATTTGCGAAAGCGGAAACTGCCCGAATATGGGAGAATGCTGGGGCGCCGGAACGGCCACCTTCATGATCCTGGGGAATGTGTGTACGAGAAGTTGCAGTTTTTGCGCGGTAGCAACCGGCCGGCCTAATGAATATGATACCGACGAGCCCCGTCGCGTTGCGGAGGCGATCAAGCTGATGCAGGTGAAACATGCGGTAATTACATCCGTAAACCGCGACGAACTGAAAGACAAAGGCGCGGAGATCTGGTACCAAACTGTTCGCCAGGTCAAAGAAAATACGCCTGAAACGACCATCGAAACACTGATCCCTGACGTTAAAAGCAACTGGGACGCATTGATCCACATGATCGAAGCGGGCCAGGAAGTGGTTTCCCACAATATGGAGACGGTGGAACGTTTATACCGTGCGGTACGCCCACAGGCTAAATACATCCGTAGCCTCGAACAGATCAAACGCACGAAGGAATTTGGACAGCGCACCAAGTCAGGCATTATGCTCGGCCTCGGCGAAACGCAGGACGAAGTGCACAAAGCGATGGACGACCTGGCTGAAAACGGCCTCGATATCCTCACGCTGGGACAATACCTGCAACCAACCAAAATGCACCACGAGGTAATCGAATGGATTACCCCCGAAATGTTTGACAATTACAGGGAAGAAGGATTGAAACGCGGATTGAAATATGTCGAATCCGGACCACTCGTACGTTCGAGCTACCACGCCGAGCGCCACGTGAATGTGCCGATCTGATCAGCAACAACTTCATATCATAGTAATAAAGCCGGTTTGACTAGTTTAAACCGGCTTTATTATTTCGCGTAGTTAATTTATCGTCACCGTTTGAAAGGTTGTATTTGAATATGTACTAGAAATATGTAGATTTATTAATCATACTATACAACTCACAATCAATGACTTCCCCCACAACACTCGTCAAACAGGCCATAAAAGGCCTGACACGGCATGTCAACTTTACGGCATCAATCAAACGGAACAATAAAAGTTTCAAAATCCCGGTGGTTAACAACATTGGGTTATCCAATTTTGCGGCCGAAGACGATGGCTGGTTTCTGCAACTGGTGAAGGCTATCGATTTGCCGGCAGGAAGCAGTTTCATAGACGTCGGCGTCAATGTGGGGCAGTCACTGGTCGCGTTCCGCAGCTATCGCGATAATCCCTATTATGGTTTTGAGCCAAGCCCGCACTGCGCATTTTATGTCAACAAACTGATCAAGGTAAATAAACTGCGCAACACGCATCTGATCCCGGCGGGTCTTTCCTCCTCTGCCGAAATTCTCAAATTCTACTGCAAAGTAGGCGCCGACTCCTCCGCCACGATGGTAGGCGAGCTCCGTCCCGGCCATTACAGCGAGGAAGACATCAGCTATGTCCCCGTTTTCCCATTCGACGAACTGGGCCTGGATGGAATGCCCGATATATCTTTCATCAAAATCGATGTAGAAGGCGCCGAACTGGAAGTCCTCACCGGTTTAAAACAGACGCTGCAAAAATACAACCCGGTGATCACCTGCGAAGTACTGGATTGCCACAATGCTGAAACCAATCTGCATATCTTGCAGGAACGTGCCAACCAGCTGGTAAAACTAGTTAAAAGCCTGAACTACACCATTTACAGAATCAGGCCGGAAAAGAGATTGAATTTTGATAAAATTGAGGAAATTATTCTTAAACAATACGATTCACAAAGTCAATATCTAAATGATTACTTATTTTTGCCAGCGACTAGGAAAATAGAAGAGCTTCTTATGAGGTAATTTTATCACACATTTAAACTTTTCTTTAACTTTTATTTCGTTTCCAATGCCATACTTATTCACCTCGGAGTCCGTATCTGAAGGACATCCTGACAAGGTAGCCGATCAAATATCAGATGCACTGATTGACAATTTTTTAGCATGGGATCCTAATAGTAAGGTGGCCTGCGAAACACTGGTGACAACCGGGCAAGTAGTTTTGGCCGGCGAGGTAAAGACCAACACCTATCTGGACGTTCAGAAGATCACCCGCGAAGTGATCAAAAGGATTGGTTACACGAAGAGTGAATACATGTTTGAAGCCAACTCCTGCGGTATCCTCTCGGCAATCCACGACCAGAGTGCGGATATCAACCAGGGTGTAGACCGCGCCGCAGCATCGGAGGATTTCGAATCCAAAGCGAATGCACAGGGAGCTGGTGACCAGGGTATGATGTTCGGGTATGCGACACGCGAGACAGCGAACTACATGCCGCTTGCCCTCGACCTTGCGCATAAGATCCTTCAGGAGATGTCGGACATCCGCAACAACGAGCCTGCATTGATCCCTTACCTGCGCCCCGATGCGAAATCACAGGTGACGATCGAATATAGCGACAATAACGTACCACAACGTATCGATACCATCGTGGTTTCGACACAGCACGACGACTTCGATAGCGAAGAAGCGATGCTTGCGAAAATCAAAAGCGACATTGTCAATATCGTAATCCCCCGCGTGAAGGCGAAACTGACGCCTGAACTGCAAAAACTGTTTACCGGCGACATTACCCACCACATCAACCCAACCGGAAAATTTGTGATCGGTGGTCCTCACGGTGATACCGGTCTTACGGGCCGTAAAATCATCGTAGATACTTACGGTGGCAAAGGTGCGCACGGTGGTGGTGCATTCTCCGGAAAAGATCCTTCCAAAGTTGACCGTTCCGCGGCATACGCAACCCGTCATATTGCTAAAAACCTGGTTGCTGCCGGTCTGTGCGATGAAGTTCTTGTTCAGGTTTCTTATGCGATCGGTGTTGCAGAGCCTTGCGGTTTGTACATCAACACTTACGGAACTGCGAAAGTATCTGAGAACGACGGAGCTATTGCGGCGAAAGTAAGCGAGATTTTCGACCTTCGCCCATACGCAATCGAGCAACGCCTGAAACTGCGCAACCCGATCTATTCCGAAACAGCGGCATATGGTCACATGGGCCGTAAGAATGAAATCGTTAAGAAGACATTCAAAGGTGCCAATGGCGAAGAGAAAGAAGTCGAAGTTGAACTCTTTACCTGGGAGAAGCTCGATTTCGTAGATGCAGTCAAAGCAAAATTTGCTCTTTAAGCGCTGACATATTCATTTGGGAGGGCCGGCATAGGTTGCCGGCCCTTTTGTTTTTTGAATACAAATTAAATTGCCCCAAATCGCTTTTACCGGAATAATGAGGCGTTGAGCAAATTAACATTGCCTCCAAACCAATAAATACCGCCGCTATCCCGTTCCTAATGGGCCGCCCCGAAAATGTTCATGTCGTACCCTTCCCATATGCAATACCAGAAAATCAAATTCACCAATGCCGAAAAAAGTACGTTTTTCACCACTTTAAGGCATCGGGTAGACCACTACTTTTCCGCGAACGAGCTTTGTAAATCAGGCGGTAATCAGATCATCTACAAGGCTCTCTTCATGCTAAGTCTCTACATCGTACCCTACGCATTGGTCCTTTCGGGCCACTTTTCTAACCTGGTCATGGCGGGGCTGGCCGTAGTAATGGGTTTTGGTGTGGCCGGCGTCGGAATGTCCGTCATGCACGACGCCATCCACGGATCGCTCGCCAAATCGCGGATTTTGAACAAGATATTCGGGGCCTCAATTTACCTGCTGGGCGGTAACGCCTATAACTGGGAAGTTCAGCATAATAGATTGCATCATACCTACACCAACATTCACGATGTGGATGAAGACATTACGGGCAAGTTTCTTTTACGGCTCTCATTTCAGGAAAAACAAAAGTACATTCACCGGTTCCAGCACATCTATGCTTTCCTTTTGTACAGCCTGATGACCGTGTCATTCTTATGGAAAGATTTCAAGGAGATCGGGGTTTTTAACAGAATGGCCGAGTCGGGCATGACGAAGCCCTATCCAACGAAAGAGCTGATCAGACTTATTGCCACTAAACTGGCTTATCTGTTTTTCATCTGCATTGTACCGCTCTCCTTCACCTCGCTGACATTCTGGGAATGGCTGGCGGGCTTTTTCCTGATGCACGGTACCGCAGGTATGATATTGAGTACCATATTCCAAATGGCCCACGTCGTGGAAGGCGCCGAGCAGCCTGAACCCGACAATACCGGCTGCATTGAAAATGCCTGGGCCGTTCACCAGTTGCAAACTACTTCCAATTTCGCAGGAAAGAACCGTATTCTCTCTTGGTTTATTGGCGGGCTGGATTATCAGATCGAACACCATCTTTTTCCTTCCATTTCCCATATCCACTACCACGCATTGTCGCCCATTGTAAAAGCCACCGCATTAGAATTCGGATTGGTTTACAATGCCAAAGCCAACTTCGGCAATGCCCTGGGCTCGCATGTGAGAATGCTAAAAAGTATGGGAACGAGGTAGGCCACGTTCCCATATATTCGCGAATAACCTTGATCAGGTCAGAAATGCGCAGGCTCCTCCAACTCGCTGTCCCTTGCGACGCGTTCGATCATTTTCATTTTCTCGAAGTTTTTAGGCCGTGAGAAGAATGTATAAATGGCCGGGATCACGTACAGCGTAAGTACGAGTGAAAAAAGAAGTCCTCCCATGATCACGATACCCATGGACATCCGGCTGCGGCCCGCTGACCCAAGCGCCATCGCGATGGGTAATGCGCCGAGGACGGTGGCCAAGCTCGTCATAAGGATAGGCCTGAAACGCATTGTTGCCGCTTCCAGGGCCGCTTCCTGGATACTCCTGCCTTGCTCCCGCAGTTGATTGGCGAATTCCACGATCAGAATACCGTTCTTCGTTACCAGTCCGATGAGCATGATCATTCCGATCTGGCTGAAAATATTGAGGGTCTGATCGAAGAACCAAAGCGAGAATACCGCCCCACCGATCGCCAGCGGCACGGTGAACATGATAATGAACGGATCTACGAAGCTTTCAAATTGCGCCGCCAGAATGAAATAGATCAGGATTAATGCCAGGAAGAAAGAGAACATGGTGTTCGATGAACTTTCGGCATAGTCACGGGACGAGCCGCTCAATGCGGTCTGAATCGTCTCGTCGTTCAACTTGTCGCGGATACGGTCCATGGCGGCGATGCCGTCGCCAATCGTCTTCCCGGGCGCTAGTGCGGCCTGCACGGTTGCGCTCATGTAGCGGTTATAATGGAAAAGTTGCGGCGGGCTGCTCTCCTCTTCCGCTTTCACGATGTTGTCCAGCTGTACCAGTCTGCCCGTATTGGTTTTGACAAACATACTTTTTAAATCCAGCGGTTCGTCGCGGTTGGCACGGTCATACTGACCGATCACCTGATACTGCCGACCGTTCATCGTGAAATAGCCGAAACGCTGTCCCGCAAATGCGAGCTGCATCGTCTGGGCTACATCCTGTACCGATACGCCCAGCGACTTCGCCTTCTCGCGGTCGATCGTGATCTGGATTTCCGGCTTGCTGAATTTCAGGTTCACATCCGTAATCGCGAAAGTCGGGTCTTCCGAAACTTCTTCCATGAATTTCGGAAGGTATTCTCTCAGCTTCTCGAAATCCGGCGCCTGGATCACATACTGGATTGGCAAACCACCGCGGGAGTCCACCGAAATCGTCTGCTGCTGTACGACAAACGACTTGGCGTCGGGCATTTGTTTAAGTTTTTTATTGATGTAATCCGCAATCTCCTGCTGCGATTCCTTCCTGAACTTCTTATCCACCAATGCGATGCGGCCACTTCCCGTATTGGCCGCACCAAGCCCTGAGTTTCCGGGCGAGGTGATCAGCATCAGGCCTTTTTTACCCGGCATGGAGTCCATCAGCATGTTACCTACATTCTGAACATACCGGTCGGTAAATTCAAATGAAGAGCCTTCGGGCGCAGTCATATTGATACGGAACCAATTGCGGTCGTCCAAGGGCGCCAGCTCCGATTGAAGATCTTTGCCAAAAAACCAGATCATTCCCAACGTAATGCCCACCAGCGGAATGGCCACCCAACGCATTTTGAGGAATTTCGCCAGCGCATTGCCGTAATCATTGGTAATTTTCTCAAAAAACGGCTCGGTCTTTTCGTAAAACCAGCTTTTCTTATGGGTCTTGCGCACCAGATATGCATTCAGCATCGGCGTCAGTGTCAGCGAGACGAACGCGGAGATTAATACAGCGGCGGAAATGACGATACCGAACTCCCGGAACAGTTTTCCTACAAAACCTTCCATAAAAATAACCGGCAAAAACACGGACGCCAGCGTAATGGATGTCGACAAAACGGCGAAAATGATCTCATTCGAACCTTTGATAGCCGCTTCGATCGGGCTCATGCCCTGCTCGATCTTCTTGAAAATGTTCTCCGTGACGACAATACCGTCATCCACCACGAGCCCTGTCGCGAGCACGATCGCGAGCAGCGTAAGCACGTTCACGGAAAAACCCATGATGTACATGATGAAGAATGTCCCGATCAGCGACACCGGGATGTCGATCAACGGACGGAAGGCGATGAGCCAATCGCGGAAGAAGAGGTAAATGATGATCACTACCAGAACGATGGCGATCAAGAGCGTTTCCCCTACTTCTTCGATAGAGCGCTCGACGAAAATGGTATTGTCGATCAGCGTGTCCAGCTTGTAATCTTTGGGAAGTTCCTTTTTAATGGACTCCATCCGCTTGTTGACCTCCTCGGCAATATTGAGGTAATTGGCCCCCGGCATCGGCGAAATCGCCAGACCGATCATTGGCACATTGTCGAGTCGCAGGATCGTTTCCTCATTCTCCGGTCCCAGCGTCGCCGAACCGATATCTTTGAGATGGATCGTTTGAGTGGCCGAATTTTTAATGATCATTTCATTAAAATCCTCTTCGCTACGGAAGCGGCCGATGGTTTTCACGGTCAGCTCCGTATTGTCGCCGGCGAGTTTCCCACTTGGTAATTCCACATTCTCCTTATCAAGCGCAGATTTCACATCCTGGGTAGTAATCCCCAGAGCGGCCATTTTGATGGGATCCATCCAGATCCGCATTGCATACTTTTTCTGCCCGAATATGCGGATTTCACTCACGCCCTCGATCGTTTGCAGGCGCTGGGCGATTACGTTTTCGGCGTAGTCGCTCACTTCGAGGTGCGAGCGGGTATTGCTCGTGAATGTCAGTACAATAATGGGCTCGGAGTTGGCATCGGCTTTACTTACGACCGGCGGGCCGTCGATATCGAGCGGTAATGTCCGCGAAGCCGAGCCTACTTTGTCACGCACATCGTTAGCGGCACGCTCCATATCCACACCAATGTCGAACTCGACGGTAATCTGGCTCGTGCCCTGGCTGCTGGTAGAGCTGATCGATTTGATACCTTCGATGCTATTCAGCTGCTTTTCGAGCGGTTCGGTGATCTGCGACTCGATGATATCGGCATTCGCTCCCGTATAGCTTGTTCGGATGGATACCACCGGCGGGTCGATCGACGGGAACTCGCGCATCCCCAGGAATTTATATCCCAGAAACCCGAACAAAATGATCAGCAGGTTCATCACAATCGCGAGAACCGGCCTTTTGATGGAAAGGGTTGAGATACTCATAGGTTGACCTTCACGGCGGTGTTGGGTTTGATGGCGATGATTCCCGAAGTAATCAGCGAATCGCCGGGCTGTAACCCGTCTATGATCTGGATCTTTTTGTCGGTACGTAAGCCGGTGGTCACCATTGCTTCCTGCGCTTTGCCATCCTTCACAACAAACACTTTCTTTCCTTTCAGGACCGGCACGATGGCCTCCGTCGGGATCATCATTGCCATGCGGTTAGCATCCAGGTCGGCTAGTACTTTCACGAACATGCCCGGCACAAACCGGCCTTCGGGATTGTTGGCCAACGCGCGCACGCGTAAAGTGCGAAGGTTTTCGTCCACTTTCGGGTCGATGGCCAGGATTTTGGCGCTGTAAGTCGAAGGGTCCCCGTCGAGATTGAATTTGACGGTACTCCCCACCCGGATACTGGGGCTGTATTTTTCGGGAACGGTAAAATCGATTTTCACCGGATTGCTCTGAACAATCGTGACGATGGGCGTACCCGGCGCCAGAAATGCTCCTTCGCTGATGAATTTCAACCCGATCCGACCGCTGAATGGTGCGCGGATTTCCGTCTTTTCAAGCTGTGCCTCGATCACTTCTTTTTCCGCTTCCAAAACGCGTATATTGTTGGAAGTCACATCATATTCTTCCAGGTTGATCGCCTCCACGTTCAGCAGCTTCTTCTGCCTCGCCTCTATTTTTTTGCTCAAATCCTGGTTGTAGGCTACTTTCTGCAACTGTGCGCGGAGCTCGCGGTCGTTGATTTTAGCAATAAGCTGACCTTTGTTAATGTAGGCCCCTTCCTTAATATCGAGCTTCACGAGCCGGCCCGAAATTTCGGCCATCAGGTTTACTTCCTCGTTGGGCAGTACAGTACCCGAAGCGAAGATCTGGTTCTCGATAGATTCCCTACCAACAATAAATACATTCACCGGCACGGCTCCGCCGGAAGATTTCGCATTCTTGGCATCCCCACCCTTTTTCGCATCGGAACCTTTCCCCTCACCGGGTTTTGAGAAAATAAACAACTTTCCCAACACCAGTGCGACGATGATCCCCGCCACCAACATGATCGTACGCATAGATTACTTAAAAATAAAATTCGTTCAAGAAGAGTAGTAATTAGTTATATTTTGCCAAAGCACTATTTAAAGATACTTCATATTGTAAAAAGAGGCAATGTAGATGTTTTATACTTCTGCAAAGCAATGCCTCCCCATGTTGTTTGCCGAATGACACTTTCCGGCTGCTCAATGCCGCTTTTGACACTGCGGCGTTTTATTATCTTTAAGCAATCATCACAAACCAAATTCCTCACACGATGAAAATAGCGTACACCTTCGGTTACTATCTGATCATCACCATTATCATATCGTTAACTATGCACACATACGGACAAGGCCCGGTTAAAAATTATAATGCAGAGTGGAAGAAAGTCGACGAGCTCACCGGCAAAGGACTTGACAAGGATGCTCTGGAACAGGTAAGAAAAATACATTTGCTTGCCAAACAAGACAAGCAGGATGCCCAGGTAATTAAAGCGGCTGTATATATGATACAGTTGCAGGCAGAGAACCGTGAGGATAATGCCATTGCGTCTATTCTTGATCTGGAAAAGGAGATATCCGCCAGCACCGGGCCTGCTAAGTCAATTCTGACCAACCTACTGGCATCTCAATACTACTTCTACTACCAAACCGTCCGCTGGCAACTTTATCGCCGCACCGCCACGGTCAACTTCGATAAAAAAGACATTGCTACCTGGGGAACCGAAGATTTTCATCAAAAAATAGGCGCATTATACCTCGAATCGATCCGCGACGAGGCACTTTTGAAAAATACCCGGCTTGAACCCTTTGACGCCATTATTACCAAAGGCAATACGCGTAAACTGCGGCCAACCCTATACGATCTGCTGACTTTCAAAGCATTGGAATACTTCTCTACCGACGAACCCAATATCAAAAAACCAGCCTACAAATTTGAAATCAACACGGCGTCGGCATTTGATCCTGCCGCCGACTTTATTCACCGGAAATTTGAAACAAAAGATCCGGCTTCGCTGGAACATCATGCCCTGCTACTTTATCAGAAACTAATCGCATTCCACCTGGAAGACAAGGATCCGGGCGCGTTGATCGACGTCGATCTCGCCCGTCTTCAATATGTCAGGCAGAAATCCGTACACCCGGATAAGGACGCGCTTTATTTTATGGCGGTCAGTCACATTGCCGACCAATACCAGTCTACGCCGGCAGCGGCGCAGGCATGGTACCTGAAAGCACTTTGGCTCAATGAAGAGGCAGATAATTATAAACCCGGAAGTGATTCGACACTCCGCTTTGAGCGCGTAAAAGCACTGGAAATCTGTCAAAGAATTGCCGGGAAAAACCCGGAGACGGAAGGTGGAATCAATGCATTTAATCTGGCCAAACAAATCATCCGGAAAAGCCTTTACTTTTCAATGGAGCAAGTGAATGTTGTCGATAAACCGTTCCGGATGCTGGTGAAGTACAAGAATTTTAACAAGTTGTTTGTACGGGTTGTCAAAGCCAACGATCTAATCAGAACCAGTATGGAACGGGACGACAACGATACAAAATGGACCCGGTTGGCGAGTTTGAAGCCATTCCGCGCTTGGGAACAGTCACTTCCGGAAACCGGAGATTATCAGGAACACGCCGTTGAAATAAAGTCCGAGGGCTTACCATCCGGAGAGTACGTGCTATTGGTGAGTTCCGACGCCGGTTTCAGAAATGGTGAAGCGGTACTCGGCGCTACATTGTTTTATGTATCCGATATTAGTTATGTGCAGAAAGGAGAGGATTTCTTTGTCCTGAACCGTGATAGCGGTCAACCGCTGGCCGGGGCAACCGTCCAGGTTTGGGAAAAAAGCTACAACTATAATACGAGGAGCTACGTCAGCACTAAAGGACCAAGGTTTACTACTGATCCGTTTGGCCGTTTCGAGCTACCTGCACCGGCCCAAACCAACAGTGCCAGACAAACGCTGCTGGAAATCACTTATCAGCAGGATGGGCTCTTCTTGCAGGAACACGCAAGCAGGTATTACTATAATGAAGAGAACACTGAAGAACAAGCCAACGGGACTATACAAGCATATCTTTTCACAGACCGCAGTTTATACCGCCCTGGCCAGACGGTTTACTACAAGGGTATTGTCAGAAAAGGTACCCGTGTACTCAACGATCAGAGCGCGGAATTCACCGTTACGCTCTATAACGCGAATGCGGAGCATGTGGCTGAGGCAAAGCATCACGTCAATGCATTCGGCAGTTTTAATGGCTCGTTTAATATTCCGCAAAGCGGGCTTACCGGTAATTTTTATATACAGATCAGGGATGAGTACCGGGCCGACTTCCGTGTAGAGGAATATAAACGACCGCTGTTTGCCGTAGGGTTTGACACACTTAAAACCACTTACAAGGTTAACGAGCAGATAAATGTGACGGGTAGGGCATTGGCCTACGCAGGGAATGCAATCGATGGAGCGACGGTAAAGTACCGGGTAATGCGTACGCCTAGAATGATCTACACCTGGCTGGTCAAACGCTGGTGGCAACCGGCGCAGCCTATGGAAATTGCACATGGCGATACCGTGACCGGCCCGGACGGTGCATTCCAGGTTCATTTCGAAGCTATTCCCGACCTCAAGATCGATTCCAAAACGGACCCGGTGTTTGACTACGTTGTCTACGCAGATGTAACGGACAGTAATGGGGAGACCAGGAGCTCCCAGACGCTGATTTCAGTGAGCTACAAGTCTTATGTGCTGCGAGCCGATATCCCTTCCAAAATGGATGTCGGCCAATTCAAATCGCTGTCTGTTCGTACCGAAAACCTCGCCGGCGCATTTGCCCCTGCGGACGCAACGATCCGGATCGAACGCATCTTGCCGGAAAAGAGGCTGATAAGGACCCGTTTCTGGCCACAGCCCGATTTGTTTGTAATGACTAAAAGCGAATACCTGGCTAATTTTCCAAACGATGAATATAACGATGAAACGGAAATGGAAAATTGGGAGGTGGCTGGCGTGGGCGTCGGTAAAACCGTTAGTCTCAGCCCCGATTCCGAAATTCCAGTCTCAGAATTTGGGCTCGGTGCCGGTTTCTATAAAATTCAGATCAGCGCGGTTAATGCCGCCGGAGAAAAACTCACCGACGTCAAGTTTATCGAACTGACCGACCCCAACGCTAAAAAACTTACGCATTCGCAGTACATCGCACCCACGCACAGCAAGGCCATTGAGCCGGGCGAAAAAGGCCAATATGCGTTGGGTACTTCCGCCGACAAGGTGTTTTTGGTTACGAGTACCAATCAAAAATCAGCTACGAAAGATTTTTCCTACATCACACTAAATGATGAAGTCAGGACCTTTAATTATACCGCTTCGGAAGCTGACCGTGGTGGCTATTCCGTGGATTACATGTTCGTCAAGCACAACCGGGTGCATACCTACATGGAAACCATCATGGTGCCCTGGACGAATAAAGACCTGCAAATTGAATATGAAACATTCCGGGACAAAACGCTGCCCGGAAGCAAGGAAACATGGAAAGTCAAAATCAGCGGTTACCGCAAAGAAAAAGTGGCTGCTGAAATGCTGGGCAGCATGTACGACGCATCACTGGATCAGTTTTACCCGCATCAATGGACAAAACCACACATCTGGCGCGAACAAACCGGCTTGACATACTGGACCGACAATGGCAACTTCCGTTCGGCAGACGCAAATATCCGTTATGCGGAGCATGGGGAATACAAGTATTTTGAGAAGAGCTATGATGTGCTAATCCAGGGATTGGGGATATATGCCGCGGATGTGGCCGGTGGAAGTCGTCCAAGGCGTATGCAAATGGCGGTCAGGGGGGCCGTTGCAGAATCCATGCCGCAAGCCGCACCAATGGCAATGGAAGAAAAAAGGGATACATCCATCGGCATGGACGGAGATCCCAAGTTGAACGAGGTTGTGAAGGTAGATTATGGCTTCAATCGCAATCAGGAAAAAACCAAAACAGAGGGCGCAGAACCCAATCCGACAGTTAATGCAGCATCGCCGCTTCGCACCAATTTCAACGAAACCGCATTCTTTCTCCCTGATTTAAAAACCGACGGCGAAGGGAACATCACCTTCTCCTTCACGATGCCGGAAGCGCTCACGAAATGGAAATTTCAGGCGCTGGCGCACACGCAGGAGCTTGCTTTGGGTTACAGTTCTAAGGAGATCATTACCCAAAAAGAACTGATGGTGCAACCCAATGCCCCGCGTTTCCTGCGGGAAGGCGACCGGATCAACTTCCCGGTCAAGGTAGTGAACCTTACCAAAGCAATGCTGAAAGGCGAAGTGGTGCTTCAACTGATCGATACGGAAACCAGCCTGCCTGTGGATGATCTTTTCAGGAATAACAGGCCGTCTGACGCCTTTTCAATTGCAGCCGGCCAAAGCGAAACTGTTCTGTTTTCACTGGAAATACCAAAGGGCTTCAACAAAATGGTTACCTGGCGGGCCGTTGCGAAAGCCGGAAACCTGTCGGATGGAGAAGAAAACATGCTGCCCGTTCTTCCCAACAGGATGCTGGTAACGGAAAGCATGCCGCTATCGATAAAAGGAAACGGCACGAAGCATTTTACATTCGAAAAACTGGCAGCATCCTCCCAGTCGGCTACATTGACCCATCAGTCGGTAACAGTTGAATACAGCAGTAACCCGGCCTGGTATGCGGTACAATCCCTGCCATATTTAATGGAATATCCGTACGAGTGTGCCGAGCAAACCTGGAACCGTTATTATGCCAACTCGCTTGCGTCGCATATCGTAAATGCGTCCACACGCATGGCGCAGATTTTCAAATTATGGAGAGGTAAGGAAGCATTGCAAAGTAATTTGCACAAGAATCAGGAGCTGAAATCGCTGGTGTTGCAAGAAACACCCTGGGTGCTGGCATCGAAAACGGAAGACGAGCAAAAACGCAACATTGCATTGCTGTTCGACCTTGCCAAAATGGAAAACGAGTTGAATGCAAGCATGGTCAAATTACAGGAAATGCAAAGCAGCAACGGTGGGTTTGTTTGGTTCAAAGGCGGGCCTGATGATCGTTACATTACCCAGTATATCGTTACCGGCATCGGGCATTTGCAAAAGATCAAGGCATTCCAGCCCGTACAACAGAAAGGTATCGATGCGATCCTTGAGAAAGCCATTCCTTACCTCGATAAACGCATTCAGGAAGATTACAAAAACCTCATCAAATATAAAACAGACCTGAAAAGCTATGTTCCGGGACCGGTAGCGTTGCAATATCTTTACGCGAGAAGCTTTTTCAGCCAGCCAATTCCAACCGGATCTCAAAAGGCATACCAGTACTACCGCGATCGGGCGAGAGCTACCTGGGTTTCCCAATCCAAATTGCTGCAAGGCATGACCGCATTAGTAGCACAGCGCACACAAGACAGTAAAACGGCAAATCAGATCCTTGAATCATTGCGCCAGACAGCTATCCGTAACGAAGAGCTCGGTATGTATTGGAAGGCGAACCAGCGCGGATGGTGGTGGCATGAGGCGCCCATTGAGCGCCAGGCTTTGCTCATTGAAGCGTTTCAGGAAATTGGCAATGATCAATCGACAATTGCCGCTCTGAAAACCTGGCTCCTCAAAAACAAGCAGACCAATAGCTGGGAAAGCACGAAAGCGACCGCAGAGGCTTGCTATGCCCTGCTCATGAATGGGAGCGATTGGCTAGCCGAATCTCCGCAAGCCACTGTCCGCGTTGGTGACACGGAAATCAGTTCTACGGGCCAAAAAACAGAAAGCGGTACCGGTTATTTTAAACAAACCATCGATTCAGGAATAACCGCAAAAATGGGGAATATCGATCTCATTGTGAATGGCGGAAAGGCATCTTCTCAGCTCCCTGGCTGGGGCGCCGTCTACTGGCAATACTTCGAAGATCTCGACAAAATCACCTTCGCCGAAACACCTTTAAAACTCACCAAACAGCTTTTTGTCGAAACAAATACAGATACCGGCCCGGCGCTCACACCCGTGCGCGAAGGCGCTGCCGTGAAGGTGGGCGATAAAATTAAAGTACGCATCGAGCTGCGCGTCGACCGGGATATGGAATATGTGCATATGAAGGATATGCGGGCGTCAGGGCTTGAACCGGTGAATGTCCTGAGCGGTTATCGCTGGCAAGGTAGTCTGGGTTACTACGAAAGCACGCGCGACGCGAGTACCAATTTCTTTTTCGATGCCTTGCGCAAAGGAACTTATGTATTCGAATATCCGCTTTTTATAACACACGAGGGCGATTTCAGCAATGGTATCACAACGATCCAATGCATGTACGCGCCGGAGTTTACCGCTCATAGCGAAGGAGTCAGATTAAAAGCATTACCCGGAAAGTAACATGTCCGTACAAATCATTCAAGCTACCATCAACGATCTGGACAGCGTCCGACAAATTGGAATAGACACTTTTTACGAATCTTTTTCTTCGGCTAACACAGAGGAAAACATGACGCATTACCTGGAAACCGGTTTCAGCCTGGAAAAAGTGGCGTCCGAACTCGGCAATCCTTTTTCAGAATTCCACCTTGCCTATGATGGCGACCAGCTGATCGGCTATCTCAAAATCAACCACGGTCCTGCGCAAAGTGAATTGAAAGATGATACGGCATTGGAAATCGAGCGGATATATGTCCTCCAAGCCTGGCAGGGACAGAAAATTGGTCAGCTGTTTTATGATAAAGCCATCGAAATCGCCCGCACACACCAGTACACCTATGTATGGCTGGGCGTGTGGGAAAAGAATGAAAAGGCAATCGGTTTTTACAAACGAAATGGTTTTGTGGAATTTGATAAACACCTTTTCACGCTCGGCACCGACATTCAGACCGATATTATGATGCGGAAAGAATTGTAAGAGCGCCGCACAGGAGGCATTCGCGTCAGCTGACCGCCTCCTGAATTTTCAAAATTGCGCTTGCAAATGCTTCCATGTCTTCCCGATCGCCCAGCATGGCATGTTGGAGAATCCAGACGGCGTCCGTATCACAGGCTTGTTCTGCTATCGGGCAAAAGGTGCGGCTGTAATCGGCGCTGTCGGGAATGGCGTAGCACATGAAGGTTTTGTTTTGAAAAAGCGGCTGCTTGTATAGCGGATGCGGGTAACCCTTGAAGCTCGGCACACCCTCGGCCGCTAGCATAGCGGCAAATTCGCTTTTGGTTAGCCCACCGAATTTCGAAGCGTCGTATTTGAATATGTAAATGTGATAACCGTGCAGCGTGATATGTTCGTTGCGTTCCAAAGGAGAAACACCTTCTATTTTCTCCAATAAACTACTTAAATACAGACCATTATCGTTCCTTCGGCGCGTTTGCTCTTCCAGTCTTTTCAGTTGTTCCGACAACAGCACCGCCTGCATTTGGGTAATGCGGTAATTGCAGCCCGGATTATAATGCTCATACCATTGCCCGCCTTCGATCCGCCCTACATTGCGCAGGGAATGCATCATCGCGTACAAATCATCATCATCGGTAATGACAATGCCGCCTTCACCGGAGGTCAGGTTTTTGGAGGATTGAAAACTAAAACTGCCCACATGGCCGATAGAGCCTAATTTTTTGCCTTTGTACTCGGCCCCGTGCCCATGTGCAGCATCCTCGATCACTTTCAGGTTGTACCGTCGCGCAATGTCCATGATCGCATCCATATCGCAAGCGAGCCCGCCAAAATGCACCGGCACGATCACCTTCGTCCGCGGGGTAATAGCCGCCTCGATAGCCGCCGGGCTGATATTGTAAGTCTCCGGATCGATATCCACAAAAATCGGCACACAATTGCACTCAATCACCGAAGACGCCGTAGTAATGAACGTATAAGGCGGCACGATCACCTCGTCACCGGGTTTCACCTCGCATGCCATCAGCGCCAGCCGGAGCGACACCGAGCCATTTACGCAGGTAATGGCATATTTACTTCCACAATAGGCAGCAAAAGCCTGCTCGAAACGCTCCACCTCATCGCCACAATCCGGATTGCCCCATTTGCCGCTCGCAACAACCGATGCAACGGCATTCACCTCGTTTTCATCGTAAATAGGCCAGGGAAATGTCTTTTCAATGGTCTTGGGTCTGCCGTAGATCGCGAGTTGTTCCTTTTTGCTGCTCATGGGTCTGGTATTCCGAAAATGTTGTGGCAATTTTTAACGGGAATACTATTGCAAACTCAAATCGGGCTATTTCCACCCTGCCGAGGGTAGGATTATAGTCTTTTTAGACGACAACCCAGTATTTATCCCACAAACCCTTAGTCGCATTCCGTTCATGAATAACAGACAACTACTCTATGCCCTGCTCATTGCAGGGATGTCACTGGGCACGGCCTGGGCCATACGCGGCCAGTTTGGGCACGAACAAGGCGCCGCCTGGGCAGGCGGTATCGGCGGATTGAGCATCGTCCTGATCGCCAAACGCAAAGACTGGTATGCCAAAGCATTCCAGCTTACCCTGGCTTCGGCGGCTGGCTGGGGTATAGGCGGTATCATCAGCTACGGCAAAGTCGTCGGTTTTGCACGCGGGCTCGAATTCGGGAACGTCTATTACGGATTTCTGATGCTCGGAATTATCGGTGGGCTGTTCGGACTGATCGGCGGAGGGCTATTCGGGCTTACCCTGGCCTCTTCCCGCGAAAAACCAGTGCAATGGCCGCAGCTAATCACGGAAATGACCGCCGGGGCGATCATTTTTTATTACCTGCTCATCGAGGAACTCGGCTGGCTTATGACACCGCCGCGCTCGGAAGCCTGGGCCGCGTGTCTTGGAATGACCGTCGCGTTGTTTTGGCACATGATCCGCCATCAGCAACGTTCGGCAATAAGGCTGGCCATTTTCGCCGGACTTGGCAGCGGTTTCGGCTTTGCATTCGGCAACTTCCTGCAGGTAATGGGAAGCGTGTCAGGCATTCATTTCAACTTCTGGAACGTCATGGAATATTCGATCGGCTTTTTCGGCGGCGTGGGAATGGCGTACGGCACGTTCACGTCCGAATGGGAAACTACCGATATGCAGGGCTCGCGCTCGCGCATGCTCGCACCGATCATTATCCTGACGTTAATCATCCCATTCATCGTCTGGGATCAGTCGTTTGAAACGAAAAGACTGGTTGAAACGATCCAGGGTTTCGACCCGCTCGCCGATGCGGCCGGAATCACGAATGCCGTACAATGGGTAGCATTGCTATTGGTACTGGCATTTGCCGGTTATGGTGTATTTAAATACTATATCGGGACAAAAGCACCTTTTTCCGCGCTTACATACGCGGCTATTCAGCTATTTTTCTTTCTTAACCTCGGCCTGTACACCGTTTACAGCATTCTCATTACCTGCGCATTCATGAGCCTCTACCGCATCGAACAATACCTCTACGTTCTGAATGTGGCGGTACTGGCTTTCCTCATGAAAAAAACGCAGGCATCCTTTTCCGACCGCGGTCTCAATATCAGTCGTTGGGCCATCAACTTCGCATTCATTATCGCCATTTTCGCGATCCTCACCGCCGTCGCCATCAGCACGCATGGAGAATTGAATGGAGCTAACAGGCGGTTTGAGTGAAAAGCGACGGATAATCGCTAACATTTTTGTGTCAATTAATGATAAAAGGGCTAGATTTAACTAACCAAACGAATGCTCAAATGGATGCCTTATCTAACGTTGTGCAGATTTTGAAAGAATTGAAACCAGAACTCACGGATAGATATCACGTAACCTCAATCGGGTTGTTTGGCTCGATTGTAAGAGATGATTTCAGTTCGGAAAGCGATGTAGACATTATTGTGGATTTTAGCCAGCCTGTCGGAATCGAATTCGTTGACCTCGCCGATCTGATTGAGGAGCGCATTGGAAAACCTGTCGATCTGGTATCCAAAAAAGGCATAAAACCCCGGTATTTTGAGGAGATATCTTCGGAAATACTTTATGTCTAGACGCAGACCTTCACTGCTTGTGCAGGATATGCTAGATAGCGGAACCAAAATTCTCTACTATACCAGAAATCTTACGTTTGAAGAATTTATCGATGACGACAAAACGGTTGATGCAGTAATCCGAAATTTTGAAATCATAGGCGAGGCGGCCAATCGGCTACCCGAGGAGTTCCGGGATCGCCACGCGAACATTGACTGGCATAAAATTCGAGGATTAAGAAACCGGATCGTTCACGACTATTTTGGCATTGACCTCTCAATCGTCTGGGAAGTAAAAAACCACTATTTGCCCATTCTTATAGCTGAATTAAGCCTCTTGGATTTTTAATTTGAGACAAAAGCCATCCTGACGATCTCAGAATGGCTTTTGTGTTTTAACGGTGCAACCCCAACTCCCTCAACCCGCGGATCATCTTCTCCGGCTCGTCGGTCTGGATGATATTGGCACCTTGGCTGGCAAGGCTTTTCAGCGTTTCGACGACATTCCCTTTCCTGATTTCAACATCCGGGGTACCTAATGCGTTGATCCAGATCCTCGCCCCCTTGCTTCTGATCAGACCCGTGACTTCGGGCGTATAGAATTTCGAATCGATATGTACGACTTCCGGTTTGAAGCGTGTCAATGCAGAGTCAGCCATGGCTTGCGAATAGGCCCGCGGCATAAGCATGTAGTTTTTAGAAGCAGCGTCGACCTTCGCGAGTATCTCGTAGTCGCTGTCGAAAAAGAATACAAAGTCGCCTGCCTCCATTTTCTTTACAACCTCGATTACCTTGTCGATTCGTTCTGTTTTCAGATCAAGATCGACCATAATGCGCCCCTTTGCTGTTTGCAATGCTTCCTCTAATGTCGGGATCGTTTCGTCCGTCACTTTGCCGTTGGAAACGAGCCGTAATTTCCGGAGCTCTTCGAAGCTTTGCGTCTCAAGGTCGCCTTTGCCGGTGGTAGTACGGTCAATTTTGCCGTCGTGCATGAGCATTGGAATACCATCCCTGCTCACTTTTACATCAATTTCTACAATATCAACGCCCAATCGGATCGCTTCCCTGATCGCTGGCAGCGAATTTTCCGGTAATTGGTGATGCACCGCCCGGTGCGATGCTACCAGCACATTTTTAGAGGTTCGGTCCAGAAATTCCTTCCTGATCGTTTCAACTTGCGCGTGGGTTTTGAAAACAACAAAAAATAATAGGATAACGGGTAATGTAATGCGGGTCATTATAATTCAAGTTATTAAACACTATTTCGTAATCGTCAGCTCGTCTTTTACCTCGCCTTCCGGGTTGTAACATTTGTAATGCAACGTATTTCCCTTGATCGATATATGCTGATAAAGCGGACCATCTTTATACCTTACCACCGCATAATCCTCCTTCGGCCACCGTACCTGCTTGCCGGGAATGCTGATTGACATCAGGTAAATGGTGCCTTTTGCCGGACTCGCAACTTCTTTCTCCTTAAACATCGGCTTCGTACGCAAGTAGTAATGCATATGCCCGCTCATGACCATATCCACATGGTATTTGTCAAAAAGCGTACACCACTCCCTTTTGATCTCGTCGTAAGGCTCCTCGAAGTTGTAGGGGGGAAAATGAAACATCGCAAACTTCCATTTGGCCTTCGAATTCCTGAGCTGATTTTCAACCCATTTGCTTTGCTCAGGCACCGAAAGCGTAGCGTCGATCATCAGGAAAAGCGCATCCTGGTAGTTGAATGCGTAGGTCATTTCAGAAGGCTGTCCGGCAGGGCCGTTTTCAGGCAGGCTGAACATTTCCTTGTACATCCATGCACCCAGACCGTCCTGGCTATCGTGGTTGCCCGGCACCGGCATCAGTGGTCGCGTGCTGAATGTAGAGCCGGCATGCGCCCAGAGCTGGTCCCAATCGTCGCGGTGCAGGCCGGTGGTCACCAGGTCGCCTGCGATGGAGAAAAAGGCCGTTTCAGGGTGTCGTTTGATGGATTTTTGCGCCATATCGCCCCATATAGGTGAGTAATGCGTATCGCCGAACCAGATAAACGAGAAATCCTTCACGCGATCGGAGGCAGTACGGAACGACGATGCTGGTGACCATGCACGTCCCGTACCAATCGAATAATGGTACAATGAGCCCGGGTTCAACCCCTTAAGCTGCGCGGTAAAGCGGTTCACGAACCGGTCGTTCTGCAACAGCCTGTCCTCCATCATAAATGCCGAAGCATCCGTAAAAAGGGTGTCGGAAGCACCTGGTTTCCAACATTTCACTTTGCTCCTTAACACCTTAGAGCTGGTACGCCACTGGATATTCGCCGTGGTAGCGGGGTCGCCACTCCATGTCATGATCACCTGGTCGGGCTTTTCTGACGACGGCGTCGCTGTTGTTCTGAATGCATTCACCAGGTGCGCCTCCCGTGCGCGTCCACGCACCGTCGTGAAGAGCGTCTGGCCTTTCAGTTCGTCGGGCACTTCTGTCAACACCAGACCGTCCCAGTCGTGGTAAGTAAATGCGCCCTTTTGCAACGTACTTAATGCATACTGTGCAGGAACCACGCTCGAGACCGCCAATTTTTCGGTCTTGTCCAGCGGCGCTACGCTAATGAAATATACCGGCCGATCTTTGTCAAAACCATTGATCCCAAGCCCTACCTGGCCTTTTTCGAAATCTTTTTGCCAGACTTCGTAGGTATATTCTTCGTTTTTAACAAGCATCTGTGTTTTTCTAAACCCGCTTTGTTGAAGCCAGAAAGGGGGCATGGCCTGCCCGGTATGCCGCATCAGCGATACTCTTACCGGAACATTCACTTCGAAAGTCCAGAAACGCGTTGCCAGCGTTTCCTTGTCACGATCGCTGAGAACGCTCAGGATATACGCATCCGAAATGGTATCAAGTTGCGCGGGTGTAAGTGTTTCATAGAGTCGTGTCACCGCGCGGTCGATCACTTCCTTCACCGTTCTTTCAGGTTGCTCATCGCTTCCCGCGTAAAAAGACATCCAAACAGGGCATAGCAAGGCCCACCAAAGCATTCTTTTATTTTTGATCATGGCTATTTGAAGTTTCCCGTTAGGTATAGTTACACCTATTTCGAAGATTTACAGAACCGACTTATTATCCGTTAAAAACACTCTTGTACTCTCCGTATACACGTCACCCTGGGGCGTTTTGTATTTTAGATCCACATAAAAAGCTCTGAAACCACTTGCAGGTAGTTCAGCGGTTACCTTTACGTCGGATTTCCGGCTTATTTTCAAACTCTGCGCGGTCCAGGTATCATTCCGCAAATCCTGGTCCGGCGAGTTGGCCGACCACAGGATCACATCCACCAGCGCATCGGAAGTAGCCTTGATATCGAGATTCACCTTCCGGTTAGCTATCGATTGGCTCCACTTGCATTCGGTATAAGGCCGCTTGTTAATCGTAGCGCCGAAGAACGCACTCAGGGCTTCCATAGCCTGCTTACCGTCGCCCAGGTCGTGGCCCGCATTCGGCACGTAATGCAGCATATTCTTTCCGGGAATTTTGTCGAGATAATTTTTGATATTGTCCACCACCCAGTATTCATCGTTAGTCCCCATAAATATCATCTTGGGCATCGTCAGCTTCGAGCGGTAGGAAAAAGGATCGATCATCGTCGTGATAGCCTGCCCGTCGGGCGAGCCGGTTGACTGTGGAATGCCCAGTTTTACATAATCTTCGATCTGGACGCTGTAATCGCCCCACGATTTAATCTGATAATCAAGACTTACCGGCATATTCAACACATCGATCACCATCGGCGCGATCGCCTCCACGCGCTTGTCGCTTGCGCCTGTAAGCCAGGTTGTCCACCCGCGCTTGGACGCGCCCGTGACCACGAAGCTGTTAACTGTATGCTTCAATTGTTTTTGGGAAAACTGCTGCACCGCGTCCATCGCCTTCACCGCACTTTTGACCATCGGAAAAAGCAGCGGCCAGGTATAGTCCTTGTCCTTTTTGAAGTTGTGCAACGTGTAAGAAATCAGTGCATCCTCCGTAAGATCGTCGAAAAACGGCTGGTTCGGCGTTTGTTTCAGCAATGCCACGATGGCCTGGTTCGTAGTAGCCACCGCGCCGAGCGATGCGTACATTTTTTCATCCTTTTTGCTGTTCCAGTTCGGCTGCCCGTTGGCGTTGGAGCCGCCGGTAATGAAAAGCAATGCGTCGTCGTGCCGGTTTTCCCTGGGTACGATCACCGTCATCTGGTGTGTCCAGGTAAATTCGCGCCATTTCTGCGAGGTAACGAGTATTTGGTAAAATGTCAGATCGTCGCGTTTGAACGTCTCTTTCACTTCCCATTTAAAGGTTTTGTCGCCATTGTTAAGATAACTTTCCAACGCATTTTCAGGCGTTACTTTTTGTGCATTCACAAAAACGTTGGCAAAAATTGCCAACAGTATAGACGAAACGGATTTGAGGATTATTTTCAAAAACATGATCACTCCTATTTGGTTTGAAAAATCGGTTTACTTGCCGGGCACAGTCGGCTTAGATGCTGTCGGTGCAGGCGCGGGGCTGTCTTTTACTAATTTCAATGCCTGCTCGATGTAAATCTCGCCTGTCATTTCGCCCAGGCTAGTCCGGCTTACGTAGTCATACCTTTTAAAACTGTTGAAATCCACCTTCGTAAGCATATAGCCAAAGGCATCGTTCGTCAGCCCGAAAAGGAACGGCTGTTTGGTATTCATATGCCTTTTTACATAGTACCCGATATTCGGTAATGCCTCGCCCGGCACTGTCAGCACCTGGGCGGTACCGATATTGAGCAGGTTAAGCAGGGTCACGATCCGGTTATCACCGGCCATTTCATTCTTAATGGGTGATTTTTGGAGGATAAAACGCATGATCTCGGAATCAACCGGGAACTCAATCCTGCGGGAAACACAGTAGACATCGGGATTTTCCTGAACTGCCGCATCTTTCACGATTCTCAACGCTTCGTCGGCCAACAGCTCGCCTATCCTTTTGCATTCACTCCAATCATTGGCCTCCTTCCCGTTTTCAAGACGGTTATCCGCCGTTACCATTCCGCCCTGCGCGCCGTTCATAAAAATGGCCGTTCCTCCACCCTGCGACTCGATGCGGTCATAGAGTGGTCCGCAAAGGTCGGGACTCAGAATACCCCTTCCCGACCCGATCACTTCCGGGTGCACCGCGTAGTTCACCAGGGTCGCAATAGGTTTGCCCTTGTTGGCCCCAGAAGTCGCAATAGCCTGGATTACACCGCAACGCGGATCATAAAGCTGGTCGGCGTAATAGTTGTAGGCGATCTTGCCTTTTGCTTCACCCACCGCAATTTTCAATGAAGCATCTTCCAGCTTCCCGACTGCCTCGTTCACAGCATCAGCAATTTGCTGTACGCAACGATCGAGGTAGGCAAGGTCGGCGAACGATTCGCCTTTTTCATTGGGAAAACCATAAGCGTCGGGCCCGCTATGCGTATGCGTAGCGCCTATGAGCACATTCTCGGGCGCGACGCCTTTGATAAGCTTTCTCGACCTGTTGCCCAAGGCGGCCGGCCAGCCGAGATTATCCACATTTACAATAGCTATCCGCACTGCGCCCTTCTCCATGACAAATGCCCTCGCATACAGCTCACCATTTTTTTCAGTCGCTTTTTTGGGGGTACCAATGCCGCCCGAAACCGGCAGCAGCGGATCGGGCGTGATCAACCTTACGGCTGCCGCTGCCCTGAAATGCTGACCAACGGCAACCTGGCTTATGTACAGGCAGAAACAGCAAAAGAGAATCGCCCTGAATTTCATGATGGAGATGGGATTTTATGAAAACTAAACCGGAACTGCTGGATGATTCCCGACAGTCCCGGTTTTAAATACTCACCTTAAAACAAATATGACTACCACGGCTTGCCCGTTCCTTGCAAAAGCCATTGCTTAGACCACGCACTGTTACCGTTATCGGCCTGCGAATAGCCGGTAACTTCCAGCTTGCTCACGGCATCGAGCGCATTCGTTTTGTTGATGCGCAGCTCATCCTGCATGTAATAGAAACGCACCGGCAAAACCTCCCGCTTGGCCGCCGGACCCGCCTTCAATGCAGGCAGACCGGTGCGACGGTAATCGAACCAGGCTTCGGTAGCAGCCGTCCAGCTGGCGATCCATTTCTGTTCGAGCACCTGTTTCAATGTATTATCGAAAATCACACCTGGTGTTGCAATGTAAGCGGCGTATTTGTCGCCCACCGTCCAGGTCTCCATCGATGCCTTTACTCCTGCTTCGTAGCGGTCTTTGGCAACACCGGTAGCCCACCCTTTCAGTGCGGCCTCGGCCAGGATGAAATTCACCTCGGCAGCCGAGATCAGCCGTGCCCGCAGCAACGGTCCTTTGGCAGCTTTGTAAATGTTGTTCAAAAACGATACGTGAGGGTTGAAGGACGTCTGCCCCGGCGTAGGGTTGAGGTTATACGCTGATGGTAATGCTGAGAAGCTCGGCGGCAATCCCACATATTCCGGGTCGGTATCTACTTGCGCATTCTTCACCTTGTCCGGCGAAAGTATCCGCTTGCCGTCTACGATCTTGTCAGTACCGGCTGGTTGAGTTGGATCTACTACCAATGGTATTTCCACCTTATTGGCCCAGATCCCGAGCCGCGGGTCTTTCAATGTCTGTAACCTTTCCACCAGTGTAGCGCACATTTTAATGCGGCGGTAATTGCTTCCGCTGGCGTCGCTCACGGTATTGGCCGGCCAGGAATCGGCTTCGCTGTTCCCGGGGAAGCCCATGGTGGCGTCATCCGCATTGGAAGTGATAATGGGATATTGTGCTGCATTCGCCACGATTTTCTCGATACCTGCCTTGGCAATATCGGGCTGCTTGCCCGAAATGCGCATATAGTAACGCAGCAAAAGCGAGTTAGCCATTTTGCGCCATTTCGTGGGGTTACCACCATAGAAAACGTCTACATTGTCGATGATACCTACATATTCGGCTTTCGGCTTGGAAAGCAAAGTATTGGCCTTTTCGAGATCGGCAATAATGCCCGCGTAGATCTTGTCCTGGCTGTCAAATGCAGGCAGAATATCCGCCGTAGTTCCTTCTTCCCCTTTCAGTGCAGTGGTATAGGGCGCATCGCCCCACAGATCGGTGATCAGCCCGAACATGAACGATTTCATGACCAGCGATACACCCTGGTGAAACTCGAAATTCGTTTCCAAAGCACGTTTATAGACCAGGTCGTTGTTACGCAGCACGTCGTAATAGGCGTTCCAGCTCTGATCGCCGCCCCAATCGTAGTCATTATGCCCGCTCGACCACGCATCTTTCTGAGTGTGCTGCACGACGCCTGCGATGTCCTGATAACCCAGGTTTACGTACAATTTTGCGGCCTCCGTCAACACGGTCGGCAACACAAGGTTCGGGTTTACCGACTCGGGTGTGACGCCGTTCGGGTTTTCATTGAGCTCCGTCAGATCTTTACAAGAAAAGATCATGCATGCCAGCAGCAGCGGTATGATGACGAACTTGTTATGAAACTTTTTCATGAGTTTATTTATATTTAAATATACTATATGATTCTTTATCAGAAAGTTAACCCAAGCTTGAAGCCCAATGGCATCACCCATGGGGTCACGTTATACCGCTCGATACCCTGCTTGAACTGAGTGCCCGCCTGCGCGCCTGACTCCTGCTGGAACGCCTGCTCGGGATCGATACCGATTTTCGCTTTGGTCCAAAGAATGATGTTTCTGCTGTAAATGGCCACATTCGCATTTTGCAGACCCAGGCGTTTGACAAAATTGGCGGGCAGGTCGTAGCCCAGGGACACTTCACGCAGCTTGATAAATGAAGCATCGAATGTAGCGGCACGTGTGAAATCCCAGGGATAGTTGTCGCCGTAGGGAATGTATTTCGTGTCCTTGCCACCGAGGTTTTCGGTATAACCTGTGATTTCACCGCCTTCATTGTATTGAGCGATCACACCCGGATTGAATACGGCATAATCGTAGGTATTGCCTCCGTATTCAAACGGGAAACCTCCATACTCTTTGGTAGGGCCACCGACGATATTGAATTTGTTTCCCTGAATAACCACCTTGTTGTTCTCTACCAAATAGTTACGCAGCTGGTCGCCGGTCATACCATTCGGATTGATCAGGTTATCAAGGAAACGTTGGGATTTCAGGTCGGATTCGCCGTAGCGGTAGGTTTGCGACACGAAATCACCACCCTGCCGCCAGTCGAACGACATATTGAGGCTGAAACCTTTATAGGACAGTGAAGTTTGTAAACCGAGGATGAAATCCGGGTTGAAGTTCCCGATCTTGTTGCGCGTTTTCGACGCGGCGATCGATTGCCAGGAACCATTTTCGTCCAGAATAGGGTAGCCAAAGTATGGCGAGTTCTTATCTTTCACGGTCACAATCTCGGCATCATAAATATCTCCGATCTTTTCGCCTACATACGTCCAAGCACCTCCCTTGGCGTCCGTCCAGAGTGTGTAAGAGTCGAGCCCTTCCGACAATGATTTAATCGTTGTCCGGTTTCTTGACCAGTTCGCATTGATATCCCAGCGCCAGCCATTCTTGTCGATCGGCGTTCCGCCTAATGTCAGTTCCAGACCTTTGCTCACGAGCAAGCCGGCATTGATGTTCATGGTTGTATAGCCGCTGGCCCCTGAAATTTTGGTCGGAATAATCTGGTTTCGGTTTTCAACCTGGTAATATGTGGCAGCTAGTCGCACGCGGTTGTGATAGAAATTCAGGTCGAGACCATATTCATACGACGTTGCGATCTCCGGTTTAAGGTCGGGGAGAAGGATTTGTCCGGGCTTGGACAAACGGGTGACGCCATCCCACGCACCTGCATTGCCCAGTGTTGCCAGCAAACTGTATGGGTTCGTATCATTACCTACCTGTGCCCAGCCGCCTCTCAGCTTGAACAAACTGATCTGGTTCGCCATCGGGAACATTTCATTCAGCAGCACGCTCAAAGAAGCCGATGGATAGAAGTACGAGCGGTTGGCCTTAGGCAATGTACTCGACCAGTCGTTTCGGGCGGTCAAATCCAGGTAAACCATGTCTTTGAAACCGAGGTTTACCAATCCGTAAGCGCTGAACACCGCTTTTTCGTATAACACATTGTTATAATTGAGGTTCGCAGGGGCAATATTTCCCAGGGTGTAAAGGCCGGGAATGATCAACCCTGTGCCGTTTTTGGTGGACGAATTCAAATCCGTGTTCTTTTGGTAACGCGTGTTACCGCCGCCTGAAACCGATACACTCAGCGCATTGATGTCACGCTTGTAACTTAAGAGGAAGTCCGCATTACGCTCGAACCGCGATAGGTTGATCACACCGAAACCGCCGCGGCTGTCGTTCGTGTAACTATTGCCGATTTTTGTCTGGCGTTCTTCGCGATAGGTGTCCAGTGCATAGCGGCCCATTAAGCTCAAATGCGGTGTGATCTGCCAGTCGGCCTTCACATTTCCGAAAACCCGGTCACGGACAAAGCTGTTATTGACCTCGTAAGCCAAAAACCAGGGGTTGTTATAAGCACCCGGTCCTTGCGACAACTGCTGTAAACCTTCCTGTCCCGGCACCCAATAGTTGCGCAGGTCACGTATATCGATGTGCGGCGATACCGCATAGGCCCATTGCAGCGGGTTGGTTCCACGGTTGGTAGACGGCCGGTTGTTCGAATTATTGCGGCTCAGATCAACGTTGGTGCTTACAGTCAGCTTCTTGCTGAGACGTACGGACGAATTCACGCTGAAAGAGTTGCGAAACAAATCAGAGTTGGGGATAATGCCGCGGTTCGACATGTTTGAATACGACAAACGGTAGGTCACCAGGTCGTTACTGTTGGAGATGGATACGCCATTGGTGGTCGTAATGCCCGTGCGGACAAAGTTCTTTACATTGTCGGGATGAGAAATGAGCTCGGTCGGAATGGGCTTACCGCTGGCATCTTTCGGACTATTCCATTGCACTGCTTTGTACCCCTTATCCAGCTCGGGGCCTACTCCTCCGGCGGATCCTTCGTCGATGATCAGCACACCTCCCGGGTATGGGTTATTGTCGGGTGTAAAAGGGAGAATACCTGTCGCGAATTTGTGGTGCATGTTCAGGTATTTGTAAGGTTTGTCAAAAACGGTACTGGAATTGACAGAAACAGTCATTTTCTTCGCTTTGCTACCGCTTTTAGTCGTGATAAGCACTACCCCGTGACCTGCACGCGAGCCGTAGAGCGCCGCCGCATTGGGTCCTTTCAGAATCGAAACGCTTTCAACATCGTCGGGGTTAATGCTTGAAATCGCATTACCGTAATCGACGCGGTTGTCCTTGCCTACCTCGCTGATGTTGTTCAGGGTGTTGGCAATCGGCACACCATCGACTACAAAAAGCGGCTGGTTGTCGTTACTGAGTGAGGTAGCGCCCCGGATGATCATACTCACCGACGACCCTGTGCCGCCCGTAGAGCTGATGGTAACACCGGGAACCTTTCCGGACAGGGAGTTCAGCACGTTTTCCTGTGCCACCCGGCTGATATCCTTACCCTGAACCTCCGCAACCGCATATCCCAGCGAGCGTTTTTCACGCGATAGGCCCAATGCCGTAACCACGGTCTCTCCCAGGGTCTCGACGCCTTCCGCGAGATCCACGTTAATCACCGATTCATTTCCCACGACCACTTCCCGGGTTTCATGTCCGATGTACGAAAAGACGAGCACAGCTTTCGACGGGTCGTTGACATTGATCGAGTAATTACCACTTACGTCCGTGGAAGTCCCCACCTGGGTACCCTTCACGACAATGCTGACGCCGGGCAGTGCCGCCCCGTCTATTTTTGAAGTAACTTTTCCTTTGATCGTCTTATCGAAGATTTCCCCCGCAAATGCCGGGCCGACGAGGGAAACAGCCACGAAAATGCATAAAAGCAACCTTCGCAGGCTAGCAGTAGAATTTGGGTCCATAGTTTTTGTATTTAAGGTGATGGGTACTGGTCATGATACTGAGAGAAAAGCTTTATGTTAAAAAATGAAAGCACGACAGTCTTATATAATCCGTGTCAGCGGTATTAATAACATGGTATCAGTTGAGTAGCGGATCACCTTCCGGGAGCTTTGCTCCGAAAAAACTTCTTGAAATCCTGCTCACATTACTGGGGATGGTGTCTTTTGGGCTATTCCTAGGAAACTGACTTTTTTAGTTTTTAACAAACAATTAATAGAGGGGTGAGTAATTGTAATATCTGTAATCCGCTATAATTCTTTCGGCCCGGCTTCGCCATTGGGCCTGCTCTCCTTCAACAAACGGTTGAAGTAAATTTCGAGCGCGTCGGAGTAGGTTTTACCCCGTTCCTCATCAGAAATCCCTGTGAGAAACTCCGCCAGTTCATCCTCGGATATCTTATTGCTGATTAGCTTGTTAATCAAAATTTCAGCCCGGGACAATGACATGGTGTTAGTTAGTTTTGGTATGTGACAAGGATACTGACAAAGTGCTGTAACAGACTATTCCCGGAATACGGATTTTTTGGAGAAAGCAGTTGCAAAGCAACCACGTCTCTCTGCACATTTTGCCCTGCCCGGTATTTCAGCGCATCCTTTTCTGTTTCAGGCTTAAATTGACAAAATAATGAAGGCTGATCCTCGGCTGGATGAAGAAACGGCTTTTTGTCAGGATGCAATAAAAGTTACCGAAATGCCCTATTTCCAGGCTGATACGCCGGTTGTAGCTAATACCGGCGTGAAGTCCGAGAAAATCGGCCCGGTAATCCCGGTTTACCATGCTGGCATTTAAACCAAAACACGGCCGTATACGTCCAGAACCGATATACCTGCCAAGGCCGACCTCGATAGTCCTGGCCGTACGGCTTTCCCAAGTGCTCGAAGAAGAGCTGGCGCCAATACCTGGTGTAAAGAAAATAGCCGCTCTGATGTAGCGATTTCGAAACTTTCGCGGGAAGTTTACCCGTAAACCGAAACCATAAGTCGGCTTATTTTGAATTTTAACCCTTCCCTCCCAACTGTCGACACCGGCGTTCAATTCGAGATCGAATGTTAACTGACGGCTTTCCGTCTGGGATCGTACGCTATCTTTTGTAAATGATGCGTTGTACGATTCAATATATCGCACCAGATATTTTTCCTGGTACGGCGGTAAGGGCCCATTGAACCGCTTCGAATCTCCACATAACCTCGCAAGCTGCCTTTTATATTCGTCATACACTAATAAGAAACTCTTATCTCCAACTGATTTGTAGAACGGATAGTAGTAGAGTTCCTTCAAATTACCACCCTTTTCAATAAAGAAGCGGGAATGTTGCGAACGATCCATCAACTCGAACAGCGTCACTTTACCAACCCCTACCAATTCCTGCAAAAATACCTGCGCAGAGTCCTTGCTCTCGAATGACGGAGTAAATGTATACGCGTTAGTTAAACTAATGTCAAGCAACCCGATTTTCTTGCTCTTATAAATCTCTTTTGCCGACACTAGTCCAAAACCGGCAATATTTTCAGCCGCATACGTTAATGCCGCCGTGTTTAACCTTTTGAATTCAATTCGTTCCGGGCTCACCGCCCAGTCTTCGTCACGGACAAGTCCGCGGATCGTGTCATTCTGATTGGTTAGGATGTAGCCTTCCACAAAGTTACCTTGCGCGAGGGTTTTGGTTATCGTGATTAAATGAAAGATAAACAGGCAAATGATTACATTATTGAAGATGTGTGTATAGTTCTTCATGATGTGTGTTGGTTGTGTTTTCATAGGTGTGTTTTTAATTAAAAGAAAACAATATTGACCGATATTCAGGCGATGGCTATCTGCCTTTAGCAAAAAACGGTTGCGCCCGAGGAAGTCACTCAAATACATCGCTGAACATCAGTCATCATAAAAAACTTTCACCTCGCTTCCAGTATTCATGTTCCTTTCTCTCTCCGCCTTGGTGGCGAGCATAACATAATAAACTCCTTTCCCCGAGGTCGGTCTTTCGTGGGCAGCAATTCTTCTATATCCTAATTTTCTTACGTTACTGTTAGCGGATTTGAAATAGCCGTCACCTGAAAGTAGCATTACCTTTTCTCTCTCACCGAAAACCAAATAGCCCGAAAAGCCGTCATTTATGCCGGAATATTCAACCCATACTCTTGGTGAATTATTGGAAATGTCCCCGTAATAAAATGTTGAAATCCCGCACTCATCTACCCGCTTGATTACCAATCCCTTGTATTCATAAATAACCTCAACATGCGTGTTACAACATGATGCTAAAAGCATTATTGCCGTAATGAAAAAAAGTAACCTCATAATCTTCAATTTATTTCTGTTTGCGAATGAAATTCTTCCCAATGTCAATCGACCGCTGAGTAAGTTTGCTTTCTCCATACTTACCTATCAAATAGCCTACACCAATCCCTACGCCCGGCGACCATAAAGTTAAAGCTCCCACACTAGCAGATAATAGTCCCGTTAGTGGCTTATTGTTATTTGTTAAGTTGTAGGCCCCATAGCCAAATTGAATGATGGGTTCTATAAAGGACAATTCTGCAACCGCGCCGGCGGCAAAGTTACCCGCATCTCTTGGTGATGCATATCTACCATACAGCAACGAACCGTTTGAAACATGCGTCTTTAAATCCCAGTCGCCATTAGTGCCAGCCCTATTGAAGTATTCCCCTATGGAAGGGTCTGAATTGATTATTGCCTGAACTCTTTCCGTGAGAGTTTTTGAACCGAAATCTATTTTGATATCGGCTTTTGCTACTTGTCCTGTCCTATTGTATAGGTTTTGGTCAGCAAAACTTAAGGCATGTAAACTCTGGCCCATCCGTTGTCCATCAGCGTCTGTATTACCTTCACTATATCTCGACTGTACGGCTTTTGCCGCCCCATCTCCGTTGCCTTGATGCTTATACACCCCTAAATCTCCATCGTCATAAACTGCTACTACGTTACCATTTTCATCGGTATGTGTGCTTAACATTCCTGTCGGATCAGTAAATTTAAGTGGATTGTTCATCACCCATCCGTAAGCAGACCAAGGGTAATAGTGATGAGACATCGGATCAATTTGGGCAGCTCGCCCAATTTCCGACATATAGATCCTAGCACCACAATCCAGGTATCCGATCCCAACCTGTAATTCCTTGTTATTATAAAGATATCGGTTGTAGCCGTTCCGCACTTTCAGCTGCTGTGCCGGATTGTTGCGGTCTATTTCCAGGCCGAAGGGATAGTAATCCGTGCGCTGCAACGTCTGGCCTTTTTCGTCAAAAACGAGCCTTACGTTACCTAAGTGGTCTTTCAGGTAGTATTCGAACGCGATATTGTTGTTACGAAAAATAGCCTGGCCTTCTGAAAGCGCTATGCGGTATGGATTATTGGCATTGCCGACCTGCCGGTATTGAAATTGACCGGCGTATTTCAAGGTAAGTGTGTCAAAAACGTATTTGTGCTTGCCGCCGAGTGCATCGTAATCGTAGGTTGCCGTTTTACCTCCCAGCGCTATGGTTTTAGGGAGATTGAGATAATTATACGTCAACGTCGCGCTCCGGTTCCCGTCGGAAGTCATATTGCCATTCCCATCGTAACCGTAAGAACTCGCTCCGCTTTTGACGCCCAAATTACTTCCGCTGCCATCATTGACTAACGATAACCGGTTACCAGAATAAGTATACGTCAGGTTATCGACCGCCGCTCCGGCCCTTACTATCGCTTTAAGATTTCCATTCTTGTCATAGATAACGCCGCCCTCCGTATCCGCATAACCGCCGACGCCCGCAGAACCGGTCATTCTGCTCGCGTGGTCATAAGTAAAATTGAGACCCTTTGTGTAGGAAGCGTCATTTTGGTTGAGCCACTGCATTTGGCTGATGTTGCCATTCGTGTAGCTGTTTCCGTTGGCATAACTCAGATTATACCCAAAGAAATTTTGCTCAGGATTGTTGTCTTGCTGCTTATAAACCGTCCGCCCCTCCGTTTGCCAGCTTCGGATGTTGTAGGTCAGATTGGTCTTGCGCAGGTAATGAACATTATCAGGCGAATGCAACCAATGACTTTGCTCCTGCCCAAGCGTATTGTAGCGATGTGCGGTCGTAAAGAGCTCTTTTGTCTTGTTGGCACTCATCACCTTTTCCTTCACACTTAGCAGCCGGTCTGCATGATCGTACTCGAAGCTGGCTATGTAAGTATGCGTTACATTGTTAGGCAAAAGCTGTTCTGTTTTCTGTTCCGCAGCGACCGGTGCCAAATCGTATTTGTACTGCGTTGAAATGCGTTCCCTGCTGTTTGCACCCAAATCAGACAATTCGCGAATAGCCTGAATGGGCCGGTATTCCGCATCGTAGTAGGTTACGGATGTCAGCCAACCACCAACAGCTCCGCTCCCGGGAAGCAACCTGGCACGTGTGCCTGTAGTTTGGCCTTTTACATTCGCATTGGACGACGGGTAATAGCTGGCGCTGTAGTTCAGATTGGCCGGTTTTGAAAAAGCATAATCATCATAAAATGTAATGGTTAACAAATTCGCCTCCGTTGCCGTCTTAGGGGCCGTTTTGTCCAAAGTATAACCCTGAACAGCACCGTTGTTACGTTCCTCGTGGTGCTCGGTGTTGGCATCGACAGTCATGGCCCAATTTTGCCTGGTAGCATTTGAAACTATTTCTCCCGTAACGACTGGCCTATCTAATGCGTCATATTTGGAAAAAGCCCATACACCACGCGCCAACTGATTGGGATCTCGGGAAAGGACCAGTCGGTTATATTGGTCTTATACGAGTTCCGTCACACCTCCGCCGGGTATTCGCCTGACGGTCATGCGGCCACGCTCATCGTAATCATAGGTGAACGCGTGATCGGTCAACGACGGCACATCCTGATAATTCGGCTGAAAAACACTCCGCAACAGCCCGGCATCGTCATAAATGTAGTAGGTGGACAAAACATTGCCGACATCGATAACAACCTGCCGACAGATTACCTGCCCGAGCAAGTCGGCAAACTCGTTGCTGACATTACCCTGTTCGTCGGTAATATTTTTGTAAGTCAATGTTCCTGCTGCATACGATCCTACCTGAACCATGGTGTTTGTCACGGGATCATAGTCATAGCGATTGACCTGATTTGCCGTATTCACCTTTTGTTTAATGACCGAAGTGCTGCTTTTATTACCAGGAGCCCGTTCTCCCGAGATGCGATTAGTCGGTGCGGGTTCAAAGAATGTCTCCTGATAAGACCTTCCCAGATCCGACGATACCAGGCCGGCACTGTTGGCATTGTACCAATTAGTGGCTTCGCTGGTCGCATTTCCATGAAACGCCCCATTTCCAGAAGCCGCATAAGGGAGGTATTTCTTGATAATCCGGCCAGCCGCGTCGTGCTCCAACGGTTCGACGAAATCCTGACCGACCGGATTCTGTGCTACTGTCACCTTTTGTAGCGGTCGGCCAAGACCATCGAAATACTGTACTTGTGTGGCGACCTTATTCACGTCGTCGTCATTTGCTCCCGACTGCTTATAAGTTTTATGGATAATGTAGTTACGCGTATTTGTCTGCTGTGCATAGCCTGTGATCCGCACAAGCATGCAGATCACGAGCCAGGATAATGTGTGTTTCATACCTGAATCTGAATTTAAGTAAATGAATAGAAAAAAGGACGGGCTATTGCCTTGCGACCCGGTGGATCCCTGTCGAACCGTCGCGATAGGCAATGCGTACGACGTACACCCCAGCAGGCAGGCTCGAAACATCAATCTCTGGCTGCCATGGAGTTGACAGGACCTCATCGCCTCCAGAATCAAAAATCGCAATTCGCGTAATTGCCGACGGATCCGATACCCTTATCTGCAACTTATTCCCGACGGAAATCGGATTGGGATAGAGTATGGCCTCACGCTGGTCCCCAAACGTCACACTTTGCATACGACTATAAGCATAAGAACCATCCTGATCGACCATTTTAAGCCTGTACAAATTTTCCGAGGGTAATGGAATGGTATCGGTAAAAGTGTAGGATTGTTTTTCACCACTTTCCCGATGCGACTTCACCATCGCTATCGTTTCCCATTGTTTCCCATTGCCGCTACGTTCAATTGCAAAATGGTCACTATTGGATTCATAGGTTGTTACCCACGACAGCAGAGCTGCATTTTCGCGCCGGACCGCGTTGAACTCAACCAGCGTTACCGGCAAAGCAGCCTCAGAAATAAGCAGTAAAGGAGGTGCAGAAACTGTTCCGGCGGGCGCCAATGCGGCACAATCGACTACCTGACCTGCGAGATTATAGCAATAACCCGCTCGTTTAGGCCCGGCGGCATTGTTTGAAATCACGGATTTCAACCTGTTGAAACTGTCGTACTCATAGAAAAGCGTTCTACCATTCGGATCCTGGATTGTTTCAACGCCTATGGCCGGCTTGTAATCGTAGGTCGAGGATTGCGCTGTAGATGTACCGTCTGCAATAGTTCGCTTTTTGAGTAAATCGGTCTTGCCTATGTTGGCAGTACCGAAATATTCCAACTTATTGACAGGCCCGTTAACTTCCTTGTAAGTCAGCAGGTTTCCTCTCGAATCGTAGGTAAGGAATTCGATGTCGGTGGTGAAAGACGGTGCAAAACCAAGTTTACTTTCTACCTTTTTAGGTTGGTAGTTCCCTGTAAAAAGATCGTAGGAAATCGTTGTTGCTCTAATCGGAGTTGGCGACACATCCAGACCGGTATAATTAAGCATTTCAACAACCGGGCCAATTATGTGTTTACTAGTCATAGCGATGCTTGCCGCGTCGCCTTGGTTGAATGGGTATCTGTACCTGTTTTTTATCATCCTTCCACGACTATCACTCTGCCCCTCTGTATCCAGTTGTCCGTTAGGCCAATACATTCTGCTGGTCATAGAACTACTAAATAGAACCGGATTATCCTGGTCATAAGTATTTTGAACTATCTCCGTCGGAAGAAACTTCCTTACATCTATCAAACTTGCTGTGCCTTCATAAACCTTATGATTAGTCTGACACAATAGTTCCACCAACGTCTTTACAGAGCGTGCAGAATACTCGCCGAGCGGTCCGATAGGGCTAAAAGTCTGTGTTGTCTTTGAAGCCAGATTTCCATTCTGATAATAGCTTGCGAGGTTGAGCAGCTTTCCTCTGGTATAAGATTTGTTGTTGTACGGCTGATAAGGTGTCGCACTAGGTTGGAGAAAACCCGACGGTGCCTCATCCCGATACCCGTTGTCGAAGTTCGAGAATTGATACACCTTCCACCCCTCCGTCGAAGACCGTTCAATGACTTGTGAATAACCCACATGTACCCCCATTGCATTTTCGGATATTGGTAGAACTGATTGGGTGGAAAAAATATCTTCCTCTATCAATACCCCGGCTGTCTCCGGTAATGGTTTGTAGTCGGGCCAATAATACTGCGTTTTACCGCCCAATACGCCACTCGAAAGTACTGACGACGAGGTGTCAGGATTAGCAGCATTGAAGCTGGCCAGATAGTAATATTTTTTCGTAACAGAAGGCAGTACTAAGCCAGGGTCATAGCTTACGACTTCACGGATTCTCAATCCGCCTGCTGTCTGATTCGATGCGAAACTGTCCTCGCCTTCCCAGCGTTTCAGTTTGACTTCCTTTGAGTAGCGATGCGGTTCAAACCAAAACTTTGTGATACCACCTGTTGGATATTTTATCTGAGACAATGATCCCAGACGATAATATTTCCCAAGGCTCGCCGGATTTCGCGAATTCAGGCCATAGTTGCCAAAATCATTAAAATCCGTATTCACATTAATCATTTTACCATTGTTGAATCCCCAGTGATCGGTATGCGACTTGCAATAGGGTGGTAAGCTCAACTGAGGGTCTACATGGTAGGTAAATTCGTACGCCGGTAATTTATTTGCATTATAACCTGACTTTTCCTCCACCTTCTGCAACATCAACCGCTCGGTAGCTATATTATTGAACGTGAGCTCAAACTCCTTGATAGTACTGCCGCCACCGTTCTGAATAACAATCTTATCCAGCTTCCGCCATTTGAGCTTTGCCAAAAGCTGCGCTAAACTTGGGCTACCGCAATTGTTGGGCGCTGTGTTAACGGGATAAAAACAGTCATACAGATAAGTAAGGTAGTCTCGCTTGTTGAACCCGGGAACACTCAATGAAAGGCCATTTATATATGGGTCAAAAATATCCTGAGAATAGGGTAACTCATTGCTAACACTCGTGTTATAGATGACCCTAAAATTATCCGCAGTGATTTGTTTAAGATAAATTGGAGAAATAAGCTTTCCATTATACGGCCCCATCTGACCAATCAACGATGACCAGTTACTGCACGAGAAAAGGTTTCCTCCGTTGACCCTTGCCATCTTGTTATAAATAGCAATGTACATCTGGGCTACAAAATCACCTCTCTCGTACAAAAACTGAATCGCCTGCCCTGCCGGTCGCACAATGCTTTTCAAATACCAGGAATTGCATGTCCAGTTAGATTTGCCCTGATTGAAAAAATCCAGACTATACTCCATGCAGGAATTATCACCACCTCCAAAAAATATATTGTGTGCCAAGCTCATCGGTAATTATGAAACCCTCAAAATGCTCTGCGTAATGTTGGTTATTAAAACTGTCCCATTGATTTCCCGTAAAGGTAGGAGGGGTAAAAGGCGGATAAATCGGTACTCCACTATTAATCAATTGAACTCTCACGGGGCGTTCGGATTGCACTTTCCACTTTGCATCACTGCCCAGATAAAATTTCCCCGAAAATCCCGGAGCCGAAAAGTTGAACTCGTCAGGTTCGGTATCGATATGAATCTGGTTTAGTGTGGTATTTGCGATGGCGATTATACCTGTGTTCTGAGACCAATCCACTCCGTTGAGCAATGCGGTATGATACGCATAACCGTGTTCGCCGAGCGTACTCGCATTGGGTTTGTTGTCATCCGGTGCATCTCTGACCGTCCTGGCTACTGCATAATGGGTAGACAATGTAAAGTTCATCCCTACCCACCCCGGATGTTGTTCTGGCCGAACACCGGCTGCGTCGTATACGAGTGAGATCGGTAACTTCACCGGGCCGTCGGCAACCTCATACAGATTGACCGAAATTTCCGGCTTGCCGGTATAAAGCGACACCGGAATTTCTCCATGAGACCCAAAGCTTGCTGCGTTAGGACTTTGAATTGTACTCGGAGCTTTCGGAATATTCTCCTGTATTTGCAAATATTGGATGGCATTCGCCAGCTTAACCGAATCTTCCGAATCTGGTTTGGGCACAATCTGCGCAGACAACCTTGTACAAAAAAAGCAAAGGGCAAAAGTCAATAGTAATGTGTGTCCCATGTAGATGATAGAGATAACCGGACAAAGAGCATCCAGCTGACCTGCAAGCAGGCCGGTGAAACAATAGTTACAGGTGCGAAATGCACAAAACGGGCATGATAATGAAAGCGGGTGCTGGTTCACACTAGTTGAGCTCCGGAATTCAACTAATGCTATACGGGCAAACATATACTACCAGTCCTTCCCTAAAAGTATATAGTTATCCAGCAACCCATTTCGACCATCGAACGGCTCAATGTTCGTGGCTAACCCCTATTTTTGTGAAAATTTTACCATATTAACAGGAAGTATCGTTTCTATACCGAAACCCGGATCGTGAAGAATGAACCCAAAGAAGTGCTATCAGGAGATTTACTTTCTGCTTTTTATCCTACTGATTTCCCATTTTGCCTCCGGCCAGTCCGTCGTTGCCGATAGTGCCGGCAATGTGATCGTGGGCGATATTACGGTGGAAGGGAACCATCGTACCCGCACGAGCATTATCATGCGCGAAATGGCGATCCGCAAAGGCGACACCCTTACGGCCGGATCACTTAAAGAAAAACTTGAAATCGACCGCAGAAAGGTGGTGAATACCAACCTGTTCGTCACCGTGGATTTAGTTACAAAACCCAATCCCGACTCGGTTCATACCGACATCCGCATTGCCGTAAAGGAGCGCTGGTACTTCATTATGTTACCCGTATTCCAGCTTGCCGACCGGAATTTCAACGAATGGTGGTACGAACGAAAGCGGGACCTCTCCCGCACGACCTATGGCGTATACCTCAGCTATGGTAATGTTACGGGCCGGGCGGATAAACTTCGTTTCCTGGCAGAGTTCGGTTTTATCCCGAAGTTCGAACTAGCATATACGTTGCCCTACATCGATAAGGCGCAAAAGACGGGGATTACCGTCGGGACTTCCTATTCCATTAATAAAAATACGGCATTCCGGACCTGGCGGGACAAGCTGCAATACCTGAGCAGCGAGGAGATCAACCGGGAGCGATTCTATGCCTATGTGAGCCTGACCCGGCGCAACAAATACTACACTTTTCATTCCGTGGACCTCCGGTGGAGTTACCTGACGATTTCGGACACGGTAGCGGCGTTAAACCCCAACTACCTGCTGAATGGGGATAAACGGCAACGTTATTTCCAATTGACCTACACTTACAGTTACGACAGGCGCGATAATGCACAATATGCCCTGCAGGGACAAACCGCCGGCTTGCAGATTTCCAAAACCGGGCTGCTGCCTTCGGACGACGTCAATACGCTTTATTTGTACGGCTCCTACCGAAAATTCATTCCGCTTGGCAAGAAATGGTTTTTCAACACCAATGTACGCGGGCGGGTTTCTTTTCCGAAGCGCCAACCTTATACGCAGACCGTGGGCCTCGGCTATCGCAACGACCTCGTACGCGGATACGAGCTCTACGTGATCGACGGACAAGACTATGCACTGATTAAAAATGAACTAAAATACAGGCTTTTTTCTGTTCAAAAGCACTTTTCATTCATTCCGGTGAGGCAGTTCAATACCATTCCGCTGGCGGCTTACGTCAACGCATTTGCCGATGCGGGGTATGTCAAAAACAGCTATCCCGAGTTCAGCAATACGAAACTGGGAAACTCTACGCTGTATGGCGCAGGGGCCGGGCTGGATGTCGTGACGTTCTATAATATCGTCGCGCGCTTCAATGTGACGCTGAACGGGCTGGGCGAGAAAAGGTTCTTTTTCAATCTTTCGAGAGAATTTTAAGGATATTTCCGGAAACAGTAAATAGGTATAAATTACATTTGACCAACGTTAGAACTAGTTACAAGGCACGATAATTTCTCAACTTATTTAAACCGCATGACACAACCTCTACGCTTATGAACACGCTAAAACATGGAATCGCATTGCTAGCTATGGCATTACTGGCTTCGGCTTGCGACACTAAGACAAACGAAAAGACCGAGGCGGCGGCGGATTCCGTCGTCCTCCACGAACCTGCTCCGGCCGAGTTGAACAGCGATCAGTCGGCACTGTTGAAAACAATCCTGGGCCCAGCCGAGCAAAACCCTGCCGGTACGGTCCTCAGGGGTATTGCATTCGGCGATCCGATCGCGAAGGTGAAGGCCACCGAGACGTTCGAAATGTTTGAAGAAACACCCGACCATTTGGGCTATACCTCGGAAACCACCCGGTTGGAGACCATCGACGTACAATATTTTCTGACACCCGAAAAGAAGGTAAATAAGATCACGATCGACGTTTACCTGAACAGTCCGGAGGCGACAAAACAGCTCTGGAATGCCAGCAAGCAGTATTTTAGCGAAGCCTATTCTACCCCAAAAGAAGAAACCAAAAAAATCACCTGGAATAATAAGACTGTCCGCGTAGATATGGAGGATGTTTCTGAGGGAAAAGATTACGGTTTGAAATTTCAATTCTTCCCGGCCGATAAAAACGTTCTGGCCGCTAAATAACACCTATGAAAACCAAAAGATCGATCCTACTGGGCGCACTATGCCTGATCGCACTGAATGTTTGTGCACAAAAAACATCCAAGAAAGACGAAGTAGTCACCGTCGATACCGACATGGGCACGATGCGTTTTATCCTTTTTGATGAAACCCCGAAGCACAAAGCCAATTTTATCAAACTCGCCAAGGATAAGTTTTATAACGGACTGCTTTTCCACCGCGTCATTGACGATTTCATGATCCAGGGCGGCGATCCCGAATCACGTAATGCCAAGCCGGATGCAATGCTCGGCCGTGGTGATAATGGCTACAAAATTGCGGCGGAATTCAATGGTAAGCTATTTCACCAGAAAGGCGCATTAGCCGCTGCCCGCGACAATAACCCCGCGAAAGAATCCAGCGGATGCCAGTTTTATATTGTGGAAGGCCGGAAATGGAGTAAGGCGGATCTGGAAAAACAATCGGCACGCGCGGCACGCAAACTGACCGACGCCCAGAAAAAAGTATATGAAACCGTTGGCGGCACACCCCATCTCGACGGCGCGTATACGGTTTTCGGACAACTGATCGACGGCATGGATGTACTCGATAAAATTGCTTCCGTCGATAAAGACGAACGCGACCGTCCGGAGAAAGACATTTCGATGAAAGTGTCTGTCAAAAAGATGAAAAAGAAGAAGATCACCCGCAAATACGGTTGGAAATACGAAGCTTAAATTGGAAAAGAAAAAGATCCTGATCACGGGCTCCAACGGGTTATTGGGGCAAAAATTAGTGGAACTGCTCGTTTCAAAAGCACATATTGAAACCGTTGCAACAGCCAGGGGCGGGAATCGCCTTCCATTCAGCAAGGGTTACCGGTACGTCGAAATGGACATTACCAACCCAGCTGCGGTTAATGAGGTGCTTGACGCCGAGCGTCCCGACGTGCTGATCCACACCGCCGCGATGACGAACGTGGATCAATGCGAAGCGGAAAAGGACGCCTGTTGGAAGCTGAATGTAACCGCGACAGAGACACTGGTCGCGGCCTGCGCGAAACACAACATTTTCCTGGAACACGTCTCGACCGATTTTGTTTTCGACGGGACTTCCGGTCCCTACCGCGAGGAAGATGTTCCTAACCCGATCAGTTTCTATGGATGGAGTAAGTATGCGGCCGAGAAGGCGGTCAAGTCTTCCGACATCGAATGGGCCATCGCCCGCACCGTGCTCGTGTACGGGATCGCGCACGACATGAGCAGGAGCAATATCATTCTCTGGGTTAAAAAGTCCTTGGAAGAAGGCAAGGGCATCAAAGTAGTCACCGACCAATTCCGCACGCCTACCCTGGCCGAAGACCTCGCAATGGGCTGTTTCCTCATCGCTGACCAAGAGGCGAAAGGCATTTATCACATTTCCGGCAAAGATTTCCTGACACCCTATCAAATGGCGTTGGCCACCGCGGACTACTTCGGATTGGACGCCTCGCTGATTTCACCTACCGACGCATCTACATTTACACAACCGGCCCGCAGACCTCCGCGCACAGGATTTAATCTTGCGAAATCAAGAAATGTGCTGGGTTATGAGCCGCATTCGTTTCGGGAAGGAATTGCGATTTTGGCCGGTCAGATGTAAGGATTTGTTTCCCTTCGTGGCCACTTTTAATTTTCGATTTCTCCTAAATTCAAAACAAATCCAGGAAAAAGCGGTTCTCCCGAAAGCTGAATATCGAGACTTGAATATTCAACAATAGCACATCCGGGCTCATAAACATACACTTTTTCTTTAATTCGATCGATCAGCCAGGCAAGACGGCATCCGTTGGCCAGATACTCCTGCATTTTGTTTTGCAGGTAAATAAGGCTATCTGATTTCGAACGAACTTCAATCACAAAATCGGGACAGATTGGCGAAAATCGTTCTTTGTCATTTCTTGACAAAGCATCCCATTTCTCGCGGTTAACCCATGCAACGTCCGGAGAGCGAACAGCACGGTTTGGAAGTGTGAAACCGGCCGATGGCCCGAACACTTTCCCGGGAACTTTATTTTCCCGAAGCCATGAGCTAAAAACGCCAAGTATGTCGGCATTAAAACTATCCGAAAAACATCCGGCAGGAGACATAAATATGATATTGCCTTCGCTGTCACGCTCCAAGTTTAGCGTATCGTTCATCTGGCAAAAACGAAAGAATTCGTCCTCGCTCATGATATCTCCTACGATGAATGTAACAGGCATGTCCATAACTTAACGATGTCTTGGAAGTCTTTCAATAATGTACTCAAATATAACGAATCTGCCGCAAAAGGTTTGCAGCGGTCCACGGTGACTTTTCATATACCCTGTTCATAAGGATCAACTGAGGGCCGCTGCTTTCGTGTGGCTTTATTTTAATTGTACAACAACTCGTAATACTCCCTCGCCATCCGGTCGGAGCTGAACGGCTCTGAAACGTCGTTCATACTATTCAAAGTCATTTTCTGCCATTTCTCGGGCGCATTGTAGTAAGTCGGGATCACAGAGCGCTCTAAAGTCTCCATCAGGTTATCGCAATCCTGCTTATTGATATCCCCTCCTTTGGCAACCGGAAGTAAAAATGCATTATGCCCATCCTTGGCGAATTCGCAGATCCAGCCATCGAATGTGGAAAGGTTCAAGGCCGCATTCATGGCTGCCGTCATCCCGCTGGTACCCGAGGCTTCACGCGTCACGACAGGCGTGTTGAGCCAGATATCCGCTCCGTCTTTGAGCAGCTTGGATAATGCCAGTTCATAGCCTGTCAATACCGCCATATTGGGAAAAAGGTGGCTCAGGTAGAAAAGATGGTTGAAAGTCCCGACCGCGCCTTCATCTTTCGGATAAGGCTTACCGGCCCAGATCACCTGTACCGGCTGGTCTTTATTTGCCATCATTCGCTTAAACCGTTCGATATCCCAAACCAGCATGTCCGGCCGCTTATATGCGGCGAACCGCCGGGCCCAGACAATCGTGAGCACATCCGGGTCAAACAATTTTCCACTCTGGTCGGCGACGGTTTTAAATAAAACTTTTTTTAGCTCCTTCTTACGTCCGACGATAGCATCAATGTCTTTATCAATCCGCGCTTTTTCAAGAACAGGATCTACCCAGTAAGCATTGTTCTGCGCATTGGTAATATGGCCGATCGGGGCAATTTTAGGATGCGCCTTCCACATTTTCCGCGAAACTTCCCCGTGCAATTTAGAAACGCCGTTGGCTTTATGGCTCAGGCTCAATGCGGCCAGCGAGTGATTGAACACCCCATCCCGAATGCCGCTGATCTTTCGTACGGTTTCCAGATCAAGACCGGAGAAAAAACCGAGTTTGTCCAGAAAATGAATGTCATGCTTTTCGTTACCGGCTTCTTCGGGCGTGTGTGTGGTAAAAACCACCTTTTTCTGCACTTCCGGCACGCTTTTGAATTTTTTATACAAATGAAAGAGGGCGGAAACCGCATGCGCTTCATTCAAATGGTAAACTTCCGGTTCGTACTGCAACGCTTCGAGCAGGCGCGCGCCTCCGATGCCGAGCAACATGCATTGCGCCACTTTATAGGTAACATCCGAATCGTACAAGGAGTAGCTGATCGCGCGTGTGGATTCGTCGTTGCCGTCTGTATCCGTGGTAAGAAGAAATAATGGCGCCGAACCGAATGTTTCGGGATCAAGGTAGTAGGCGGCAACCCAAACATCTTTACCCATGATCGGTATTTGAAAACGGATCCGGGTATCAACAAGATAGGAATACATTTTTTCCCTGAACTCTGGCTGCATGCTACCGTCCTTTTTGCGGCCCTGATCGTAATATCCGTACTTCCATAGCATTCCAATGCCGATCACGTTCTGTTTGAGCGCGTACACGCTGCGCATGTGCGATCCCGCGAGAAAGCCGAGACCGCCAGAGTAGATTTTTAATGCCTGGTCGACGGCGAATTCCATCGAAAAATAGGCTACTGACTTTTTGTACTTGTTATCCGCGACAAACGGGTGTTGGTAGGGAACTGCGAAAGTTTGTTGTGACATCAGAAGCAATTTTGGTAAAACAAAAGCTTGCATAAAAAACCCGGCCAATCGAAATAGGCCGGGTCGGAAAATTATTTTCGGGTACTTATCCGCCAAAGAGCCTGGCCCAGAAACCTTTTGTTTTGGTTTTCGTCTCGGCAACTTTCTCCGAGGCCTCTTGTTTCAATTCGGCTATCTCCTCGGTTGCTTTCGCTTTCAGCTCTGCGGCTTTGGCCTGGGCCTCGGCCAGCTTTTCAGCGGCAACTTCCTTCGCATCTTCGAATGCTTCGGCGGCATCTTCCCTGATTTCTTCATATTTATCCGTAGCGGCAACTTTCAGATCATCCAATTTCTCGGATGCAACCTCCTTAATGTCCTCAAACTTCTCTGTTGCCGCTTCTTTGAGGTCTTCGAACTTACCGGTAGCTGCCTCTGTCAGGTCAGCCAACTTAGCCGCAAAGCCGGATTGCACTTCTTCGGCCTTTTCAATAACATCCTCTTTCACAGCCTCTGCCTTGGCAGCAGCTTCCTCCTTCACTTCTGCCACAGCGTCCGCTGCCGCTGCTGCCTTGTCTTCGATTACCTCCTCCACTTCCGTGGTTTTGACTTCGGCTTGTGCTTTCAGGTCATCGAGCGTTTCGTAAACTTCGGTTTTAATGCCATCTGCTGTTTCCGCGTCGGCAACTTCGTCCGCCTTCGATTCCAGCGCCGCCACTTCTTCTTTCACCTTCCCGGTCGCCTCATTCTTTATTTCCAGCACCTCTTCCACGATCTCGTCCTTGGCTTCGGTCGCAGTAGTTTTGAGTTCTTCAACTTTATTTTCCAGCGATTCTTTTTCGTCTTCTGGTGTAGGTTCGGTATTCTCGGCCATGGGAAATGAGGTTTTAAGGTAAGAACAGTTGATACGATGAATGCGTAAGCTACAAAGGAGTTACCAAGGTTGCAAGCAATGCGAGCAGCTTTCTGCTAGGTTAACCTTCTAATCATCAAATTTTTAACCAACTCATAAAATGGCTCGGGCTGCAACGTACGCCAGTTATTGAGGTGCAGCGTACCGCCAAAATTGATGTAGTAGTCGAGGCGGTATTTCTTCCATTGCTCCTCCACATGCTCGCGGAAATTCACCGCGACGATCCAACCGTCTTCCACGTCGTCGAACCATTCCGCGTAATAATCGTCCTCGGCGCCGTGGAAATCCAGGACGTTCTCCCCAAGCAATACAAATTGATTAATACCCTGATCCACAAGCGGATCTATCACCTGTCGTTTCAGGAACATGATATCGTTATGCAATGCATCGTTCCATTCGCCGAACATTTCGATAATAACAAAACGCTTGTTGTAATCGGCAAAAAGGATTTTCACATACAACGTCTCCGACCCAATATGGTCCCAGAGCGGGTGGATGTAATAACCGTAAATCGCATTCTCGTAATAATCGAGGTTATAAGTGCGGCCATAGAACGGCGAGCGCTCGTCGTGACTGGCTACATAGTGTTTTTCCCAATTATAGTATGGTTCTAATTCCTGCATGGCAACGATATGGACTGGCATTGAAAACGAATATAAATGAAAACAGAAAAGGATTAAACGATGTTACCAATCGTTTAAGGCATTAAATTTTTGTACAGGTCAATATTACTGTATGGCCCCTGTAACCCCATCCTTGCTGATTCTGGTGGATTAATAATCAAAACGGGCTGCCTCATTTGAAGCAGCCCGTTTTTGCATTTCATAATATTCTAAATTCTTACAACTCGCGGATCCAGATGTTGCGGAAGCTGGTTGTGTTGTTGTGGTCCTGCAATTTGATAGGGCCTTTTCCGTGTGGCTCAATCGTCGGCTGACCTATGTAAGGAGTTGTTCCCTGGATCATCGTATGGTTCTGCACCAAAACACCATTGTGGATCACGGTAATGTATGGCGGATGCGTCATATGTCCATCCTTGTTGAAATGCGGCTGCGTATAGATCACATCATAAGTCTGCCATTCGCCCGGACCTACCGCTGCATTCACAAGCGGCATGGTTTGCTTGTAGATCGAACCGGCCTGGCCATTTGAGTATGTCGGGTTGTTGTAACTGTCGAGTACCTGCAATTCGTAGACGCCCTGCATGAAAATACCGCTGTTACCACGGCCTTGTCCGTTTCCGTCTACTTTCGCAGGTGTTCTCCACTCGATGTGCAGCTGGTAGTCGCCGAATGTCTGTTTGGTCTGAATGTCGCCCGACTTGGGAGCAACGGTCATCGCGCCGTCGGCCACTGTCCAGGGAGCAGCTGATTTACCGTCTTTCCCCGAAACCCACTGATCGAGGTTTTTACCATCGAACAGGACGATTGCATCGGAAGGGGCGGTGAAGCCCGAAACGGCCGAAGAACCTTTACCTGGCGTTACAACACGGGGAACCGGGTTCCACAATTCGCTGGATTCAGGAGTTTGCTTTGCAGGCTGCAATTGCGCGTGCGCGGCAAAGGCAGCAGCCATGCTGAACGCGGTAAGCATTAGTTTTTTCATTTGAAAGGTAACAGTTTTAGTCTAATAAGTCTTTGATATCGTATCAAAACACAACATTAGGTAAAAAGCATTAACAAAAAGGATTCTCACCTATAGAAATGTAATTTTCCCGATTCTTATCACGTAATTTGCAGGGCTAAAGGCATTCGTGGCCTGGATTGCTAATCTAAAACCGACTAAGCTTACTGCAAGTATGTTTAAAACCAACCGTTCACTTTTTCAATTAATCGCCTCTGGGGTAGCGGCTTTTGCCATGCACACCGCCTACGCCCAGCAGCCCATTCCTCTCAACGACCTCAGTGCTTTTACGACCAAATCCAGTGACTGGAAGATCGTCGGTAATGCATCGGCCGACCTCACGAAAGAAAACGCGCTGGTAACCAGCCCGGGTAAAGGCGTGCTGGCCTGTCTTCACGAAAAAGGCAAGTACGGCAGCGACTATGAATTGATTTCCAACTTCAAACACGGCGACCTCGACATTGAACTGGATTTCATGATGAGCAAAGGTTCCAATTCAGGGATCTATCTGCAAGGCAACTACGAAGTACAGCTTTTCGATAGTTGGGGTAAAAAAGGTGCTAAGTACAACGACTGCGGTGGTATTTACGAGCGCTGGAACGACTCCAAGCCCGAAGGCGAAAAGGGCTACGAAGGATATGCGCCCCGTTTTAATGTAGCGAAAGCACCGGGATTGTGGCAGCATATCAAAATCTCTTACCAGGCACCTCGTTTCGACGCCAACGGCAAGAAAATCGCGAATGCGGTATTTCTTTCAGTAGTATTGAACGGCGTGACAATCCATGAGAATGTAGAAGTAAGCGGCCCTACCCGCGGTTCACTTACCGCTGAGGATGTACCAATGGGTCCGATCCGCATTCAGGGCGACCACGGTTCACTCGCGATCCGCAACATTGTGGTGAACAATTTTGACAAAAAATCTGCAACCCTTTCCGAACTGACTTACAAAACCTATTACGGAGGTTTGACCGAAACAGAAGACCTTTCGAAACTTACCCCTGCTGAAACCGGCAAATCGGAATCGCTGAACTGGGAGATTTTGAAAGAAAACAACAACTACTCTTACGTTTACAACGGCCGTTTCAATGCACCAACCGAAGGCGACTACGCTTTCCGCCTGCAAGCTTCCGGTAATTCCTACCTGAAAATCGACGGCAAAGACGTGATCAAACCTGAATGGAAATCGAACAACGAATTCCGTTTCGGCAAAGTGAACCTGAAAGCCGGCGACCATACAATCGAAGTTTTCAATAACAAAAGAGATGGCTGGATGCGTCCGGTACTGGGCCTTTGGGCCAGCGGTCCGGGCTTCCGCGAGGTGGCTTACCATTCGAAAAGCTCGGCAATGGGCGGCGGTTCTACCGATCCGATCCTGATCCAGGCCTCTACCAATACCATTACCCGCTCTTTCATGGACTTCCGCAAGGACGAAAAAGCAAAAAGAACACGCGTTGTGCACGCGGTATCCGTGGGTAGCCCTGCGAGCCTGCATTATACGTACGACCTCGACAAAGGGGCAATCCTGCAAGTTTGGCGCGGCGAATTCCTCGATGCTACACCGATGTGGCACGACCGTGGTGACGGCTCTTCACGTCCGCGCGGCAGCGTGACGTTACTCGGCGACGACATGTTCCTGGGCAAATCAGGCAAATCTAAATGGGAGGCGGACACAACCGGCAGCGGTTACCGTCCGAAAGGTTATGTATTGGATGATTCCGACGTACCCACATTCCAGTATCAGGCGTTCGGATTAGCGATCACCGACTACATTTCTGTTGTCAACAACCAGTACTTCGAGCGTATTTTGAAGGTAAATAACCCTGCAAAAGACCTGGTGGCACGCCTGGCTGATGGTTCTTCGATCGAAAAAATTTCGGAAGGACTTTATGCAGTAGACGACAAATCGTACTACATCCAGCTGGCCGACAAAAAACTTAAACCAGAAATCAGAGGCGCCAAAGGCGAGCAGGAGCTCATTGTGCCTGTTAGCAACGGTGAAGTGAAGTACTCAATCCTGTTCTGATTTTAACCTTATTATTCCTGATTTGACAATGAAAAAACTTGCTCATATAGCATTCGCTCTTTTGGCTGGACTTTCTACGCTGAAAGCGCAGGAGTCACCAAAAGAAGAAGATTTTTACAAGATCGTTACCCCGCCGATCCCCGAGGGCATTATCCTCGAAGTAGGTGGCTTAACGACCATGCCAAACGGCTCTCTGGCCATTTCAACCCGCCGCGGTGAAGTCTGGATCGTAGACAACCCTACCAGCCGCACACCTTATTTCCGCAAGTTCGCGACAGGTTTGCACGAAATTCTCGGTCTGGCTTATAAAGAAGGTGCATTGTACTGCGCACAGCGCGGCGAACTGACCAAGCTGGTCGACAAAAATGGAGACGGCAAGGCGGATGTTTACGAAACGGTTTACGCGTGGCCATTGTCGGGGCACTATCACGAATACTCCTTCGGGCCAAAACTGGCTCCGGATGGCAGCTTCTTCGTAAGTGGTAACGTAGCATTTGGCGACGAAGAGTGGTGGAGAGGTGAAAGCCGTGTTCCCGGTCGTGGCTGGATTTTCCACATTACCAACGATGGCAAATACGAACCTTACGCAACCGGCGTGCGCTCCCCTGCGGGTATCAGCATGCTGAACGGCGAGCTGTTCTACACCGACAACCAGGGCGACTGGATGGGTACCGGTGCTATTTTCCAGGTTAAAAAAGGCGGCTTCATGGGCCACCCGGCAGGTTTGAAATGGGCAGGGCTTCCCAACTCACCCGTTAAACTGACTGAAAAGCAATTCTTCGCAGAGCGCGACAACCGCCAGAACAAAGACGCTCAAGGCCGCGCGATTAAGCCTGAAAATACATTGGGAGAAGCACCTCAGTTCCTGTACCAGTTGAAGCAGAAATACGACATGGTACAGCTTCCCGCTGTGTGGTTGCCGTATGGTGTCCACGGTGTATCTACCGCCGAATTGATTTTGGATGATACCAAAGGTGGTTTCGGTCCATTCACAGGTCAGGTGTTCGTAGGCGATCAGGGACAAAGCAACATCATGCGTATCGTTCTTGAAAAAGTAAAAGGTGAATACCAGGGTGCCAGCATCGGATTCCGCAGCGGGTTCCAGAGCGGCGTGTTACGGATGGCATTCGACAAGGACGGATCGATGTTCGTAGGAGAAACCAACCGCGGTTGGGGATCTGCCGGCGATGCCAACCAGGGCCTGCAGCGTCTGGTTTGGAACGGCAAAATGCCTTTCGAAATGTATACGGTGAAAGCACAGCCTGATGGTTTTGAAATCGAATTTACCATGCCTGTCGACCGTAAATCGGCGGAGGACCTGGATTCTTATAAAGTAAGCAGCTACCTCTACAAGCATTACCCTGTTTATGGTAGCCCGCAGATCAACCTGGAAGATGTAAAAATCGCCGGTGTGAAAGTATCCGACGACAATAAGAAAGTACGTATCGTGCTGGACGGAATGAAACAGTACTACGTTCACAAAATCTCTCTGGAAGGCGTTCGCTCAGCTACAAACAGCTGGTCATTGGTTCACCCCGATGCATACTATACGCTGAACAACATTCCTGATGGCGACAAGTTGAAAGTCTCAGACCTCAAAACTACCCGCTCAGGAAAAGCACAGGCTTCTGTTTCGACCGAGCCAGCCAAAGAGCACGTTTCTCCGGACGGCAAAGGCAAAGCATCTCCCGCAAAAGCCGGTGCAGCAGCCAAAGCACCATCCTGGGAGGAAGTGAAGCCATTGCTGGCGAAAAACACCTGCCTCGCATGCCACGCTCCCGACAAGAAAGTAGTCGGACCGTCTTACGCCGATGTTGCAAAACGTAAATACAGCAACGAAAAGATCGTTGAACTGATCTATGCGCCTAAGCCTGAAAACTGGCCTGATTACGCGACGCCAATGGCGCCTATGCCTCAGGTTCCTAAGGCGGAAGCTGCTAAAATCGCGGCGTGGATCAATTCACTTGCGAAATAATTGCATTCGGACCGGGCCGAGCCCGATTGAATATTTAAAAGGCTGCTTCCGCAATGGAGGCAGCCTTTTTAGTTGAGGATCAGTGCATTTTAGAATACATTTTAAAGCATTATCTTCACATTGCAAATGAGACTAATGTAGTGCGGATTGCACGTTTTACCCTTGAAAATGCGTTAGTTGACATTGAATGTTACCAAAACTATGTCTACTCTGCGTGGCCCGTCTTTCCTGAAATCGGTGAAGGGAAAAATCCTTCTCGGCTTTTTTATCGCCTCTCTCGCCCTGGCAGCGTCGTGGGTTACGAGCAAACTGGCGTTCAGCAATATGCTCACAACGCTTACGTCGCTTTCGACCCCGGACGACAAGATGCGGCTGGTTAATAAGATATTCAAGGATATCCTCACGCTCGATCACCTCCAGAACGAACGTAAACTGAAAGGCGAAGAGCTAAACGACGAAGTACTCGCACAATCGGTGGAGCTGATTGCGACATTGGACTCGCTAAGCGACATGAGCATCGGCGACGACATGCAGATCATCCGGATCGACTCGATGAAGAAGATCCTGAAAGAACGTGAAAAAATTTACGGGGACTATGTAAAAGTCCGTTCCAAACTGGTCAGCAACAAAGCTTTGGAGGATGAAGTCAAATCCATTTCCGGCCTTATCACCACCAAAGCACTCAAACCGGACAGCACCGTAGTTAAAACCGAAAAGCGGACCACCACAACCACCGTCTACACAGAAGTACCTGACACAACGCAAAAAGCCGGAGCCAAAAAAGGCTTCTTCGGCCGCGTTTTCGGTGGGAGTAAAAAGGCCAAAAAACCGGCACCGGAACCCACTAAACTGGTGCAAAAGCAGGAAGTAAACGTTCAGGTCGATACGATACGTGTAGCCAAGCAGGACAGCACCATCGAAAAGGTAGGCGAGGCCGTTCATGCCATTGAAAAATCGCAGAAAAAACGGGCGGTAACCTTCGTTGACCGCGAGCAGGAACTGGCAACTGCCGGCAACTCGCTGGTGAAACAGCTCCTGGATGTGATGCAAAAAGTCGAAAAAGAGGTATTGAAGGAATCGGGCGAGAACAGCGTCAGGGCAAAAGAGATCGTCGAGGGCAGCATCAATTACCTGGAATGGATCATGCTCGGCTTTTTCTTTCTCACCGCGGTAATGGCCTACTTTATCTTCACCGATATTACCAAAAGCAACGATTACCGGGAGCAGCTCGAAGAAGCCAAAGAGGAAGCCGAATACCACAGCATGGCCAAGCAGCGCTTTCTGGCCAATATGAGCCACGAAATCCGCACGCCCCTGCAATCGATTATCGGCTACGCCGAAGCATTGAAGAACGAGGAAAAACCACGGAAGCAGGACCTCGAAACCCTGCATTCGGCGTCCGAACATTTGCTGTACCTGGTCAACGAGGTGCTCGATTACAGCCGCATTATTTCCGACCGGTTCACATTTGAGGACAGAGTATTTTCTATTAATCCGCTCCTGAACGAGGTAGTTCAGGTATTAAGGCCCAATGCATTGGCGAAAGGCTTGGTGTTAAGGCTGGAAAATTCACTCAAACCAAACCTTTACCTGCACGGCGACCCATTCCGACTGCGGCAGGTTCTGTACAATTTGCTGACTAATGCAATCAAGTTCACAGAAAACGGCGAGGTAGTTCTGAAAGTGGCAGGACATGAAAGCGGGAATCTTGCTAAAATCGAATTCCAGGTTTCGGATACAGGTATCGGGTTGTCAAAAGAACAAATAGAACGCATTTTCAATCAATTTGAGCAGGCTGACCCATCCATTCAGCGCCGATACGGGGGGACGGGACTTGGCCTTAGCATAGTAAAAGCATTGGTAGAAGGCATGTCCGGCAGTGTCCATGTCACCAGTAAACAGGGAGAGGGCACGACTTTTTTTGTCACCACCAGTATGAAAAAGGCAGACACACTGGAATTGGCAGAAGAAACGCCGGAAAGAAGCTATCGGATCAATGGCAAAGTCTGGCTGGTTGACGATGACGCCTTCATTCTCAAATGGTGCTCGTCCGTTCTCGAAATGAACGGCATATCGCATACTGCATTCTCCTCGGCCGAGGAAGTACTGAGCCGGCCGTGGAACGACGAGGTAAAGTTCATTCTCACGGATATGCGAATGTCGGGCATGAACGGGGCCGAGCTCGTGAAGCGCCTCCGCAAATCGGCGCCGGACGACGTCAAATTCTTCGTTCTCACAGCGCAGGCGCTTCCCGAAGAGCGCAAGAAACTGCTTGGAATGGGCTTCGACGGCTATTTGATGAAACCTTTCCATTCCAGGGATTTACTGGAACTGCTCGAAGCGTCCTCCGAGACGGAAATAGCCCAGCCTCTGGTTGCGGCGGCGGAAGGCAATACGGCGGAAGATCAGGTGGCCCATAATCTCGACTTTGATTTCTCCATGCTCACCGAAATGACCTTCGGCGACGAGAGCCTGCTTCGCGAAATACTTGATCAGTTTGTAAAAGACTCGCGGAGTGATATCGATTCATTAAGGCACCACATCGCAGCAGGCGAGCTGGACCACGCCCAGGAACTCATGCACCGCATGGCCGGGCGTACGGGGCAGATCGGCGCACGCGACTTGTCGGCCCGGTTCCGCAACCTGGAAATCGCGCTTCGTGAAAACCCATTGGAAGTATCGGAAAAAGAAATGACGCAGGTCGTGAACGACGCTGCGTCAGTAGTGGAGCAAGTGGAAGAAAAAGCGCTCTCCTACTCTATATGATATTTCTCGATTTTGTAGTACAACGTCTTGCGATCGATATTCAGTAGCTTCGCTGCTTTGCTTTTATTGTAGCGCACTTCCTGCAATACTTTCTCGATCATTTCCTTTTCGTGCGTTTCCTGTAAAGCCTTCAAATCCGACCCGGGTGCAGGCTTTTGCTGGTCTTCCATAGCCGTAATCATCTCCGGCGGCAATGCGCTCAGGGTAGCTATCTCTTCTTTCGACAAAAGTACCAGGCGCTTGATCACATTGTTCAGCTCGCGCAGGTTACCCGGCCAATCGTATTTCTGGAAAACATCCATTACCTCTTTCGAGAGCTCTCTCACATTCCGGTCAAGTTCTTCATTAGCCTTGTCCACAAAATGCTGGACAAAGATCGGCAAGTCCTCGCCGCGCTTGCGCAATGCAGGAACTTCGATTTTGAACTCGTTCAGGCGGTGATAAAGGTCTTCCCGGAAATCTCCCGCAGCTGCGCTGGAAATAAGGTCCTCGTTCGTCGCTGCGATGAGCCGTACATCTACTTTAACCTGTTGGGTGCTGCCGATAGGAACAATAATGCGTTCCTGCAATGCACGGAGCAACTTGATCTGGACATCATAGCTCAGGTTACCGATCTCGTCCAGGAACAGTGTACCGCCGTCGGCCGCTTCGAACTGGCCTATCTTATCTTGCAACGCACCGGTAAATGCGCCTTTTTTATGGCCGAATAATTCGCTGGCCGCCAGGTCTTTGGACAACGATCCGCAGTCGATCGCTACAAAAGGGCCGTCGGCACGCTTGCTGAGACGGTGAATCGACTTCGCAACGTGTTCTTTGCCCGTCCCGCTCTCGCCTTGGATGATCACCGACATATCCGTAGGCGCCACCAGTCGTACATATTCGAAAAGCTGTTTGGCTATCTTGCTTTTGCCTTCGATGTAGTCGAGCGACTGTTTTTCCGCTTTCGAATTATTTTTGGCCTTCGGTGCGGTTTTCACACTCGTCACCTCGCCTTTATTCAGTGCTTCTCTCAGTACCATAAGCAGTTCTTCCGGGTTCACCGGTTTTGTGATATAGTCGAAAGCCCCAATTTGCATGGCGGTAACCGCGGTCCTTACGTCATGAAAGCTGGTCATGATAAAAGCCGGTGTGCGGTTGCCTTCGCTTCTGAGCGTTTTAAGAAAATCCACAGAATTACCGTCAGGCAGACGGTAATCGAGCATTAGTACTTCGAATGGGCCGTCTGAATTGTTCTTGCCAAGCGCTTCTCTCGCCTCTTTAATATTGGAACAAACTTTTACCTGATGACCATGCTTGCCGAGAAAATTGGTGAGCAACTTTGAAAATGTGGAATCGTCTTCAACGAGGAGCAGATGAGCCATGGGTGATGCTATTTCTAAAAAATAAATACAGTTAAACGAGTGGGTATTATGTAAAAGTACTAAAACAAACACCAAAAAGCCGGAGATGTCTCCGGCTTTTCGTGATCAGCCTGTCAGACGCGGGAATCGACCGCTTACTAGTCGATCTTCTTTCCGTATTTGTCCAGATTAAGGGTAGATGTTTCTTCCGCTCGCTTGATATTGACTTCGTAATACTGTGAATTATCGTCACGGGTAACCAGATAGGCACTGGTCACTTTCCACTCTGCGTAGGAGCCGGACAAGGTACTTTTGACGGCCTCCGGAAGGTCCTCCGGCCTTACGGCAACCTTACTTTGTTCGGCAATAACGGCTATACTGATAGAAGATTGTACGGATGCGTCAACATCCGGGATAATGACTGCTAGCAGGAGAGCGATGGCTATCGGGGTTATTCGCATGTTGGATCAGGCATTTAATTTTTAATGTAAACTGAAAAAGATATTCGTGCCAACGAAAGTGTGCCACAAAAAAAGCTGATAATGAGATATTAACCAATTTTAATTGACAAACGAGTAACCGGAGGGGACGGGAGCTGTGCCTCAGGTTGTGGAATTTCACACCAGCTATGTGAAATTTAATAACCAGTTTCTCCATGTACCTCTATGTTATAACGCAAACTAAAAAAAATTCAAATTTTTTTTAATTACTTGTTGCTTTTATAGGAACATATTCCATTATATTTGCGTAGAAATTATTTAGGCATAACAAGTAGCACGACTACTACGTACTCTTAGAAACTTAGCGCTATACATTCATACATTGAATTATATCTCAGGCATTTTTTACTCAACGTTATTTAAAAACAACATCGGTTAGTCTGAAAGCATCAAGAGTCCCCAAACGGGACTCTTTTTGTTTTTTACGCCCAGCCGGTTCCCCCTTCCCTTTCGTCCCTTTCTTTCTTTCTCTTTCTCCTTTTTCCGACCGGTTGATCTAAAGGAATCCAACCCACGTAGGTCTGTCAAATACTCTTTCGACACACGGAGAGTGGCTCAATAACCTTTATTACTATGAACAAACACACGAAAACGAAAATCAACTCCGGCAAGGAAGAAGGAGAAATCGCATCGGTTTTCAACAGGCGCTTGTTTTTGCGCTCGGCCGGATTAGCTACATCCCTGGGAACGATCGTAATTGCCGCCGCTTGCAACGACGACGACGACGATCCGATGATCCCAGGTACAGGCGACGCCGTCGACCTCGGTTCGGGTGACATTGGTGTACTCAACTATGCATACGCCCTAGAACAGCTCGAAGCCGCATTCTACATACAAGTAGTGCAGACGCCCTATTCGGGTATGACCGACGCCGAGAAAGCAATCCTTACCGACATCCGGGACCATGAAATCGTTCACCGCGAGTTTTTCAAAGCCGCGCTGGGCGACAAGGCCATCAAAGGGCTGACTCCTAACTTCGCAGCCATCGACTTCACCAAGAGAGATGCCGTCCTGGGCGCAGCCAAATTGTTTGAAGACACCGGCGTAGCTGCCTACAATGGTGCCGGCAAGCTCATCAAAGATGCGAATTACCTGCTGCTGGCCGGAAAGATCGTTTCTGTTGAAGCACGCCATGCCGCGGTTATCCGTGACCTGATCAGTCCCAAAACAGCCTCATTCGCTGGCGACGACATCATCGACGCCAACGGAATGGACAAGGCCGTCGCGCCTGCCGATATTCTGTCGGCTGTTAAGGGCTACGTGAAGGATACCATCACCGGTGCAAACGTAGGTAAATAATCAATCACACTAACAGGATCAGATACAATGGATATTTTCAAAATCATAGATAAGTTTCAGCAAATTGACGGCGACGCTGTCGGAAGACTCGAATACGCCTCGCGCCGTCACTTTATGAACAGGGTAGGAAGCAAACTCGCCGCTGCCGCCATTCCGACCGCCTTTGCGGCGATCGTGAACAAGGCATTTGCCCAATCGGCAGCCGCTGTGGACGTGCTCAATTACGCCCTCACGCTCGAATACCTGGAAGATGAATTCTATAAAGCAGGTAATGCGGCAGCTAACCTCATTCCGGCATCGGACAAGGCTATTTTTATGCAAATCGGAAAGCACGAATCGCAGCATGTGGCGTTCCTCGTGAAGGCACTGGGTGCCAAAGCCATTGCAAAACCAACTTTCGATTTCCAGTACGGCGGCGCATTTGGGGATGTTTTTACCAACTATAAAACCTTCGTCACGGTTTCGAGCGCACTCGAAGATACCGGCGTGCGCGCTTACAAAGGCCAGGCAGGTGTATTGATCGCCGACCCGCAGATCCTGGAATACGCATTGCAAGTGCATTCTGTCGAAGCCCGTCACGCGGCCGTGGCACGCAGGCTTGCTGCGACTTTGCTCGGCAACACCGCCATGAAAGGGTGGATTACCGGTAAGGAAGGTGCGGTACCGGCCATTTACGCAGGTGAGGAAAACATGACGCAAGGCGGCGTAAATCTCAAAGGGCTTGCTTCTAAAACGGACGCAGCCATTACCGAAGCATTCGACGAGCCTCTAACCAAGGAGGCAGTACTGGCCATTGCAGGTCCGTTCATCAAAAAATAACATACCTATTAACGTAAACTTTCCCTGTTCGGCTTATACATGCACTTTTAAACGGGCAATGCCCGGAGTGCCAAATCAACACACTATTAAGGATCAAGGGGTTACTGGCAACGGTATCCCCTTTTTTATGGGTAACCTGCCCGATTTGACCCGATACAATGGTTTTAGCCGCCTGGATTATGTAAATTTGGAAACCATGTTTTACAAGTTTTCCTGAACCAGTTGATGAATTCCGAATTAAACAGAAGAGATTTTCTCAAACAGGGCAGCCTCACAGCACTGGCTACCGCAATGGGCAGCCAGATCGTTTTTGCAAACCGGATGCCGGCAGGTTACCGCCCGATTTTCCTCGATGAAAAAGATGCATTGAAAGGCAAAAGTGCTGAAATGATCGTGCAGGGAGACAAACCCTGGAATGTGGAAACGCCGGTACATTTGCTAGACGACCGCATTACCCCGGTCGAGAAAATGTTCATCCGCAACAACGGCCTCGTTCCCGAGAAAATAGATGTGGCAAACTGGACGCTGACGATCGACGGAGAGTCGGTGAAAGCACCTAAAACGTACACATTGGCGGAGCTTAAAAAGAAATTCAAACCATACACCTATCAATTGGTCCTCGAATGCGGCGGAAACGGCCGCTCGGGTTTCCAGCCACAAGCCTCCGGCAACCAATGGGGCCAGGGTGCAGTGCACTGCGCTCAATGGACAGGCGTAAGGCTGAAAGACATCCTGAATGATGTGGGCATTAAAGGCGATGCCGTATACATAGGGTACCATGGCAAAGACCTGCACCTGAGCCGCGATCCCAAGAAAGAATCCATATCACGGGGCGTACCGATTGCCAAGGCGATGGAGGACGAAACGCTTATTGCCTGGCAAATGAACGGCACTGACATTCCCGAATTCCACGGCTACCCGCTCCGGCTTGTGATCGGCGGCTGGCCAGCGTCGGTATCAGGGAAATGGCTGAGCGGCATTTCGGTACGTAACAAGGTACACGACGGCGCTAAAATGGAAGGGCACAGCTACAAATTGCCCCGCAACCCGGTAGCGCCGGGCACTGATATTCCGGCGACCGACGAATATTACAAAATCATCGAATCCATGCCCGTGAAATCGCTGATCACTTATCCAAAAACAGGTGCTATGATTGATCCGGGAAAAGAACTCGCATTACGCGGGCACGCGTGGGCGGGAGATCATGCTGTGAAAAAGGTAGAAGTTTCGATCGATTTCGGGGCTACCTGGAAAGAATGCAAACTCGAAGCGCCTGTGAACAGGCTCGCCTGGCAGCATTGGAATACTAATATTAAATTCCCTGCGAACGGCTATTATGAAGTGTGGGTAAAAGCAACCGACGACAAAGGCACTGCACAGCCTATGCTGGCGCCGGCCTGGAACCCCGGCGGATATCTGAACAATGCCTGTGAAAGAATCGCTGTCAAGGTAGGTTAATATTGAAATACTATGAAGATCCTTTTGATTGCCATGCTCGGGGCAGGTATCCTCCTCCAAACCCTGCCCGAAACTACGGCTCGCTACAATAATAATGTGTTGGTTACCTTGGCCGATACCACGAAAAAGGACCCCGAAACGGGCCTCATTGTGGACGAAAACCTGTATATGGTGAAAGCACAATGCACCAGTTGCCACTCCACCAAGCTCATTACAGCCAACCGCTTCACACGCGACGGATGGAAGCAAAAGATCCGCTGGATGCAGGCTAACCACAACCTCTGGCAATTGGGCGATGCCGAGAAACCAGTGCTCGATTACCTGGAGAAAAATTATTCGCCAACTGCCTCAGTGGCAAGGAGAGCGCCATTAAAGGACATCAAATGGTACAAACTGGAACAAAACTGATCGGGAACAATGTCTATATTTGGCATTCAAACTTTATGAATTATCCGCGTGCCTGATTTTCGTTTCCTGATTTCCCGATTTGCATTTTCCAGCCTGCTCTTCCTCGTTCTCACAAGTGCCCCGACCATGCTCGCTTCGTGCGCGCTGACATCGGAAGACAGCCAGCAAGTACGCAGCAGCAGCGATTTACCCAACCCTCTCAAAGCCGAAGTAATTGGTATCCAGGATGGTGACACGATCGAACTGAAATTTATCTACACGGGCAAAAAGGCAGGACGCCGTATGGATAAGAATGTACGGATACGCTTTTTGCACGTAAATTGCCCTGAACGCGGTACGCCTTTTTACAACAATGCGAAGCAGTTTACAAGCGAAAAATGTTTCCGGAAGATCGTCAGTATTCGTCACAAAGGCGAATTCGATAAATATGGCCGTCTCCTAGGCGAAGTAGTGCTGCCTGACGGCAAAGTTTTGAATAAAGAATTGGTTAAAAAAGGCCTGGCGGTGCATTTCAAAAAATATTCGCACGATCAGGAATACGCCAATCTTGAAATAGCCGCTAATAAACAGAAAATAGGCATCTGGACGCAGCCTGGTATGGAACTCGGGCATTTGTAAAAATTATGGAGCATTCGTCGGTAGCACTTTTTCAGATCCTTTACCAGCATGAAACTTTGTTTCAGTTGGAAGATCGTGTGCTGACGGAACGCCCCGCCCTGGTGGAAGCGCAACCCGAGCCGCCTGTACCCGAACCAGCGCATGTCCAGGCGCCCGTACCCACATTACCTGCGACACCGGCCGTTCCCGTGCAGCCGCACGCATTACCTCCGACGCCAGCGATTGCGCCGCCAACGACTGTAAACACTTCCGTCCCGACACCAGCCGCTGCATTCCCAGCATTAAAACACAAGGTGCTTGTCCTCACCGACGAGCCGAAGCACCAGGAAATGCTCATGTCGGAGGCATTGTTCCTTGATAACATCCTCAAAGCCGTAGGACATTCGCTTGAAACGAGCGATGTTCTGAATTTCAGCTTCATGCCTGGGCAAGACGCACGCGCGGTGCTTTTGGGTAAAAAGACCAACTTTTTCATCTCCTTCGGCGTGCCGCTGATCAAGCTCAATCTCGACCTGTTGCTGGTGCCTTATACGCCTAAAAACCTGGAAGGGATCTGGTTCCTGCTTGCAGATCCGTTAGTCGTGATCGAGGCCGACCGGAATCTTAAGAAAAAGCTCTGGCAAGCGTTACAGAAGATGTTTGAAATGTCCTAATCCCCAGACTCTTACGTTTTTTAATAGCCGGTCATCACAATATTATAGTGATTTTGTTTGTTTTCATGGATAATCGCAGGCTAACCCATGAAAAACTATGGCCAAACTGACTGAAATAATTGCAGGCTGGTTTCGTCCGAGAGAGTCCGACGAAAACCAATTCTATGACGATGAGCCTGTTGAGGCAAACGACACCCCTACCCAATCAGTGGAACAAAATCAGATTATTCAAACACCAGTTGCCCAAACCAGGCAACCCTTAGTGGCTGCTGCACCGCAGTACCCCCAGGCAGCGATTCAGGGTGCAGCACCTTATTCGCCAGCACCTCAGCCGGTAGCACCTCAGCCGGTACCTCAACAGCTTCCCGACGCACAGCAACAGCCCAAAGTGGAGGTACAGATTCCGTACTGGCTCGAAGACGAGGACACATTGCGGGACGAAGGCGTGCTTTTCGGGCTTTCGGAGTCAGATCCGAATGAGAAAACCGACATCATTCACAAATATTTCTCGAACCTGGCTGCCTCACACCTCGCCGGTATCGAGGAGCATAATGAGCGCATCCAGGAGCTGAACCTTTTTATAGGTCAGAAACAAAACCGCATTGATGAACTGCAGGAGCGGCTAAAAACCCCGGGTACACGCACCGAAGGCGAACATCACCTGCCGCGTACGCTCATAGGCATCACATTATGCGCGGCTATGTGCGTAGGCAACTTCTTCCTGATCCGGGAATCACTGAAACCAGCATTTGCCGATAATTCCTGGATCGCGCTGGGAGTGTTCCTGGCAGGTATGTTCAGTCTGTTCGGACGCATTTCGCTTTTCCACGATACCGATTCGAAAGTAACATGGAAATCACTGCTGGAAGAAATAGGACTGCCGTTTGCGGCTGCATTGTTCGTGTTCGCAAATGTGATCACCTACCAGACCTGGTGGCAGGCGTTCGCATTGTTCGTATTCGTGTTTTTCCTTTTCCTCTTTGCGGGGAAACTGCTGCTCAGCAACATTACCGTGCTGCGCAATGATCTTCGGATTTGGTTAAATATTCGTCGCGATCGCCAGGATTATGTTGAAAATAACTACAACTGGGAGTCGGAATGCCAAACTCTGCAGGAAGAGATCGACGAGCTGCGTGTAAAAAAATGGCAGATACTACGCGAACAGAGCCACGCGGAGACCGAGCGCGACCGCCTTTTTGCCAAGCGGGACATGCTTATCAAGCTTTTTGAAAGCGAATTTTACCTCGCGCGCCGCATGAAAAACGAGCTCACAACCCGGCAGCTCAACCTGATCCAGAAGGGCAAATAGTGGCGGAAAGATGATCAGGAAAAGCGCCGATGGCGCGGTTTTTTAACCCAATTCACATTCGATCAACCCTAAATAGGATCATGAACGAGCAAAATCTAAATGAAAACGGAGATTACCAACACGGCTACACGCGTGGAATGGAAGGTATCGACCGTGAAGTATATGAAAACTATTTGTCGAGCAATGTAAGCCACGACTGGATACAGGACCGTCTCAACGAAAAGAAACAAGACCTATCGGAGACAAGGTCCCGGAACCAGCAGGCCCTGGCAGAACACAAAGCCGCGTACGGCAAATTGCAGAATGAGGTAATGGGCATCAACAATGCAGCGACGCAAATGAAGGATATGGAACGGTCGGTCGCCGAAATCGACACCCAGACCGCGGAGTTGAGAGAAAGACGCACCGAAAAAGCACCTTCCTATTCGCTGATCGCCGGCTTGATCTTCCTCGCCGCCGGTATTTCCTTTATCGCCGGTGACCTGATCATTTCCCACGAAATCGTCGCATATGCACTGAATATCCGGAACCCGAATGAGGCCTGGGCATTTGCGATCGGTCTGGCGATGCTGTCGGTATTGCTGAAACCTGCCTACGACCGTCTGGTAGAGGAGCCTTATCATAAAGACGAATCGCAGAAAGCCAAATCGCGATACGCGGGTTTTAAACTAGTGCTATCCATTTTCGCCATCGTGACGCTGATCGTGCTCGGCTGGTTCCGTTATGAAGCCTACCGTACCGACAAGCTGAAAGAAGCGATCAATAAATCGGTTAAAAACCTGCAATTGAATGCCGTCGACCCACTCACAGGCGCGCCGGTAGACAGCCCTGCTCTCACCAAAAAGATCGAGCAGGCGCTTCAAAACTCCGACCAGCTGAACCTGGACCTTGTCAACAGTCCCTGGGCATTGCTGTCGTTTGTGCTGAGCGGCGTCCTATTCGCGATCGCGGGTGCGGTGTCGCTGGGTATGGCCCTGCCGGTGTTGCAGGCATTCTGGTATCGTTGGTTACAAGTCGATCCAAAACTGTGGCGACTGCGCAGAAGAAGAAAGCGTATCCTGAAACAAATGGAGCCTTTGCAACTGGCCGTAACGCAGCATATGACCCAGAAAACGGTCCTGGAAAACGAAATCGAGCTCCTGCCTAAACTGGAAGAACTGAAAGCGGAAGAAGCGAAAATCAGGACGGAGATCGAGGCGCTGGAAAACGAACGGAAACAAGCGCTCACCGACAGCCGCATTCAGTCGTTCGGTGACGGTTATGCGCACGGGCAGGTAACGCGCGATGTGATGAACGAAGAAGAATACGACGCCTGGCGTAACAGTCATCTGACCGTTTCGAACCTTGCGTTACGTGCCAAATCCAATGCCTCGGCCGACCGCGCTGTAACCCGCACCCGCAGCACGGGAATGCGCCCGCACCAGGCCATACGCAAGGCAATTACCGACCGTTTTGACGAAAACAATTCATAGTTTCTTAAATTGGGGGGTTCATTTCCTTTATTATGATTCTGACCCCCCATTTAAGAATTATCTCATGCGACGATACGCTTTATGATGCTATCCGCATGGGAAACAATACATTAGCCCGGGTAATGGGCGTAAACGTCCCCAAAAAGTGGACCGAATTCCGCGACACTTTCACGCCGTCTTACCATCGTTGGAAAGCCCACCCGCCGCTGCGCGACTGGTGGGTTTATCTCATTATACACGTTCAAGACAATATGCTGATCGGCTCCTGCGGCTACAAAGGCGAGCCGGATGCTAACGGGATGGTAGAGATTGGTTATGAGGTCATTCCATCCTACCGCGAGAGGGGCCTGGGTACCGAAACGGCCAAAGGACTGCTGGATCATGCATTTCAGCACCCTTCCGTGCGCAAGGTAATCGCCCACACGATGGCCGAGGAGAATGCCTCGGGGCACATTCTGGAAAAACTGGGTTTCGCCCAGACGGAGGACGTCAATGATCCCGACGAAGGTTTGCTATGGCGCTGGGAAATTAGCCGCCGGTAATCATAATGTCTGCGATTTAACTCAAATTCGCAGGTTTTTACAGCTAAAAATAAATTGGATTGGTTCGATATTTTTTTGGCTTAATTGATTACCTTAATTCACAAATATTCGTTCACACCCTTTGCTCTCTACATTATGATCGCGATATCGAAGGATACCTATCCATGGCTTAAAAACTATCCGGAGGGCATTCCCTATGAAATAAATCCGGATGCATACTCGTCGCTGCTCGAAATGATGGAAGCGAGTTTCCGGGAAAATGCCGGCAAAGCAGCTTATTCCAATATGGACAAAAAGCTGACTTTCGGAGAACTGGATGAGCTTTCGCAGAATTTCGCCGCGTATCTCCAGAGTATTGGACTGAAACAGGGTGACCGTATTGCCCTGCAAATGCCCAATTTGCTGCAATATCCTGTGGTAATGATGGGTTCGTTGCGTGCAGGCCTTACAATCGTGAATACCAACCCGCTTTACACTCCACGCGAAATGCAGCACCAGTTCAAGGATTCGGGTGCGAAAGCCATTGTCATACTGGCCAATTTCGCCGCTAATCTTGAAAAGATTATTGCCAATACCGATATCGAACACGTGATCATTACCGAAATCGGCGATATGCTGGGCTTCCCCAAAAAGCTGATTGTGAACGCCGTCGTGAAATACGTGAAGAAAATGGTACCTGCCTACCACCTTAAAAATACGGTGACCCTGGCCCATGCCTTGTCGATCGGCTCTGGAATTACGTATCAAAAACCGAACGTATCCGGGCTGGATCTTGCATTTATCCAGTACACCGGCGGTACCACCGGCGTATCCAAGGGTGCCATGCTTACCCACAGGAACCTGATCGCCAATGTAGAGGGCATCAACGAATGGCTCATGTCCAAAATGCGCAATTCCGAGACCACCGGGCAGCTGACCCTCATTGCCGCATTGCCGCTTTACCACGTGTTCGCTATGACGATCAATGGGCTATGCGGAATCAAATGGGGTGCATTGAATGTCATGATCACCAATCCGAAGGATATTCCTGCATTTATAAAGGAGCTCAAAAAATACACGTTCCATATTTTCCCAGGCTTGAATACCCTTTTTAACGGTTTGCTGAACAATCCGGACTTCGCTTCGGTGGATTTCTCAAATCTTAAAATTACAATAGCCGGCGGAATGGCGTTGCAAAAAATCGTGGCGGAACGTTGGGAAAAAGCCACTGGCTGCCCGCTGGTGGAAGGTTATGGGCTCTCCGAGACTTCTCCGGTACTATCGGTAAACCCGTTGAACGGCAAACATAAGCAAGGTACCATAGGCCTGCCCTTCCCTAGCACGGAAATGCGTATCCTTTCCGAGGATAATGCATGGCTGCCCGTAGGCGAACGCGGCGAGATCTGTGCGAAAGGGCCGCAAATCATGCTCGGCTATTTTAACCGCCCCGATGAAACCGCCAAAGTGATCCTGGAAGACGAAAGCGGCCGCTGGTTCAAAACAGGCGACATCGGTATCGAAGATCCGGACGGCTTCTTCAAAATCGTGGACCGGAAAAAGGATATGATTCTCGTTTCGGGTTTCAATGTTTATCCCAATGAAATCGAAGACGTCGTAGCCCAGTGCCCCGGCGTTGCAGAAGTGGCTTGCGTGGGCATTCCGGATGAAAAATCAGGAGAGATGGTGAAGATTTTTGTAGTCAAAAAAGACCCGGAACTGACTGAGGAAAAGGTGAAAGCATTCTGTAAAGAGAACCTTACAGGCTACAAATGCCCGCGTCAGATCGAGTTCAGGAAGGAGCTTCCCAAAACGAATGTAGGTAAGATACTCCGCCGTGCGCTGCGCGAAGAAGAAATGGCGAAAGTTAGCCACTAGGGCCGCAAACGGAAGAAGGTTTAGTATATTTAGGCAAACAAGTTCTCAACCTTGAATGCAAATCTATATGAATCTACACCGGAAAACTTTGGTACTACTACATGGTCATGGCATAGACGACACGATTTGGGACAGCCTCGACGCTGCATTGAATGACACTTACACGGTAGTTAGGCCCAACATTTCGCTCTTTACTTCCTGTCAGTCGGTAGAGGAATATGCCGACGAGCTCCACCGCTTCCTGACCAATGCCAACATCCTGAAATGTATATTGATAGGCCATTCGATGGGCGGCTATATTTCCCTGGCATTTGCCGAAAAATACATGGACATGCTCGAAGGTTTCGGGCTTTTCCATTCCACGGCCTACGCCGATGACGACGCTAAAAAGCACCAGCGCGGTCAGATGATCGATCTGCTGCGGACTTACGGCACGGAGTCGTTCGTTAAAAGTACCGCCGCCAACCTTTTTGGTGACCGCTACAAAGAGCTTTATCCCGAGCGTATCAAAGAGCATATTGCCTATTTCAGCAAATTACCTGCCGAAGCGCTGATCGCCGGTATCACGGCCATGCGCAACCGCCCCGACCGTACCGCAGTACTGGCCAGTCTGCCTTTCCCCGTTTTATTCATTATTGGAATGCAGGACAAGCTGATCCCGTTCGAAAGCGTGATTGAACTGGCCGAATTCCCGAAAAAAAGCTATCCGCTGATCTTCGCCGAAGCGGGTCATATGGGAATGGTAGAGCGGCCGGATGCCACAGCCAGGATGATCAACTGGTATATGAGTAAAATTTAGTAGAAGAAAAAGGAGAAACTGTCATCAAAAACAGGCCATTATGCGTTACCATCCATGTACTAATGGCCTGTTTATCTTTTAGCTATGCAAAAATCTACCACCTCTGATCTTGTCCGTCGGCTTTCCTTTCTGCTCATTTGGAGCCTCCTCATTCTCAATTCGTGTAAGGATGACGATACGAAGCTGGTACCACCCAAGGAGGAGAATGTTTATTTAAAGGAAAGTGCTTCTATCAAGACCCTGACCAAGGATCAGGTTATCCAGCAGGCGGGTTCGCTTGGCGGGATCGTGGCGGGTTATGTAAAAAACGATATTAAAGTTTATAAAATCACCTACAAAACAAAGAATACGGACGGCACTGAAATTACAGCGTCCGGCGCGTTGATATTGCCCGTGGTAACCGGGCCGGTTTCGATGATCAGTGTACAGCACGGCACCATGCGCAACCCCAAAGAAGCGCCGTCCCTCTTTGCTGATAATTCCGAAGCAGCATCCTTTGGTTCGCTGTTTGGTTCAATGGGGTACGTAATCGCTTACCCCGACTATATTGGCTATGGTGCTTCCGAAACACTGCCACACCCGTATGAGCACCGCGCGAGCCTTGCGTCCGCATCCCTTGACATGCTGCGCGCTGCGAAAGAATTCCTTCAAGGCCAGACGGAAGTTAAATGGAATGAAAAGCTGTACGTCGCGGGATATTCAGAAGGAGGGTTCGCCACGATGTCGCTGCAAAGAAAAATCGAAGAAGAAGCTTCATCCGAATTCAACCTGAGGGCATCGAGCTGCGGGGCTGGCGCTTACGATAAGACCGCATTCATGAAGTACATCGTTAATTCTCCTACGGAAGGCACCTATAATTCGCTGTATCTGTGGGTTTTGCTTAGTTATGACAGGATTTACAAGCTTAACAAGCCTGCAACCTACTATTTCCGTGATAAATACGCATCGCAGATTGCACAGAATGGTATTAATGTAAATATCAATGAGAGTTTCAGCAGCATTCTGAACGATTCATTCAAAAAGGCATTGAACGACGGGACCGACAAAGGTTTCATCGACGCCATTGGCGATAATGACGTTTATAAATTCAAACCTAAAACACCGACCCGCCTTTATCACGGCGATCAGGACCCGCTGGTGTTTTACTTCAACTCCGTGAACGCACTTAACGCGATGAAAGCGGCAGGGGCCACAAATGTCGAATTGTTTACCATCAAAGGAGGAACGCACAGCAGTTCTATCTTCACATTCCTTTTAGGTACACAGCAATTTTTTGCCGACACCCAGTAATTATCCGATATATTTGCATCCCATTAGTTTCATAGGGTAAATATGCTTTTTACTGCCGAGTTTTCTATATTTTCCTCCAAGCGGGCATTCTTTACGTCTGTTCGATGTTGTTGATTTACGCTTTCAGAAAGAGGCCGGAATGCCGGTAGCTCTTGATACACGTACCTTTTTTGAATCACAACATCACGAATTTACACCATGTCATCATTACTGGATCTGGTAGGCAATACACCCCTGGTTGAATTACGAAGAGTTAATCCCAATCCCAAAGTCCGCATTTTTGGCAAGCTGGAAGGTAATAATCCCGGCGGTAGCGTGAAAGACCGCGCCGCATACAGCATGATTAAAGGAGCGCTGGAACGCGGAGAAATAAAGTCGGGCATGAAGCTCGTGGAGGCCACCAGCGGCAACACGGGCATTGCGCTCGCAATGATTGCGCGACTTTTTGACCTTGAAATAGAATTGCTGATGCCCCAGAGCTCCACCCGCGAGCGCGTGCTCACGATGGAAGCATTCGGCGCAAAGGTGATCCTCACCGAGACCATGGAAAGCGCCCGCGACCTGGCAGAAGAAAAGGCTGCGGCAGGCGACTATTTTATGCTCAACCAGTTTGCAAACCCCGATAACTGGAAGGCGCATTATCGCACTACCGGTCCTGAAATTTACCGCGATACCGATCAGCAGATCACGCATTTCGTGTCATCAATGGGTACCACGGGTACCATCATGGGGGTTTCACGCTATTTAAAAGAACAAAACAGCGATATCCGGATTGTAGGCTGCCAGCCAAACGACGGTTCAAGCATCCCCGGCATCCGCAAATGGCCGGTGGAATATCTTCCCAAAATATTTGAAAAGGACCGCGTAGACAGGGTGATCGAGGTATCTCAGGAGGATGCCACGCTTACAACCCGGCGCCTGGCTAACGAGGAAGCAATTTTTGCAGGAATGAGCAGCGGAGGCGCGGCCTGGGCAGCCATAGAGCTGGCGAAGGAATTAAAAGAAGGCGTAATCGTCTTCATCATCTGCGACCGTGGAGACCGCTATTTGTCCAGCGAGTTGTTTGGATAGGACTTCGGCAGTCAGCTTTCGGCAATCGGCTATCAAACCCAAAAAAGCCGATAGCCGATTGCCGAAAGCCGAAGTATATCAAAACCATCCCGATCCCAGATTCCGGAAAGGCCAGGGGATAGCTACGAGAATGATCACCAATGCCAGTGCGTAGAAGTAGAGAACGGTCCGGTGTTTGGCTGCGCCGGCGAGCTTCTTGGAACGCACCCTGCCCACGGTAATGAGCACAATCGCGATCAGCATCATGAACACGTGCTCTATCGAATAAAAACGAAATACTTTCTCGCTGATCAGATCAAAGTTAACTTTGGGGCTCATGAAATACAGCACCAGCCCGATCAACAGCTGGGTGTGGGTTGCAATGAGGGTAAAAAGGTACAGCTTGCTGTCCTCCTGGCTGCCTTGCTGCCACTTGGAGTATGCCGTAAAAATCGCTGCGATCAAAAGTCCTAACACCACATAACGGAGGCCCGAATGGGCGTGTAGAAGAATATTCATGATAATACTGTTTACGGTGAATAAGTATATGCATGCAAATGTAACTCGCAAACATAAATTTTTATAAAATGATCGTCTATAACATCACAGTCAATATCAGCTATCAGGCGGAAAAAGATTGGCTGCATTATATGAAATCGGTGTATATCCCGGAAATCGTGGCCACCGAACTGCCATTGGAATGTAACCTGTTACGGCTCCTGACCGAAATTGAGAACGAAGGCTCGACTTATACTACTCAGTTTAAATTCAGGACGATGGAAGACTTTCTGGCTTATCAAACGCATTTCCAGCCCGCTCTGCAGGAGCGCCATCACGAGCTCTTCAACGGGCAATATGTTTCTTTCAGGACACTTCTGGAAGAAGCGTAGGACGTTGGGCCGGGGATTTTCTGTACAAATAAATGTACCTTAAAAACCAGGGTTATTACTTGACATTAACTTAATATTTCCCTTTATTTAATCTACCGTTAAGGCAGATTTTACCAGGAGATCAGCCCGGATATGTTGGTTTTTTATAACTATCCGAAGATGAATAAAACTCCGGTTCAAATATGTGAAGGCGGTGGGAAATATGTTTTACTTTAAAATGATGTGTGCTTATGAGACTGCAGATGCAAGCAATTCACTTTGATGCCGATCCCAAATTGCTGACTTTCATTCAGCAAAAATTGGATAAACTGGATACGTTCTATGACCGGATCACCAGTGGAGAGGTATTCCTTAAGCTCGACAGGAATGATAATACCAAGTTGCATACCAAACTCCTTGAAGTGAAGCTCTACGTGCCCGGCGGAACGATGTTTGTGAGAGAGCAGGGAACCACATTTGAAGAAGCAACCGATTTGGCAATAGATACCCTGAAAATGCAGGTTAAAAAATTTAAAAATAAACGCAACAATTCCAGGGCTCCGAAAAGCCTTGATGGACTCTCCGAAGACAACGGGGTAGTCGTACTGGCCGAGGATATTGAAGAATAGGCCAGTTTGAACTTAACACAAGAAGCCGCCTCCGCCAGGCGGCTTTTTGTGTTTTAGGTGTATTTTTGAAATTCCATCAAGCAAATAGCCCTATTATGCAAATAGAACCCGTTGTTGATTCGACATTCGACCATCTTTTCAAATTCACGCAAGAGCAGGTGCAGGCATTCGCCGACCTCACAGGCGACAATAACCCAGTTCACCTCGATGCTGCATATGCTGCCACAACGCAGTTCAAAAAACCCATCATCCATGGAATGCTGGGTATTACGGTTTTCACAAAAGTGCTGGGTACTCAATTTCCCGGTTTTGGCTCCATTTACCTGAAACAAACCGTCGAATTTCTGCGTCCGATGTTCGTCGACACCGAATACCGCGCCGTTTTCAAGATCGTTTCCATTAACCCTGCCAAGCATATCGCCGAAATCTCGACCGAGATTTACGACGCGACCACCAAAAAAATCACTGTCCGTGGCATTGCCACGATGGTCAACGAGGAGAAGTTCTAAAAAAGCAAAAGCCCCGGCAAAATTGCCGGGGCTTTCAAAGTCTTCCGTGTGCTTCGTTACTTCTCGCCCTCGTTCTTCTTATTCTGAACTTCTGCGCGAATATCCTGAGCCAACGTTTTCAGATCCTGCATGCCCTTACGAACACGAGTTCCGGCAGCCTGGTTGCCTTTATTATAGAACTTATCGAAATCGCCTTCCAATGAAAGAACCAAATCTTTTACTTCATCGAATCTTGCCATGTTTTCCTTGTTTTTTAGTTTTAAAAAAATGCCTCTCACACGCTAAAAACGCATGTTTTGACCGAAATTTAGTAATTAAAACCATTTAAGCAACCCAAAAAACAAAAAAAAACACTTCTAAAATACAATTAAATACCAACACCCTCATAATATCCTCAATAACAGTATGTTACGCACAGTAACTTTTATTGCCCGGCGCTCAAAAAAAGAGGGCTCTTTTAAAAAAAAGCCCTCTGCGCGCAAAAAAAGCGGTTTTATAACTATTCCACGACTTCCTGCACATCGTCGCTCTGATACACTCTGTTTTTGAGTTTCTCTGCGAGCGTCGTGAATGCATTCAGGGTATATTCAACGTCTTCCAGGGTATGCGAGGCGGTCGGGATGATCCGTAGCATGATTTGTCCTTTTGGTACCACAGGATAAACGACGATCGAGCAGAAAACACCCATGTTCTCGCGGAGATCGCGCACCATCCGGGTAACCTCTGGCACACCGCCTTCGCTGTGAAGGAACACCGGCGTAACGGGCGATTCGGTTTCACCGATATTGAAACCGCGGCTGCGAAGGCCGTCCTGCATGGCTTTCACGTTTTCCCAAAGCTTCGAACGCAGCTCGGGCATTTGCTTGATCATCTCAAGACGCTTGCGGCAACCTTCAACGTAAGGCATCGGAAGCGCCTTGGCGTAGGTTTGCGAACGCATGTTGTATTTAAGGAACATGATGATCTCAGGGTCATTCGAAGCGATAAACGCGCCGATAGCCGCCATCGACTTCGCGAATGTGGAGAAGTACAGGTCAATTTCGTCCTGAACACCCAGCAACTCGCCTACCCCGGCACCAGTTTCACCCATTGTTCCGAAACCGTGCGCGTCGTCCACAAGCAGACGGAAGTTGTATTTCTTTTTCAGTTCGGCGATGGCTTTTAAATCACCTACCTTTCCCGACATCCCAAAAACGCCCTCAGTAATTACCAAAACGCCGCCACCTTTCTCTTCCGCGAGTTTGGTAGCCCTGATCAGATTCTTTTCCAGGCTCACCATGTCGTTATGGTTGAACTTGTAATATTCTCCTAATTTGGCTTTGTGAAGACGGATTCCGTCGATCAGACAGGCATGGGATTCGGCGTCGTAAACGATCACGTCGCGGTGGTCGCAAAGACATTCTATCGCGGACATTACGCCCTGATAACCGTAATTGAGGAGGAATGCATCTGTTTTACCAACAAATTGCGCCAGTTCCTTTTCAAAAGTCTCGTGGAGAACAGAATTCCCTGACATCATCCGCGCACCCATCGGGTAAGCAAGCCCCCATTTGGCAGCTGCCTCGGCATCCGCCTGGCGGACTTCCGGATGATTCGCCAGGCCCAGATAATTATTAAGACTCCAGTTCAGCACTTCCCGTCCCATAAACCTCATGCGCGGACCAAGCTCTCCTTCCAGCATCGGAAACGAAAAATAATGATGGCTGTTCAGCATTTTAGCCGGAGTTCCGATCGGACCTGAGTTGTTGCGCAATTTCTCGAAAATATCCACTCTCTCTTTTTTTATGTGGGTAACTGATGATTTGAATGTTAGATAAATGCAAAAATAAAAAAATTACATTTAACTAAAAAAAGACCGTCGTCATTGCAACCTACGGTAAGTTAGTAAATTAACAAAAACAGTGCCTTTAATCCGTACGCTGTATCCCAAACCTTACCACCATTTTTATGCCCCCAATCCGAAAAATTCTAGTCGCCAACCGGGGTGAGATTGCCTTGCGTATTATGCGTACCGCCCGTGAAATGGGCATTGCCACCGTCGCGGTTTACAGTGAGGCCGACCGTACGTCCCCGCATGTACGGTATGCCGATGAGGCCGTATGCCTGGGCGCGGCACCATCTTCGGAATCTTATCTTAATATTGATAAAATACTGAAAGCCTGCCAAGATCTTCATGCGGATGCGATCCATCCCGGTTACGGTTTTCTTTCAGAGAACGCAGGATTTGCGGCCAGGGTGAGGAATGCAGGGCTGATTTTCATTGGTCCGTCGCCGGAATCGATCGAGATCATGGGCAGCAAGCTGGCAGCCAAACAAGCAGCTTCGAAATACAATATTCCGATGGTACCCGGCACGCCGGATGCGATCGACGACCGCGACGAAGCGAAACAAATTGCCAGAGGGATTGGTTACCCGATCCTCATCAAAGCCAGTGCAGGCGGTGGTGGAAAGGGAATGCGCGTGGTAGAAAATGAAGCGGAATTCGACGAGCAGATGGATCGCGCTGTCAGCGAAGCGAAAGCCGCATTTGGCGACGGCTCCGTTTTCATCGAAAAATATATTACTTCTCCCAAACACATTGAAATTCAGGTCCTGGGCGACCATCATGGAAACATTATCCACCTTTTCGAACGCGAATGCTCCATCCAGCGAAGACATCAGAAAGTCGTTGAAGAGGCCCCGTCGATTTCCATTACACCCGAGATCCGTGAAGAAATGGGGCGGTGCGCCGTGGACGTGGCGCGCTCCTGCAACTATTATGGCGCAGGGACCGTGGAGTTTATCATGAACGAAAAAAAGAATTTCTACTTCCTGGAAATGAATACACGCTTGCAGGTCGAACATCCCGTAACTGAAATGATCACGGGCGTCGACCTGGTAAAGGAAATGATTTTGATTGCGGAAGGCCGTCCGCTGGCCATTGCGCAGGAAAATCTGCACATCAGGGGCCATGCAATCGAAGTGAGGGTATATGCGGAAGACGCCGCCAATCATTTTCTTCCCGACATTGGCACTTTGCATACCTACGTAAAACCCGACGGCAATGGTGTCCGCGTGGACGATGGTTTTGAACAGGGCATGGAGATCCCGATCTATTACGACCCGATGATCTCCAAGCTGATCACTTACGGGGAAGATCGGGAAACGGCGATCCGGAAAATGACGAGGGCCATCGACGAATACCAGATCAGCGGGGTGCAGACGACCCTTTCATTCTGCCGGTTTGTGATGCAACATGAGGCATTTGTGAACGGCAGCTTCGATACGAATTTCGTGAGCCGGTATTTCCACCCGGATGCCTTAAGTACAAATACCGGTCACGGAGAAGCAAGCCTTGCAGCCGTGATTTCCGTGCTTCTGAACAACACGTCAACAGAACAGAAACCCGTTCAGAATGAGGAAGTGGCGGTAAATGCATCCAAATGGAAAGCCCGTCGGTTTGCCGCACATTAAAAGCGCCGTATTTATTGAAATTTTTTAAAAAATTTCGTACTTTTGCGGTCTTATTTTAGGTAAGGGCTGATTATACAAAATTTTGCGCAATTTGAAACACTTGTAAGTATTCCCGATGTCAATTTTTCTTTGAATGAAGAATGCTTATGTAGTTAATAATTGCTATCATTCGTTGTAATAAGTGCCGGAATCCGTCAGAAATAGGGATTTACCCTTCTTCGTGACAATATCTACGACCAAAGAAATTCACAGAATATCCAGCTATGAAGCTATCCGAATTTAAGTTTGATCTTCCCCAGAGTCTAATTGCACTTCATCCTTCTGACCGCGGGGAGTCCCGCCTGATGGTCGTTCACCGGAAAACAGGAGAAATTGAACATAAAACATTCGCTGATGTGATCAATTATTTTGATGACGGCGATGTAATGGCTATTAACGACACTAAGGTATTCCCGGCGCGCCTCTACGGCCAAAAGGAAAAGACCGGCGCAAAAATAGAAGTATTTCTTCTGCGCGAACTGAACCGCGAAATGCGTCTTTGGGATGTTCTGGTTGATCCGGCACGTAAAATACGTGTGGGGAACAAACTGTATTTCGGTGACAGCGACCTGGTTGCCGAGGTAATTGACAACACGACCTCCCGTGGCCGTACGATCCGGTTCCTTTACGACGGTGACAATGACGCATTCATGAAACTGGTCGACGAACTGGGCGAGACGCCCCTTCCTCCCGAAATTATTTCACGCCGCAAGGTGGAAAGTGCCGACCGCGAGCGTTTCCAGACCATTTTCGCCGAGCACGTAGGTGCGGTAGCGGCCCCGACAGCAGGTATGCACTTTACAAAGGCGATCATGAAGCGGCTGGAAATCAAAGGTGTCAGCTTCGCGCCGGTTACTTTGCACGTGGGCCTTGGCACGTTCCGTACAGTGGACGTGGAAGATTTGACGAAACACAAAACAGATTCTGAAAATTACCGCATCACGCAAAGCACTTCCGAGATCGTCAACAAGGCGATCGATGGCAAAAAACGCATTTGTGCGGTTGGTACCACTTCATTGAGGGCTATCGAGTCGTCGGTATCGGCGAGCGGCCACTTGAAACCCGTAGAAGGCTGGACGGATAAATTCGTGTTCCCTCCCTACGATTTCAAGATTGCTAATGCATTGCTATCTAATTTCCAGCTACCGGAATCGATCCTTTTGATGGCCGCCTGTGCCTTCGGAGGTTTTGATCTGGTCATGAAAGCTTATGACATCGCTATCAAGGAGAAATACAAATTCTTCACGTACGGCGACGCGATGCTGATCATTTAATATACAACCCAACTACCCAATGGTCATTTATGATCAGCGACCTTTGTCCTGAGCCGTAAATGACCATTTTTTTGTTAGCACAAAGTCCATGCAAGAATACGTCATTATCGTGGCCGGCGGCAGCGGGAGCCGCATGAAAAGCGATATCCCCAAACAGTTTCTGCCGGTCAACGGTCAGCCTGTCCTCATGCATACGATCCGCGCATTTGCAGGCTACTCGCGCGACCTGCGCATTATAGTGGTACTGCCTGCGGAGCAAATCGGTTTTTGGGACGAATTATGCAAGGAGCACCATTTCGAAATCGAACATCAACTGGTTACCGGTGGAGAAACACGATTCCATTCCGTCAAAAACGGGCTGAACAGCATTGTTGATCAGGCGGAGTGCCTAATTGCCGTTCACGACGGCGTACGACCGGTTATTTCAACTGAAATCATCGCTGATAGCTTCATAAATGCTGCGTTGCATGGCGCCGCCGTGGTAAGTGTTCCATTGAAGGACTCCATCCGTATCGTAGGCCAGAATGAAGGCAATAAAGCAATGGACCGCACGCTGTTCAGGCTCATTCAAACCCCGCAAACTTTCAGATCCTCATGGATGCGGGCCGCCTTCGCTGCCGACTACCACGAATCGTTTACAGACTGCGCCAGCGTGCTCGAAGCCTGGGGCTACCCCATCCAGCTTATCGACGGCGCCTACGAGAATATCAAGATCACAACACCCGAAGATCTTCGCTGGGCGGAAATCTACCTTAAAGCCACTTCCTGAACCATTCGAACGCCTCTTTCTGCATATCGGCGTCAAACTTGTGAGGACCGTCGTAAAAGCTGGCCTTGTATTTGTCGGAAGCGCCGGCTTTTTTGTAAACCTCCGTCAACACAGCATCTGCATTCTTCATTTCCGGAAGGGTGTACAGCTCGTCCTGGTTGTTGTTCAATACCAATGTCGGCAATGGCACTCTAAGTCCCAGAATTTCGGGGAAATCTAGGTATTTAGGCAGTAATGGCGTGTAGGTCATCCAGGTATGGTTGAATGACTTATTTAAAACCAAATCCTTCCAGGTAGTCATAAAACCAACGCAAACGGCGCATTTGATCCGTGGATCGAGTCCCGCCAGGTATACCGTCCGCAAACCACCTCCTGAAAGTCCGCCGCAACCAAGGCGGCTGGCGTCCACATCCTTCCGGTCGGCCAGAATGTCCAATGCAACCTGGTCTTCCATGAGAAATACGCCCGGCCAGGTCGTCCCGGCCGAAAACAGCGATTTGGACATTACGTGCTCATGCTCGGACGACCATGCATTGTACGTCCGTATATTCTCTGCCTTTTCAGGATCGGCATCCGATTTCCCATGGGTACTCACCGCTCCCCAATTCAGCCCCTTTGTATCCTCATAATAAACCCTCCGGCTACCGAACGCATAAGTATCATGTACCAGCACCACGTGGCCCTGCTTCGCAATCTCATTCGCCCATGCCCTGCCGCCGTAGTCCGTCTCCTGATGTTCCTTCAATATCGGATGCTGATCGTCCGAGGTTTTGACAATTTTCCGCAAACCGAAATACTTCATTCCTGCATGATCGTGAAGCCCCAGGATGCCTGGCAGCGGCTTGGTAGAGCCTGCCGGTTTAAGCAAAACAGCCTCGGTTGGCCTTCCGTAAGGCAGTTGCCACGAGAGTTCTTCAATTTCCAGCCCGTCGTAGACATACTTTTTCTTAACAGTAACTTTGGGCAAACCCGGTTTTGCCGGGGCAGACACAAGGTCTTTCGTCTTTTCCAGTGCTTCCTTCCGCCAGGTGTCTACATTATCCCACCTTTTATTGCGAAAAGAAAGGGGAGGTTGCGCCGGGAGCAACGAGGCGGCCCAGGGGCCATAGGCGCCGATCAGACTTTTTTCTGATGCCATAGATTGATTGTGATTGCTGTCTGAATGAAAAACCGGGGCAGCTATACCGGCCGTAGCGCCTCCGGCGATAGATAACGCGACCGTACCGGCCGTAGTCTTAATGAAAGATCTTCTCGAAACATCCCCCGAAATGCGGCCCATATCGTCGGTTTTCATTATATTAAACTTTGACAAAGATTTTGTGACGGTACAAAAAGTAGAGGAACAACCAGACAAGTACAAAGCCTCCCAGCGCATTGTAAACCTCATGCCAATTTTGCGGCGCGTGTTTGTAAATACCTTCGAAAAGCAACCGCGAAGATTCGTTGAAATCTACAAACCTGACGGCGAGGTAAATAACAAGCGAATTCAGACCGATAACCCGGAAGAAAAACGACCATTTCTGATAACCTTTCACATCGATAATCCAGTAAAACAACGCGAGCATGACAAATGCCATTCCGGAAGTAAGCATGATAAACGAACTGGACCAAAGGTGTTTATTCACAGGAAATACAAAATTCCAGAGCAATCCGACGACAATACCTGTCAATCCGAACGCGAAGAGCTTCTGCAATTTGGGTCCGGTATTCCGTTCCCCCAACAAGGTATCACCCGCCACAGTACCGAAAATGGTAAGACATATTGCGGGAAACTGGGTTAACAGCGCCAGCTCATCGTAGGTATCTTGTTTCAATTTACCTGGCATAAAGCTCCGATCGAACCATCCCACCAGGTTGCCCTCGAAAGAAAGATCGCCAGCGCCGAAGCCAGGCACCGGCACCAAAATCAAAGTGAGGTAATAGCCGACGAGGATTCCGACCGCTATGTATAGCCGCCGATTCGTACTAAATTTCATATACAGAATAGCCGAAATGAACGTCGCCAGACCGATCCGCCCGAGCACGCTTCCGTACCGGATATGTGCGGGATCGAAAATATCCATCGGTGCATTCTTATCGAGTATCCCCAGGGCAATCAGGATCAGCATCCGCTTGAATACCTTGTTGCGAATCACCGACTGCGGAATACCCTTCGCGACTCCGCCCGTGACGCTGAATGCGAGTGAGGTGCCCGCGAGAAAGAGAAACAGCGGGAAAATAAAATCATAAAATGTAAACCCATTCCAGGCAGGATGTTCAAACTGCGCAGCGATGGCATCGATAAGCGGAATACCCGTCTTTCCGCCCAGCAGAGCTATAAACTGCCCGCCGCCGGCAATCATCAACATATCGAATCCACGCAATGCATCGATGGACGCAAGCCGGCCAGGCGCATTGGATTGCTTTAATTCCTTGTGAACGACAATAGACGGTGCTTCCATAGGTTTAGGGTAACTGTTTGGAATATAAGTTATTGTACTGCTGTTTTTTACCCAAAACAATCCATACTATTTCGCGACCCGGGTATCTTGGTCGGCAGTTTCGGTTCCGATCAATAATCCTGAAGATTCCCTGTCCAGGAAAAATGTGCAATTCGGATGGAGCTGCAAAATACTGGCTGGAAATGCATTGCTGACTTCGTTTTCCAGGCTGTTTTTCACCGCTACCGCTTTTCTCTCATCAGGAACTGAGCATATAATGTGCGTCGACTTCATGATCTGCCGCACCGACATGCTGATTGCCTGCAAAGGCACTTCGTCGAGTGACCCGAACCAGCCCTCACCCATTTGCTGTCGACGGCACGGCTCATCCAGGTTCACTATCAGGTAGGGTGTATCGGTGTCAAAATCTGCCGGTGGGTCGTTAAAAGCCAAATGCCCGTTCTCGCCAACTCCTACCAGAGCTACATCAATCGGATGCTCGCTGATCCGTCTCGCCAGATAGCTTAACTCTTCTTCCAGGTTACCTTCCCCGTTGATCAGATACGAAGCCCGGAGCGGAGGTACCCGGGATAGAAAACGCTCGGTCAGATATTTCCGAAAACTCGCCGGATGCGTTACGGAAAGACCTATATATTCATCCAAATGAAACATCGTGACCTTCGACCAATCGATATCACCTTCTATTACAAGCTGATTCAAGGTCTCAAACTGGCTGGTACCAGTCGCCAGGATAATATTAGCATACCCTTGCTTGGCTATCGTATCTCTGATAATCATGGCCGCATAAGCGCCGGCACTTTGCCCCAGCTCCTCCTTTGTCTCCGAAATAATAACTTTCATACGCTTTATGATTTTACTTCCGTATTACCGCCCTCTTTTAATGCGATGTCCACAGGCCTGTTTTTCTTCCATGAACCGTTTGTAAAATCCGGAATATCAATTGAATTGGATTTGTTGGCCACCGACCATTCGCTCAGAGGCGAGATTACACTCCATGACGCTGCATCATATACGTCCTGATCCAAGGGTAGGCCGTTGCGCAGGCAGTCTATTAATCTCCAGTCCATCAGGAAATCCATTCCCCCATGCCCGCCTACCTTTTTTGCCAGTTCTCCGACCCGTTTCACAATTTCAGGACGGTATTTTTCTTCCAGCGCTTTGAATTCATCAGCTTTGACCCATTCATGGCCATGGGAGATACGTCCCTGGATGCCGTCTTCCGGCAATGGATATTTCTGTGCAGCACCTTTGGTCCCGCTGATCAAATGCAAACGCGAATAGGGGCGGGGAGACGACACATCATGCTGCAACATGATCGTTTTTCCTTTATTCGTTTTAATCGTCGTAGTGTTCATATTGCCCCGGTAGGATTTGCCTGCATATTTCTTGAAGTCAGGATCCCGGGTTGCAAGCTCGTCTGCCCTTGCCCGCAGCATGTAGTCGTTGCTACTCATCGATACAAGGTAATCCATTTTATCGCCACGGTTAATATCCAGGATTTGCGCCACCGGTCCCAGTCCATGGGTAGGATATAAATTGCCGTTCCGTTGATTTTCTTTCAATCTCCAAAGATCAAAACGCTTGTCTTTTTGAAATAGAGATTCGAAAATGTCGTGAATGTACGCACCTTCCACATGAACGATTTCTCCAAAAAAGCCCTGCCGGGCCATGTTGAGTGTAAGTAATTCAAAAAAATCATAACAGCAATTTTCAAGCATCATGCAATGCTTTTTGGTTCGCTCCGATGTTTCCACCATCTTCCAGCAATCTTCCACAGTGGTAGCCGCCGGAATTTCCGTTGCGACGTGTTTTCCGTGCTCCATAGCGTATAGCGCCATCGGTGCGTGGAGGTTCCAGGGTGTGCAAATGTAAATCAGGTCGATGTCGTCCCGCTCGCAAAGCTTCTTCCATGCATCCGGCGAACCGGAATAGGCATCGGGAGTATGTCCTGCCTCAGTCAGAAACTTCTTTGCGCTGTTGGCTTTTTCAGGCAATATGTCAGCCACGCCTTTCACCTGCACGCTGGCGAGATGGACAATCCTTTTAATGGCGCCGCCACCGCGATTACCCATACCGATATAGCCTATACGTACCACATCCATCTTTGGTGCTGCGTAACCGCACATGTTAAAGGCCTGCTTTTTATCCCATGGTACGACCAAATCCGGTGCTCCGGTAACCCTCGCATTAGTCCCGGCTATTCCCAGCGTACCTAAACCGGCTATTTTCAAAAATTCCCGCTTTTTCATTTGCTCTGATTTGGTATACAATCCAAAAAAACGTTTTGCAATCGTACAATTTTACAATGTTTTATAGCGGCATTCCAGATATTTACTTTAAATAGTAGCGAGAACGTTATCGAAACCAGAATTTCATTCCATGCCATGAACCGGTTAGTTCAATGACAAAAAGAATAACCACAATCAAAGACATTGCCAAAACACTTGGGATATCGGTAGCTACGGTTTCACGCGCGATGAGAGATACTTATGATGTCAGTGCGGAGACCAGAAAACTGGTATTGGATACTGCGGCAAAAATGAATTACCGCCCCAACTTTAATGCAACGGGGTTAGTCAAAAGCGGGACGCATAAAATCGCGGTGATCATTCCGGCTATTACCAATTACTATTTTTCTACTGTAATTACGGGGATTCAGGAATATGCTTTGGAACAAAATTATCAGGTGATGCTGTATCTGACGAACGATTCGGCGTACTGGGAAAGGAAGGTTGTCCAGGAACTCTCGCTAAGTAGTGTCGACGGACTGCTGGCATGCATTACCTGCGAAACAATCGATTTCAGCCATTTCGAAGAACTGATCGAAGCAGATATGCCATTGGTATTCTTTGATCGTGTACCCGAGTCTATCAGCACATCCGTGGTAGTCCAGGACGACTATACCGGCGCTTGTATGGCTACCGAGCATTTGATTGCCCAGGGATACTCCAAAATTGCCCATCTGGCAGGTCCCCGTGACCTGAACCTTACCCAACAACGGCTGCAAGGTTACCTTGATACATTAAAAAAGCACGATCTTGAATCCTATGGCGTCATTCATTCCGGGTTCAGCGATGAAAACGGTCGGCACGACATGGAAATACTATTCAACAGCCCGTCAAAACCAGATGCTGTCTTCTCCGTGAACGATCGAAAAGGCTTCGGGGCCATTCTTTGGCTGCGTGGGCATGGTATTCTTGTTGGGAAAGAAGTAGGTGTGATTGGTTTCACCAACGATCCTACGTCGAAAATTATCACGCCCTCTCTCTCCACAATTGCGGAGCCTGCCTACGAAATCGGACGTAAAAGCTGCGAAGTGCTTATTAAACATATTCAAAAGCAAAACTACCCCATTCAGCAAGTTTCATTGCCGACTGAACTTATTGTAAGGGAGTCCACGCAGAGAAAGCTTTACCAAGTTTGATGGGGGCGCCC
>NZ_JASATN010000014.1:0-210133 GCF_038440355.1 Dyadobacter sp. OTU695 | reverse complement strand
GGCACGGATATAAAACCTATGTGGGGCGGGGCATTGCATTTTTTCATATGCAAAGTAAAATGTCGGTAAAGGGTTCTGATATTGGCAGGGACTACTCGCTTAGCTTACTGGAAAACCGGATTGGAGATAATGCAACCCAGAATCCCGAACTGAAAAGGAGAAAGAGAAAAAAGCGAAGAAGTATGGGGCTTCATTTGTAAATAATAGGCCAAACCAAACCAATATTCTATTTTAGCCAAAAATAACCCATTACACCCATGAAGATTAAAGCAATTAAATTCTTTTCCCCAGAGGAAAACGTAGAAAAAACCAAAGAGGCCCCAAAGGCGGCACCACTTCCTGAGGGCTACATTTCTAATTCTGGTAAACTTGTTTTCCCGGCCGCCGCACTGCGCGATCTGGGAATTGATCCAGAATCTACTAAGTTCAAAATCGGCACGCAGGAAGGAAAGCGAAAAATTAAATCCGTATATCTTGTCCCATCTACCAATTCCGATCAAACTTTTTCCTTTGAAAAAAGTGGCCGCGGCCATGTAATTCCGTTAGCCGTTATTTTGGAAAAAGGGGGCGTCAATTTCGATAGCGAAAAACTGATCTTTAAGATCTCGACTTTTGATTTTGATCAGGCTACCAAAGGCTATGAGCTGGCGATTGAAACTGAAACGCCCAAACCGGAATACACCGGAAAACCGCGTGGCAGAAAGCCTAAGGCTTCGGTGGACGCAGAATAGAATGTAATTAAAATTGCAGGTAACCAGAACCGGTTACCTGCCTAATTTCGGGTCACATTTGCTTACCGTTTAATTAAGCTAACCCAGTTGTATGCGCCCTTAGGCACTTAATGAAACCGCTAATGGTTTCATCCTGCGGCTGTACAAGCAGCCTCTGTGAAAATTCATTCGATCAGTACTGCGATGCCTGCTTTTTCGGCTTTGCGTTCTATCTTTTGTTTGAGACCGTAATATCCCCAGTTCCGAAAAAGGAAAGGATCTTCTTTGGCTTGCTGCTCTTTTTCCGTCTGATCTACGAGCAGCAAAGTCGCTGCTTTGTTTTTTAGGCATATATCAATTAAACTCCTACTGTATACGTGCTGCTTTTGGGTGACATAACGCTTCTCTGATTGTATCAAATTCTCGATCGTTGATTTGCGGAGTTGCTTTCGGCTGTTTTGATTCATAAAGACCATTGCTTTTTTCTTCCGCCGGATGGCAGCCTGGATTGCAAGCCGCTTGTAAAGATACTCGTCCTTGCTTCCGATGGAATAGCGCTTGGTACCGACCGAGACGATGATCGGGTAGTCCAGCGACAAGCTTGCCTCAGCGATAATATCCTGGTCGAGCTGCTGCTCACCGGCTTCCGTCTGAAAAACGGCAAGCATGAAAATCTTCCCTTTGTCTAGTGTCAGCGAGCTGGTGCAAAGCTTTACCTGACCAGCGGATAAGCTTTGAAGCATTTCCCGCTTGTCATGACCCGTTTTTCCCAAATAAGTCCTGAACGGGATATCGAATAGTGAAAAATGAAATACCGCTCCTTCCCTGCTACTTCTCAATTTCTTCACATCTGTGCCTTTAAACGGGATCGGTATTTCTCTTTTGAAACTAGGCAGGGTGCTTTCCCCGCTGGCCAGCGCCTTGCTCATCTTGTTAAAGCTGGCGACCAGATTGCCGTTCAAGGCGCTCATAATGTGCATCGGGATACTGCCTTTGTAGTTTTTAGCCAGTACCTGATAGCTGGTGTTCATTCTGGATGTGGACAGCATCCCATACTCGTCTTTTTTGATGTCAGAGAGCCTTGCCCTTACACCTTCGGTCAGATAGAGCATTTCCCTGAGCTGCTGCTGGACGTAATGATGGGTATAGATCTGGTTAGAAGCTTTGAAGCAGATATATCGCCATTGGTAGAGCGTATCGATAATCTTATTCTTCTGATCGATATCATCCGAATCGATCAAAAGCCGGATCTTTCTGGTGGTGAAAAGCTTTTCCATATCCTAACGCCCATTTTGTTTACAGTGATTTTTGATGAGCTGATAGGCTTTAATATAATGTTGCTGCACCTGGGTTTGCGGGTAGCCTAGTATTGAGGCGATATCGGCAAAAGACTTCTTCTGATCTTGCCTGAGTCCGAACACCGCAGCCTCCTCGGTGCTCAGGATATGATCGTAAGGATAGGGTTGCCTTGTTTGCCTTATGGGTACAATCGTGCGGGGCGCTACTATCCTTTTAAGATCCTCTACGGCTTTTTGGATTTCGCTGGTCACATGCAGCGTACTGGCTCCTATTCTTTTCGCCACCTCGCGCGCGCTGTGTCCGTCCCTGAAATGAAGGCTGGCTATTAACTGGCGCTGTTTGGGTAGAAATGAGATCGCTTTCTCGATTTCCTTCCATCGCTTTTGCTCGGTGCCATCTTTGGAATATCCCTCTACATTTGGCTTTTCGCCCAGAAAAGGTTCCAAGTGGTCTATTTCAGTCATTTTCCGGTATATCTGGTATGCCGGTTTTTGCACATGTTTCAAGAGCTGCCAACGAAGGTTGAGGCGAATAAACCGGTATGCGTGAGGGAGGCTTTCAATCTTATCGCGGTGTACCCAGACTTTCAGGTAACATTCGTGTAGAATGCAGCTCACCAGGAACTCGTCATTGACCAGCCCTCTACCAAGATAAAGCAGACTATCATAAGTCCGCTTATAAAAATGGTTAAGTGCGCGCTCGTCACCGCTACGAAAAAGCAGCAGGTATTGCTCGTTGCGCGCTGATGTCTTAGAGAGTTCACTTATCGCCATGGCGAGACATTTTATATCCTAACAGTTACAAATATAGGTAAACAAATTAAAATGTGAGTTATAACCCACTTTATTTTTTCGCATTTGCTCCCACCTTTCGCAAAATGCATGACAGGTGAAAGATCGCTATTCGAAGGAAATCATCCGATTTGGGGAACGCGTCAGAGAAATTCGGCTTTATCGTAACATGATACAGCTTGATTTAGGCGAAGCAATCGGTATGGAAAGAAGCGAAATCAGCAAGATTGAAAACGGTAAAAAGAATGTCGAATTCAATACTATGATTCGCTTGGCAGAAGCGCTCGAGGTCGAGCTAAGTGACTTTTTTAGCCCCTTCTTCAAACCTCAATAAAACTTCATTTGACACCTGAGAGGTTGCCTATTAAGCAATTGAACGTAGTTTGAACGCATCCGGTTTCCGGTCAGTTTGTCAGACTCCAGTTATCCACATTCATTCAACTTAAGGCTGATCAAATTCCCTCAGCCGAATTCTGTATTTGGTTTTGTACAACTTCGTAAGCAGCAAATCAAACTGAACGTGTTCAGTGCAAACGAAAGTTACAAAGCAAAAAAATGACGGTTGCAAGCCTGCACTCCGTCATCCGGCTTTTTAGCGACCGCTCGACCGCTAGCCGCACCTTAAACCGCCGGATGGGCTTGCAACCAAGGGGACAAGCCCCGTCATTTTTTCTTTGATCGATAGGCAGCGATTGCCCTGAGCACAGAGCCGGGGCCAAAGCAACTTAAATGCCTTTCAATCATGAGAAATCTTGAAAGTACTCCTAAAATCTATGTAGGAACTTACAGCCACTACAACAATGGGTCGCTGTTTGGTAAGTGGTTTGACCTGACGGACTTCGCTGACCTCAAAGAATTCCTGCAAGACTGCTACGAATTTCATCGAAATGAACTAGATCCAGAGCTGATGTTCCAAGATTGGGAGAACATCCCGGATTTTTTGATATCAGAATGCAGCCTACATAAAGAGGCATTTACATATTTCGAGGCCATCGGTGAAATGGACCATGAGACTGCCGAAGCATTCGAGATTTATTGCAAACAGATCAACTATTGGCCAAACAATCGCTATGAGCTGGAAGATCAACTTGAAAGTTTCAGGGAAAGCTACCGCGGATACTTTGGCGGATCGATGAAAGATCCAGAGCTTGAATACGCCTACCAATACGTCGAAGAAACTGGGCTGCTGTCCGGCGTACCATCCGCGCTCGAGAAATATTTCGACTATGAAGCCTTCGCCAGAGACTTGTTTTTAGAAGGGTACAGTGAATATGAAGGCCATGTTTTTGCAGATTGTTGATTAAGAGATTGAGTGCGATAACTGATGATGTCAGGTTGTCGCACTCAATCATTAGATCTTTCTATGCAAGATGTTTTATAGATTCAGTTTTCTGTTCGCGAATCGCAAACAGAGGCCGGCCAGGTTTCATTCGGAAATTTTCTGAACAGAGCTGGATCAGTTTGAAATGTATTGCCTGATGGCTTCTTCGAAAAGTAGCATTAGTTATAGAATGCAAATATTCTTCTATTTCAATTTCCCCACCTTTGGTAAACCCCATCCAGAAAAGCTCGTAAGTCGCAGGTATTTTTTCAAAAAGTGCAGTATAGTGCACTTTTCCTGTATTTATCGACCTGCAATCATTTTTAACATCAAAAAGAGCACTTTAATGCACTTTTTGATGTATATTTGAATAATAGGTTTTACAAAAGGGAAGAGCAATGCATCTTGGTGGCATAGTAAAGGAAAGAAGAAAACTTCTTAATATAACCCAGGAAACTCTCGCCGAGGTGTCAGGTGTTGGACTGAGAACATTGAAACAGCTGGAAAGTGGAAAGGGAAATCCTACCATCATCACATTAGAAAAAGTTGCCGATGTACTTGGAATGGAGCTCGTTCTGCAAATCAAATCGATGAATCAATAGCTATGAGGCAGGCGGAAATTATGTACAAGGGCGAAGTTGCTGGCAAACTAATCCAGCATAACGACGGTTCATTTAGCTTCGCCTACGAAGATACCTGGATAGCAAACAGCCAGAAACCTCCTGTTAGCCTCACTTTGCCGAAATCAGTCAAGGTATATAACGCCAAAACTCTTTTTCCTTTCTTTGCTAATATGTTGCCGGAGGGTGTTAATAAGCATGTTATCTGCACGTCCCTGAAAATTGATGAGGACGACTATTTTGGGCTTTTACTGAACGTTGCGCAGTACGACGCAATTGGAGCTGTTACAGTCAAACGGACAAACGACTCAGTATGAGTATACCGGATATCAAATACTGTCCGGGTACATTAGCCGAAGGCTATGATACTTACAGCAGACCATGCCTGAAAAAAATGTTCAATGGCGCGAAAGTATCACATGTATTACCGTATGATTCGCCAGCTTCCGGGGGCCTTGCTAACATAGCGTTCTTGCAGAGCCAAAGGCGAGCGTCAATTTCCGGCGTCCAAGAAAAATTTTCCATAATTCAGGTTAAAAGTAAGTTGAGATTGGTTGGAGAGGGCGAGCAGGGAACGCACATCCTTAAACCGATACCCACTATCGGTAGTAACCCAGATCAAATGCCAGCCAATGAACATCTGACGATGCAAATAGCTCGCCAGGTTTATGGCATTGAAACGGCAGACAATGCACTTATTTTCTTTGAAAATGGTAAACCTGCCTATCTGACCAAGCGCTTTGATGTACATGACGGAAATAAAAAGAAGGCGGTAGAGGATTTTGCCGCTTTGGCCAACAGAAGTCCTCAGACCCACGGGGAACATTACAAGTACCTGGGTAACTATCTGGACCTCTTCAACGTAATGAAGAAATATCTTCCAATCTATGGATTAGAATCGCCTAAACTATTTCAACTAATCATGTTCAATTATCTATTTTCAAATGGCGATGCCCATTTTAAGAACTTCTCGATAATTGAAACCGGCATGGGCGATTTCAGGCTGAGTCCCGCGTACGATCTTCTTAACAGCCGCATTCATGTAAATGATTCCGACTTTGCGCTGGAAGATGGCCTACTACCCCCTCAACTAGCAAAGGGGAATATCACCAGACAATTCCATACACTTGGAGAGCAAGCAGGCTTGAGTATGAAATCGATTACATCCATCTTCAACACCATGCTTTCAAATTCGAAAAAGGTCGAAAGCTTGGTCAACGCCTCATTCTTGAATGATCGTTCTAAAAGGAGTTATCTCCAGGCGTATCAGACTAGACTGAGGAGGCTTGTCAAGGTTTGAAATTGTCATCTATGTCTAGCGTCCCCTTACCCAATCCCGATGTAGCAAGGCAATATTTCATCTACTCAAATCACTAGTATTCAATGTGTTATGCAATACACACCCATTAGAATTTTGAGTTTTCCGTGCATCATGGAAGGGATTTCTAGAAGATAGAGGTCTTGCTGATTTTCAGTCCTTTAAATGAATCGTTCAAATCCCTCGCTAAAAATCAAACATCATCCATGGGAAGTCAGGGACTTAGGCGAGCGTAAGCTTACCCTTTTAGATGGTTACTGTCTTAGACTTGGCTAGAGAATTGTGATTTTCTGTTTCAACAGCACCATCTCCCACTAGCCGGCACTTTTGATTTGGCGTTAAGCCTTTCATTGACGTATGTGGATGCTTACTACTGTAAGCTTCGACCCATTTATCCGATAAAATTCGCAACTGCTCCAACGAATCAAAAAAAAGATATCCAGCATGTCTTCCCGGTAATTTCGGTCCAGCCTCTAGTTGTATTCATTCTGCATCATCTTACCTGGCTGGATAAACTTGTGCTCGATTTTCGTTTCTCATACCATTTGGATGGCACCCCTCGTTCGAACTCTATTTGTTCCAGGACTTGAACAACTTTGGTACTGCAAATCGAGTAGTTTGTAAATGCCGTAAGTAACTCTCTGCTAATACCTTCCCTGATTATTAATACTCTCAGGCGCCTGCCACAACTGAGCATCGCTGACAAATCCATACCGCTACGGCGGACCGTTCAACGTATTATATAGCATTTTAGCCTTGGTTAGGGGCTGCTTCGGCCGTTTCAGAATGCGCCTTTTTCGCTTACGCTTTAATTTGAGTTCCATATTTCGATGGATTCGAAGCACCCGTTTACGATTCCAAGGCAGACCTCTGTTCCGAAAATTGCCATAATACTAATCGAAACCTCTGGTAGGATGTTCTTCGGCCAGCTCATTAAGCATGTCTACAACAGGCATGTCATCCTTAATGCTTTCGTAACAAAAGACACCGGTACTTAACTGCAAAACTCTGCACGCCTACACAACGCTAAATCGTGATCACCAGGAATCGGAATGTGGTAAAGCAAGGAATCCAGAATGACGAAGGGCTTTGCGGATTTTAAAAGTGATCTATAGTCAGCTGTTCACAGGTAGAAAAATACTTTCATTTGACCGAAACAACTCCAACAAAGGTACAATCCGCCCGCCAAACTCAATATTCATTCGGAAGTCATTGTATGAAACGTAGATAATATAGGCCGCCGAATGGTATTGTAGAAAAAGGGTACCAAATTTGGGTGCCCAAATGAATAGTGTCTGTACTATTTAAAAAGACATCACCTAGATGCCAAGGTGTTCACATGTGTAAATAACTCTACTGTCTCTTTGTCTAGCAAGGTCATTATACTGTCGGGCTTGTAAATAAACGTAGCAAACAAGGTTCCCGCATTTCTTCCGCTACCGGCGACGGACATAAATAAACTTGCACTGGATCCATCCGCTGACACATCAGTACCTTTATTTGTCCCTTTCACATAAATCAAGTCTTTTCGGGTATACATGTTACTATTGGGTGCTGAGACGCTCTTCCACCCGCATTTTTTTACGCCACCATTACTTCTGCTCGTACAGCTATGCTCACGGGTTAATTCCACTTTCTTCGATTTATATTCCGCGAGACGGTCCTTTCGAAACTCATTCTTCAATTTCGTCATTTCTGTATCGTAGAGTACCAAGCGCTGTGGCAACGGAATTTGCTGACTTTCAACATAATCCATAATAATCTTATGCTTGTCTCTATATGACTGAAAAAAATCAGAAATCGGCCGGACAGCATAATCTTGCGCGGTGGTACTGTTAGAACAAGCTAGGTAAAATATTAAGCTTACTAAAGCATTCTTGAAAATAGAGAAATTTTTCATAAAAAAGGCAACATAAAGATTGAAGTTGAAACAAACAAACTTCCATCAATAAGACGGTTACTACAATACTGAGTACTCAGTAATTTGCACTACCTAGTAGACTTACCTTCACTAACATCACTGCTATGCCAACTTATACAACTTGATACGCGCTTAAAAAATTTAAGAGCTCCATCATGTCGCTCATGTTCATTTTTCGAAGCATATTTTGGCGGTGGGTATTCACTGTATGGATGCTAAGAAACAGTTTCTGAGCAATCTCTTGACTCGATAGTTTTTGCCCAACCAGCTTAGCGATTTCAAGTTCCCGGTCGCTCAGTAACTCCAAGTTTGTGGATTCGCCTGTATCACTGTCTACTTTGTAGATTAAATTTTCTCTCCCGTCAGTGAGTCGCAAATGTTGAGAGTTCCCCCTTTTTTGATGCGAGATGTCGGAAATCAATCCAAGAAGAAAAAGTATATTTCCAGCAGAATCTCGCCTGAGAGCAGAGCTTTCATGCAAAATTCTTCTCGATGAACCATCGGGCCGAGTCATTCTAAAATCAAAGAACGCTTTGAACGAATTGATAGACGATTGATCGACCCGCCGGACATACTCATTTATGTGTCTTGACATTTTCTCAACTCCAGCAAAGTCATTGGGCGGTAGTTTAGACATAAAATACAATACGCCACCATTTAGAAATTCATCCTTGTTCCACCCGGTAACAGCAAGTGGGTCACCAAAAGTGCGTAGATATTGCATCGTCCTCAAGTCGATCACAGCCAACGAGGCCTTTCTGATTCTCAGGGTTTCTTCAAGCAGAGGATTGTTGCGAACGACTTCATCCATCTGTTGGATTTCAGATTCAATAACATCAGACTTCCAAATTTTCCTCAAAAGTGAAAGATCAATAAACGGATTATTCAGCAACGTCATAATAAATGGGAAGGCCTATGTATAGGATTTACGAAGATTGCATTCCGTGCAAAGCAACCTACCGTTAGGTAGCTCAGTTTTAATCCCCTGTGGTCAGGGGTTAATTTGGTCCGCCTCCATGAGCATCTGTATCTAACGGGCTGCTAATACTTAGTCGCAGATCTTCGTAGGTTTACTACTTGTTATCATATGCAGCAAAACTACACTATTATTTGTTCCAACAACATTCCGTATATGATCTTCGACAGATGCAAAGGCAATACAGTCCTAATATAAATCTTTTCGTGAATTTCCGATAATTGCTTCAAAATAGTGTCCATGGTCTGCGAGATATGTTCGACCTTTAACACTCGCTGGGGCACATCGTTGAAAAGTAGCTGTGAAACTTTCAGAATTCAATCACGTCTCCGGCACGAATCTCATATGGGTAATAAGTCCGCTTCAACGATACGAGAAGCATTCTGTTCTCTTCTGCCAAAATAGTGACTTTCTTGTAGACAAAGTCTTGCCTTCCATCCAGATCACGGTGCGCAGCGTTCCAGGTTTAATGCCGTCCAATCTTCGACATACCGGCAGACGACATCACCCCGCTCTGGTACCGGCAGTATCGAGTCGCCAGTGGTCGGAAACATTCGGAAAGTGCCCACTTGTGGAAGACCTAGCATTAAAAACCTGGGCAGCTAAGCGATGAATTCGGATTGTGATACTCGCCCCGGCGGCCCGCCTTGGCTTTCACCGGCATGTACTCGACATTTTTCTTATTGGCCTTATCGTTCCAGATAGCCAGCGCCCGCACGTTTGTCCCTTTCATACGGAGCGAGCTCCTCGCCTTCATGCAACGGAGCGGCAGCTTCCTTGCCCGCGCAGATCAATACGAAAAAGATTGCCGATCAAAAGTGATATGTCTTGCCCACTACGAAGTCTCAAGCAAAAAGATGAAGATCCTGATTTGTTCACGCTCTCTCGCGCCGATGAAAAAGATGAATATTTCCCAGACAATTAACCGTAAAACCCAGGTTAGAAAAAGGCCCTGCAATTGAAAACCTTCTGGCCGCAATTTCCGTCAACCAGTATTCCATGCTATTGTATCCGCTTACAATCCTTTCGAAGTCCTGCTCCCCATGATCCGGCGCACTCCCCAGCATGGTAACCATTTCATCGTGCTGAAACGCTTCACTGGCCTGGGGTCAAGGAAGACTTTGGCTTTACGTCAACGCCCTACAATGATTGAGATATCAGGTAAGGCGCATGGGGCGCAGCTTACTAAGAACGAAGACAAATTGCTTAGTCTATCTTCCAACATCGAAACGACCATAAGTCGTGCTCCCAGAAAATTTGACTGCCACATCCAACTTGGTATGGAATCCGAAAATTACCACCAAACCCAATAACAAAACACTGCATCAATCATTTGAAAACCGCTCTAAAAAACGATCAAAGGCCTCCATCGCAACTCCTACAAAGAAACTTCCTGTCAGCCAACCAGCTCGCTTAAAAAACGGATGTCTCATGTCAGCATTCGAAACAAGAATCGGGTGTCTTGCCATTGACTACAATGCCCAAATTTGGCAATAAAGGCAAAATGGACATATAAAACGAAATAAGACTGATAAAAGACTACAAATGAAACGTGGAAAGCATAAAAGGAGGGCATTATCGAAAGACCGATAAACAGCAAAAGACAAAGTTCTGAGATAATTCCGACAGCCAGCTGGAACAAATATAGTACACTGAAAGGATCCACGTACCGAGAATTAACCGAATAATAATTTTTTCAAAAAATCATATAAATTATGGCAATAAATTATGAAATTTCTGTCGCACAGATCGCGAAGACGAATCAATATCACATATACCAGAGCCATACGTCCACACCGCTTTTCATGCCGGCTATCTTTAAATAAGGAGACCTTATTAAATTTCCTAAAAATATCATTCTAGTATTTAAAATCCGATAACATACTAGATAGTTCATGCAATTAAATTGTACTGTCACTGTCAGTTTTCATTCTATAATATCTCTTATTAAAAAGAATAACACCCCTTATTTATTCTATGAAAAATAAAATATATTCCACTACAGGCATGCGAATTTTATTGTTTTTTTGCCTCCTGTCATTTTCAACAGAAACCGTTGAGGCCCAGGACGAACTCGTCGATGATGCAAGAAATATCGCTGTATTTCAAATAGCCAATCGAAATTTCAAAATATTTCCATCGCTAAGTAATTCAGATCTTAAACCAGAGCAGATGCAATTTAGATTTGACCCGCTGTTGATTCCGGAGCTTGGCAAAAACGGTAAAATAAACATTAAAGGGCCCTTCATGTATGGGCCTAAATGGGCATTAGAAATACGAATTCTGCTATCTACGAACGAGGCCCAAAATCGCGCATATGCTAGCTTGCAAGAAGTCCTCCCATCAGTTGCCTATCGAATAAAAAAATCCAATGTATTACCTTATGGAATCGGAAAAATAACCATAACATCGACTAATCTAGATGCAATTAGCACCGGGTCAATACTAGATCAAACGGAGTTTTCAATACCTAGCGTACCCAGTAGTATAGCAATTCGAATAGTCAGCAATACGAAAGATCAATCGGCAGAATTAAAAAACCAATTCGGCAATTTAAGACTTCACTTTTCTATCTTACGCAAGCAAAAAGGAATTTTGGAAAACCGATGCTCTGTAAAATATTCTGACTTAATAAAGTCCAATCTATACGTAAAACTTTTTGGTGACGAGAAAAACAGTAGCCGATTTGTGCATCGAGACGACCTTCGCGAACTGACTCGCAACACTTCCTCAACCATGGATGCGAAATGCCAAATAGAAGCACCGGATCGTTTTAATCAATCGATTTACGAGCAAATGCTCAATAAATTTAATCAAAAGACTGCCTCTGATTTAAAAAACATAGAATTTGCTTCTACGTATAAGGCTGAGGATCTAGAGCCAACAATAGTCAGCAAAACTTTAAACAAAATGTTTGAAAAGGAAGATGGCACCGATCAGTGGAAAAGAACAAGTGACGTTGGTGTTAAAGTCGATGGATCAGCTCTATTTGGAGTGATATCCGGTAAAACAGATGTCAATATAAAACTAAGTGAAGAATCACTCAAAAAATTGCTGCAGGAACGCGACATTACAGTCGAATTTAACGGCAAAGAAATTATTGCCAAATCTATTAATCTAGTTCAGGTAAATTCAAATGTCTTCAGTGATGCAAGTAATTTTTTTATGATAAACAGTTATCTCCAAGGCTCTGAAACGATTACGCCGCTTGGAGACATTAATTTCGGGGATTTCACGCACACTGACTTTGAGAACGATTTAGCACAGCGGGTTGCTGACATAGAGGAACGCCTGAGCAAGGGATATATGCCAGTTGGGGCAATATTGGCATATTCAGGTGAATCTTCCCACGTCCCGAACGGGTGGATGATCTGCGACGGAACTCTGCTTAATATAGACGATCACAAAGAACTTTTCCAAGTTATTAGATACAAGTGGGGAAAGGACGGCCTTCAATTTCGAATTCCAAACCTACAAGGGCTATTTTTAAGAGGAGTAGGCGGTGGAACAAATAACCCCAATTCAAGCCAGTTCGCTAATTCGGAGGGAGTTCAAGGAGGCATAGGCTCCATACAGATTGGCTCTACAAAAAACCCCGGACTTTACACAGATCAGGTAGGCGATCATAACCACGGTGGGTTTAACTTCCTTTGGCAAGATCCATACGTCGCTCCAGGCGGCAACTACGATGATGGCAATTTTGGTGGCATAGCACGCGCAGATGCTTCCAAGAAAAAGCCAGGTGTAGGAGAGGGCAAAATAGCTTGGGATACTCAATTTGCTGGTCACCATGGCCATCAAGTACTTGGAGGAAACGATGAAACTCGCCCAATTAATGCTGGTGTCAACTACATCATAAAAATACGACCATGAGACAAAATTTTATTGCTATCGTGATGGCAAGTTTTTCGCCATTCCAGCATCCGCCCAATGCAAACAATGGCCCGGGAAACTCCCAGCTGTCGGCATATCTCCTCGACGCGCGTCCCAGTTTCAGACTGCCTAAGGGCAAAAGCGATCTGAGCTTCTGTGAATTTCGATTTCTTCATAGTGACAAATTACAATTTCGACCTGTTTTTGCCACCGAAAATCTCCAATTATCAGCTGTCTCGTTTGCCGGGGGAGGTCATCGCTACTTCACAAAACTTGTGTAAGTGTCCAAACCCTTCGCGATTAAGTCAAATTAAATTCAGCTATTGAAATCCTAAAAAGATACAAAAAACCCCCGGTTAATATAAAATAAAGGATGGTCGTTTCATCAGTAAGTGAATTGACCTGACGAAGATGCTGACCTGCAAAAATTCTCAAAATCCCATCCCAAATTACGGAACTTTGCGAAATGTCTCAACGATTAAAACTGTAGTTTTGCACTGCTGCTCAAAATAACCCAGCGCTATTTTTGCATTGTCAGAATCGGCCAATTTCTGCAAATTTTTAAACAATAAGCTGCAATTTGAGTCCAATATACCCGCAAAATCAACATCATCTAATAAATCAACTAGTTTAGTCAGTTCATCAGCGGTAATAAAACCTTTATTTCTCATGTCAGTAAAAAAACTCAAAGACATCTCCACCCCCAACGCTTCAAGATTGTCCTGCGTTAACGACTTGCAAATAGGAAGCACTACCACGCCTCCACTTACAGATGTTATGCAAAACGAAGCATTAGCAACTACAGATATCACGTTCTTTGCACAAAAATTATTTAATCCCGCCCGAGAAGCATTAAGAAGTACAGCGGGCGAACTCTGCTTAAAGTAGTTAAATATTCTCGTCTGCAACGGAACCTCGACAGCTAACTTTTTCGATTCATCTATTTCAAAGTTCAAAGTTCCACTGAAAGATTCACCAGATGGTAAGACGGCGAGAAGGTAAAGCCTATCGCCAGTAAGGAACTTGAAATTAATTCGATAGAATCCGGGCTTGGACGTTGACTTCAAATCAATCTGGCCATCGGTGGCGGAAAATGAGGAATTGATAATATCATTCTCAACTCCAATAAGCCCACCAGATACGTTTGCTTTGATAGACTCGCCAACTCGATAACCATTTTTATCAAACGTTACAACTTGCCCCTCTACCGTTGTACGCGCTAATAATATGATAAATAGTATCCACCGTTTCATATAGTCCAGTTTAATTTGTTACAAAATAGTTCAAAGAAATAGAACGACGAAATTCATTGATCTGAATTTAAAAGAACAAACAATTACTCAACCGGACGCAAAGTCCCGTTCATCAATTTCACTAGTTGCAAATTCAATACAAGCCTTTTTTGGTAGTTGTTTCTTGGCATACTATCGTCTACCATAATAGACTTGTCAAAATAGAATTCATATTCCTCGATATGAATTATGCTACCCGCTCGAACAGATCCATAGTTGAATATTGACATGGCTTTGTAACCAACCTGCATCTTGATAGGATTCGAATTTGTACTTTGTAATTCCCTACCTGAGCTTATGTCCATTACGTCATCCTCTGAGTGCTGCACAAAGACGTAAACTTCGTTAAAGTTCAATCCATTGGAACTGCCTGGAACCTGATTCCACTGATACTCAATAGATTTATTTAACCGATCAATCTTGATCTTCCTATTCGGAAGGCCCTGGAAGAAAGATGTTAATACAGTTGGAGAGAATCGACAATCTATCTTTTTTCCATCATAGAGGGAGTTTTTTTGAAATCGCGACAAGGCTAACTTGAAAAAAGGGCTGTATGCATCCCTCGGGACAGACTTTCTGTCATACTCAAATTCAATATACCATCTATTGGTCACAGTGTCTGCTTTGACGTTATACACGAGAGCTTTCATCGATAACGGTTTAGACAAGGCAGCATTACTTCCAGGTCCCAGTGAAAGGGCCGCATTTTCTAACACCAGATTTTCTATATCCTTGCCTCTAAGAAAGTTAGTATTAACAACCTGTTCAAAATTAAAGGAAGATGGCTTGACCGCGTCCCTGTGAATAGGATCATAACCAACTTGGGAACAAAACAAGTCTTTGGGATTATCAACTGTATTAGATGAATCATAAAAAATAGCAACTTGTTCACCCTCACCTGTGACGAACCACGAACCCCTGAAGTAAATTCGGAATTTTGTACAAGATCGTGTATAGTAGGTATCCAAAATTTTATTTTTTTTGCTTTTTTTTGCCGACGTTTTTTCCCAGGTAACTAAGGGAACGACACTGTCGATTATAGGAATAGGCGGCTGTTGAGAATTTAAGACATTAACATACGTACCTTCGGGTTGTAGAATTGCCTTAATACTACACTTCGCCCTCGGATTATGCCTCAGGAAAATATCTTTAAACTTTGAAACCACTTCCAAAGAGTAGCTAACTCTATAATGATTTGTATCACCTAGGGTATGGCTAAGCATTTGAGATGGAAAATCAACATCACGCTCAAGATCTGGAGATTTTCCCAGCTGATGTTTATTAGTATAAGCATTTGCAAAGAAGTCCGTTAGAAGAACGTCACTTTTAACTATTCTGGCAATACTTCTTCTCCTGCCGACATTTTTTGGTAGACTAGCGAGACCATTTAAAATGTCATATTTAGCAATCAAATTGAAGGATACTGCAGTAAATACCGGAAAATAGTCGAATACAGTTTGGAGGTTTATACTCGTTTCACCGAGAGACCTATGTGTTTTTGTTATTCCGGGTCCGACTTCAATCCTCGCGCGGAAGATTTTCTTGTCGCCATAACGGTTGAAGATAAGGCAAGGTTGCTGGACGGCATGAATAAGGTTTAAACTTAATGTGGCAGCATCAGGTGTATTCAAAAAATATCTTAGCCCACTTCCCGGCCTCGCATTAATCTTAATGGCTCCATATTTTGGTCCGAAATGATCTGGCTGCAATTCCGACTCTTTTGTCGCGATACTTGCCTCTCTATTCTCGCTATTATCCGGATCCTGAAATTCGACACCCGGGGGTAAAACGAACATCAGCTTGTTCCGTTCAACATTAAAATTCGTAACGATTTTTCCTTGACTACGAGCATCATCACCATTCAATTCAATGGTTAATGCATCCACTTGAAACGGCGACCTGGTGCCTTTCGTCTTGTTATTTCGCTTTCCGGTACGAAATACGGGGATGTCGTCAACTTTAACTTGCTGATCACTTTGCGAAAATGTATAACAATCCACCGCAGGATCGACAAAAAATGGAATTTTTGAGTTTTCTCCAATTCCCCTCGGAGTAATTTGATTTCCAATTTTAACAGACTCTCTATATGTTTGATGGCCCTTAATTTTTTTTAAATATTTAACCTTTAGATACTTATCTAGCACAGAGTGAATGCTGATAAAATACTGATTTGCCCTCGGAGGCGTAAGTCTCCTCTGAGATACCAACTTTGACGCCCCAGGTTGCAAAAAATTGGTTTGCACAATTAAAGTGCGCGGATCCTCAATTCGGTTTGTCAACTTCGTGCGCGGGAAGAAAATGCCGGGAGTATCTATCCCGTCAGTCCGTAAATACAGGATTGGGGTTGACCAACATTCGTCTTGCCAATCTAGCGAATGAACAAATTGTCTTATCTCTTTTTTTAAGTCCGAAACTTCAAGTTCTGATGCTTTTCCCTTGCTGTTACCGCAGATGTCGACAACGCGAAGTCGAAACAAGTAATACGTTTGAAGACGCAATGGCGTAACTGAACCTTCTGGCACGGTAATAATTACTCTAAGCGAATCTCCATTTTGTCTCAGGGTACTTGAATCCGGCCGCTTCTGTTTCTTCAATGGTGCGACTAGACTCCATCCCGGCCAACTGAACATCTGATTGCCAACAATTAATTGCTCTTTTGTCAATTCATCATTACGCCCCCTCTGAAAAGATTCACCTATAAATCCCTCATCGAATTCGGCACCATCGGGCAATTCGAGCTTCTTAGTAGTGCCACCTACATAAAATTCACACCTTCTTTCTACGAGAGAATTTATTCTAAGAGTGTTTTCGTCAAATTCATTGTTTTCATCTAATTTGTAAGATGCAACATCAACCCGGTAACCAGAATCCAAATGATGACCCCAAATAATGTAACTATCACTTACTTTATCGAGAGTCGGCAACGGTTGATTTTCTAGCTGATTTTTCAATTTATCTACCAGGTTTTTCACCGTCAGAGTAATTCCAATTCCTTCATTATTGTTTTTTGTAGAACTGATATTCAGCTTTTCCCCACTTGTCGTCCTGGCAATATTTAAAAGCGAATCCAAATATGATTTTCCCGTCAGATTAACAGATATTTGCTGAATAGATGTACCTTCTTCATTTTTGAAAGATGTCGCCAGGCAACCATTTTTAACTACTAAGTAATCATCGTTTATAGCAAATGCTGCGTCAGACGCTGCATTAGGAAAATAGCCGTATGAAAAGTCACGGTTTCCGCTTTCCTCCTTATAGCTGAAAGCGGTAAATGTATAAAGAAAGTCAACCTCTTCCAAAAATTTAGCCAATGGTCGGTCTTCTTTCCTCACACCATCTAGGCTGAAGGAATCCACTATTTTTACAAATCCTTGACCATTTCCACCAGTGAGATTTCGTAAATCGAAATTTAGGTCATCATCAATATCAATAGAACAATCAACAACCCAACCCAGTCCTCGTAAAACATTAGGGTAACTTCCAAGAATCGAAAACTGCTTGTGAAATTCAGAATTTAACCGATTCAATCTGACGGTCTCTTCTTCCCGCTTTACGCCTTCGATTAATTCATTAATTTTCTTATTTGTATAAATAATTTCAGATTGTATCCTTTCAAGAAGTGTTTCATATACCGGATACTCTGCAAATCCAACTCTGCTATTGCTCCTTAATCTGGCAAGTACCATTTCTATATCCGTATATACTAGATCTCGAATATCATTGAGGTTACTAAGCAAGGTATAGATATTCTCATCTATGCTGCTTTCCTCCAACGATGGGGCAAAGTTCTCATCCCAGAGCCTAAACTCCTTCCACACATTCTTGACCTCCTCATCAATAATGCCAATAATCCTATTTTTAAAATTATTCAGATCAACCATCTCAGCCAAATCGAATCGAGATTCGTCAAATAGCCAACCGCTAACGGGCGTCGCCCGCGGCATCACGGAATTCCAAAAATTTCTAGCATCATTCTGTTTCCATAGTTTCGCATTAGAAATTTTGAGAGAGTAAATTTTGCTAGTACGGCCAACCATAAATATATTATCCACGCGCTCCCTGGCGAAAAAAGATATGTTCATAGGTAGACTGAATAATCGCACAAAGTTTGCATAGCTTGGCCAATTGAGTATCTCATGATAGTCACTCAAAAAACCTGTGTCAGGTAGTCGAGGGTTGAATGACAACGTAAAGTGAAGGCTATTTTGATCGCAGCCTTTTGGAATTAGGGTCACTACTATTTTGGTGTTCTTGCTCATATTCCTTTCTTGTCAAATGCATTTACGAAATGTGCCCAAATGTCTTCATCAAAAATATCCTCCTCTTCCTCTTGGTATAGGGTTGTGAACTGACTGTCTATCGCTCGACTTGTCAAAGGTGTGTTAGTTGAGCTACTTGGATTTGCCGGATCTCCTCCTATGGAATTTGCTCCTGTGATTCGCTTCGAAAAAGTTAAGGAAAATGATTTTCTAAAAAATCCTATCTTAATTGAATAGGTTGCGCTTGCCGTACCGTATAGCGTCGCTTGACCTTGATACTGCTCATAGGTTAGGGAGACATAAAATTGAACCGCAACCGTTATAAAGCCAAACACGGAGACAGTACCACCACATATGAGATACCCCGAAAGAATCAACTTCTGTTCTGAATAGTCGTATGAAAAAAATACGCCAGCCATCAGGTAAACCTCTCCGGTGGCAATCCCTCCTAAATTGATTCCGAGATATCCCCCAAATTCAATCGCAGTTTCGATTCTCTGTAGCCTCTTCCCGGTTGTAACCAGATTGAAATACCCTCTACCGCCAAAAATCCCTGCCGAAACCACAAATTTGTCATCTATCGCCCCAACTGCAAAACTTGTCGATATCGGCATTCCCTTTGTGGTTGTGGATAATGGTAGGATAACGCCGACAGTGAATCGTAGTTTAGATAAATTGAAAACTCCGCCTGTAATATTTGGAATTGCGAAGCTGTAACTAACTCCAATTCGCTTAGGATGCAGCAATACCTTCAGTCCTGGAAGCTGAGTTAGTGCAGACATCGCAGATGCGAGTGAATCAACAAAGGAAAGTTCCCCCGAAAATGTAATGGCCCCCAGTCGCACGTCTACCTTTCTGTCTTGGGTCTTTGAACTGTTGATCGAAAGAGATTCGAAATTGATTACGAGACGCCTTTGTAAAATGCCAATCTGAAAGTTGCTCAATCTCGTCTGAGAGGTGAAATCTTCATCCGCTACCACGGATCCCCCATGTACTGGCGGAGCAGAGGGGATTGATCTTTCAAAGTATACAGCCAGGCTTGTATCTGTCTTTCTTCCATCCTGTGAGCTGCTAAAATTATTAAAGCTGAATAATCCCATATCAAGTGATATGAAGCGATCAGTTACGAAGTGATATGACACATACGATTTGCCATTTTTTTTGAATCTAATAAATTTCGGCAAATCAAAGCCCTGGCCTAGGATATCCCTCAGATTAATGCTACCAAGAATTTTGGAATCCAATCCACTAAAAAATTCCTTTGCGGATAGAAATTGTTCAGCCCCCCAGTCCTTTGCAGCAGAAAAAGCCTCATGTGTCTCCTGTGATATAAATATTAAGTCTTGCCTTACTGTATTTTCAAGATCTCTTGTATTCTCGGCAAAATTTTTCACCTGTTGATCTAAGTGCTTCTTCCTTTCCATTAAATCTGTTTTAATGCGATCCACCTCTGATTTTGTCAAGCGAGGTAGCGACGCAAGGTCACTAATCCTATCGCTTATATCGGCGATTTGGCGATTTAGCTCACGATCCAGATCACCCTTTCTTTTGCCAAGAAATGTTATAAATTGAGAAGGTAGTGAAGGAGAAATGATTCCACCGAATTGCTGGCTAGCTTTTGTCAGCGTCGATTTGATCCATTGTTGACTATCTCCAGCTACTTCAGCAAAAACGGCTGACGGATTTTCTTGCAGATTAAAAATAAATTCATTCGCTTGGTTTTTGTAGTATTTTTCCGCGATCCTGATTGAAATCGGAATTCTATAATTTATTAAATCGCTAACAGCCCGTGAGTAGACCTGCGCCGAGTGCAGTTGAGGAAAACAGGAGTTCTCATCAAAGAAATCGAACATCTTACTTTCTTTTGAAACCACCTTATATCGAGCATTAATTATTATGTACTCAGTCTCGAATCGAGCCAGCTCTCTGTTTAATATATCTCGTTTAGGTTCATACCAACCAGCAATTTTATTTTTAGCATCATCTAAGTTGTCTTCAACACGATCAGTTAGACTCTTATTTTCAACGGAGTTTGCGACAAAGGTGACAAGTCGACACCCTAAATGCCATTTATTCTTTATCCCGGACTCAAGTCTGCCAATAGCAGCATTTGCTTGGACTAATCCTGACAACGCATGAGAAATCCGGTTAAATTCCTGAAAAAGTATTCCACTTCTACTTGCATAGGCACTAGACGTAATCACAATGCTTATTCTACGTAATAGGCTATCCAGCGCGCCATTTAAAAGGATTTCTTGTAATTTCCGCACGGACTCAATGGATCTTTCAAGAGCACCTCGATAGTACTGAAATTTATCATCATACTTAAATTTGTCAATAGCACTCAACAAATTTATGGTATGACTCATTATAAGAGCCGACTGCTCAGCTCCGTATAGGCCTATAACACTTGAAACATCATCCCCATTTGAATTTTCAAGTTGGGCTTCAAATTTGGAAATTTGTTCACCTAGGACTTCTCTGAGTTTTCTACGGCATTTTATGGAATCATGCACTTTGCTAAGTTCAATCCTCGATTCTAGAACGAGGCTCTTAAATGATTCCAGCTCATTCAAAAAAACATAGAAGTCAGACTTAAGTATACCTTGTAAGCCGCCCTCCGCCAACAAAATGGAATTTTCCAATTCTGACTCCTTCGAAATGTACGAATCTTTCCATTCTGTCAATTCAGCCCTAGCAGAGCTACCAAATACTTTTTGTATTTGATTTGCCCTATCCGAGTCAACAGGTGATTCAAAGTCTTTGCTCACCAAAAAGAACCTCTTTTCAAATGAAACCTCATTCCCCTCCCAATCTGTGAGAATGCAGGTGAAATATATATCTTCACTCGAAAAAAAATCTAATGGCCAAAAAGCGAGTATCTGTTTAGGAGAATCACTATCTTCCGAATAGTCTATCACGGCGAGTTCCGTATTGAGATACACTTTATTTATGACGGTAGGTTTCTCCATCAATGGCACGATCTGCTTTCTGTCCAAGTTTGCAAACCTGATTTCTTTAAATGGGATATTGGCCTTATAGGCTCCCTTATCATAAAGCTCGGATGCTTGAATATCTAGATTAGAAAAGTTCTTTTTTCGATCTAGCGGCTGAATATATTCGCGATAAACCAAAATTGAATTTCCGGCAACCGTCGATCTCTTTGTCGTTCTTACTACAAGCATTTTCAAACCTGTCTCGAGGTCAACCCATAGATTTGTGACAACAACTTCCTCGTCGCGTCCAAACGCGATATTCTGCTGCCAATCAATTAGCGCTGGAATAGAATTAGTTACTGGGCCATCAGTTGACTTAGAACTGTTTAGGGAATTAGTAGAGTCTGGCGCTAGTAGCCTATTCCTGAAATTGATCTTAGTCGTTAGGCCTAATGGACTAAAAGTAAGTGAATCCACATTTGCTCTCAACTTATACTTTATATATAGGTCTTCGAGGTCCCTCTTGTCATTCGCATCCGGCAATGACTCAAACAATGCCTTGGGGAATCTCAATGTGTCTCTGTCCACGGCTGCAATCACTCCAACATTCATTTCAGGATTGGTCTCCAACTTGTTGTACTTGAAGTCTGGAGCGCGCCTTGTGCGAATTGTTAGCGTTGCCATCCACAATTCATTGTCAACAGTGTTGTGCAGGGAAGAGTGTCGCCGCAGTTGTGTTAAATTTTTATTAGAAAATAGCCAGTAGAATTCGAATTGGTCCTGGTCAGGCAAAAGAGGAGATAGGAGCAAACGGGATGGCGCCTCGATTGTTGTAATAGGATTCGCATCTAAGCTGCTTTCCTCGGATCTTGGAAACTTGTTATAATTGTATCTCTTTGAACCATCGAAGTCGGCATATCCAAGCGGATAGCTATTTGCGTTGGAGTCAAAGATCGAATGCTTTAGATTTTGTCTAACAACTAGCCTGAATCTTGGGTTATTCCAATCCGTTAAGGATTCATAGTTCAGAGGGATGTTAAATGTGTTATCATTGATAGGTTGGATCAGTCGGAACACAAGAAAACTATACCCCGAAATCATGCATTGAGCTTGGTATTTTGTTAGATCCGCATCCCCAGCTAAATTGGCATCGTTCATATATGATTCCGATATATGTTGCTGAGGAAGCCTCACTATCATGTATGCTTCGTCTTGTGAGTACAAGCCAGTATTCCCCCCAAGAATTTGTATATATTTGTCCTTTTTCTTGCTTTTTCGATGGTATTTTATTTTTCGAGGCTCTGCAGAAACGAAGTAGATGTCTAGATTTAGCAAATTCTCATATCGTGAAAGACGAAATGCTGCTCTAACAAAATTATTGCTTTCGCTAGAAGGCTCATCATCTGTTGGTAGACCCAATACTTGTCTTTCTATCATTGATAGAGAGGCGATCGATAACGATAGTTTCAAAAATCCACGTCTTGATATAGAGTACTTTGTCATTTCGTTTATCTTTTTATCAAATTCGATTCGCCGCCAACTTTAACAAGAGCATAGTTTAGGTGAAATGGATACGCAAATTTGTAGGTTTCTGAATCCATTCGTGCATTTCCATCCATATCTATATTTAGGTATCTCCATAATCCTGATTTTAACCGAACCGGAAATATTGGAACTTCCCTCGCCGCAAGTATTTCAACTATATCTTCATCAGTTGATTGTTTAAAGTTGAAAACCTTGCAAGAAATGTGTTTTTTATCTTCCCGATTGTAGATTAGATATTTTTTATTGCTTGTATTAAAGAATATTTCTCTACTATCATCTAAATATATATGTCTTATATTATCTTTCGAACTGGTGATGAAATTATCTAAATTGACTAGGATGGAAAAGGGCCTTCCTTTAATTTTTAAGAATGACCTTTCGTAATTAAATCCTGCATATCCCGCCTCTGTTTTAAAAAATGCCCAGCCCGAGTTGGGAAATCTTTTCACAGACAATAGCTTCACCGTTTTCTTCAATTTTCGAGAATATTGGGCAGTTATTTGGATACCCTTATCGTTAATTAGGCCTGTCGAAGAACTTTGTTTTGAAGTAGTCCATCCATTGATGAATTTTTCAAATTTTAGATTCAGTAAGTTTGGTATTAATTCTTTGAATGACATCGTGGAGGTATCTAGTTTCATCAGTCTCTCGGAGCCGTCGGGGATTTGTGCTGTGAACACATGGCGCGATACAGAGCCGGTTAAAATTGTATCTTTCAAAGACTTTGTTACAGATAAATATCCAGTCTTTTTATCAAAATTCATGACAAGTGAATATCCATTTTTTGAAAGCCCGACTGCCGTATATCGTCCGTTAGTTATACTATTTTTATCAAATTTTGAAAGGGAGATAACTGAATCTATATTACATTTCCCTCGATAACTCCACAGTATAAGTCTTCCATCCTTCGCCCTTAGGTGGAAGAGCCCAGCGTTGTCGCAAGACAATCGATCCACTTTTAACGTGTCTGTTGAAACAAGCACATTAGCTACAACACTATCACCTTGTATTTTGATCTGTGACAGTTCGATAGAGCTTCTCTGGGAGTTTCTCGAAGCGATACTTCCGAGAATTAAATAGCCATTTGTATCATCTTTAGTCATCGAATGTATAACATCACACCTCGTGTCTATTGATATAGTATCGTGAGCACCTTGGATTGTAAGTCTCCATGTATCACTCATACTGGCACGATTTAACCATGCACTATCTAATGATGAGTAAAGGTTGATGTGTTTTTTCTTTGCCAATCTGTCAAATCCATCTGGAAATTCTAGTCGGAGTAAGAACGAGACATTCGACTTAGCTGCAAGTAGCAGCAGGAAAGTGCTAAAATAAGCCAGGTTCCGGCAATAGTGTTGTATATTCATCTGTGGGCGTATGATTTTATAATGATAGGTTTATTTATCTCGCATATTGCTTGATTATTTTTGATTCGTTCGACTATATGTTTCTTAATTTACGAACGTCAATACACGTAAAACACTTCATAATTCAATATGAAGTGGGTAGCTGGGTCGGTATACAGACGTATCTTCGCGCAGGTACCATACCATAGCTGGAAAACGGTACAGATTCGCATCATGAATTAGAGATGAGGACAAAATCTGTTTATTGTATAATTGAGTCAGAGGCACAAGCCGTGCCATAATGAATGCAATTAACTAATGAGGTGGGTTCTATTAGCTGATTCGGGTTCTAAACAGTAAATGAAATAAATTGTAGAGTCAAAAAAGTCTTCGAAATGAGACCTGACGTCAGTTAGATAACCTTATATTCAATTGTCTTCGCAGGTTCGGACGTATTCTGAAATCAAAAGTGTCTCTCAGAGAGTCTGCGCAAATGATATTTTAGATCCTTGCTATCCCGTAGAGCATTTCGAGTATCGGGATGTTTTACGGAGTGCTTGGTGTGGAGCCGGCACAACTGTAGACTTAATGCAATCACTTTGATAGATTTCCATGATCGTAGAGGGGAAATGTGCAACACATTTGGAGCTACTCTAAGTTGAGAAGAAAAATGTGTTTCACCAAAAAATGACTTTTAGAATATGTTGAAAGTTATTATTCGGTCGCGATATTTTCTAGGACTGCTTCAAGTCAAATTATAGGTTGGTCAAGGAGTTGTCGTATAAGCTTTGAAAGTCACATATTACAAACCGGCACGATTAGAGAGAAATGCATTGCCGTATGTCGTCTTATACAAGGGAGCCCTATCTACTTCATGCAACTTAGGGGACTTTAAATATGATTTACCGCATTACGACCAGCTTGGTCCTCGGGCAGCTTTGTCATTGCTTTGATGCTTTTGTCAAAATCCGGTTCCATGCTCTTGATGTAACTTCATTGGTTTGAACTTGTCGGAGATAAATGGTGTCAGGTTAGATTGTCGCCTTAACACGATCAGTCAGTAAAGCTCTTGCTACCTAGAATGTATTAGGAGCTCAGATATGTCGAAGAACTCAAAGGGCTTGGTAAAGGGTATTTACACAAAACAAATGCGGGGGAAGTCAGCTAAGGCCGAACAATGTGTAAAGCTTTGATCACATTTCCGATGCAGACCAAAGCCTCATTTTTCACGCAAGTTCAGAAACATAATGACTAGTTTAGATCATTCTAGTTACTGATAACTCCATTCTGTGCATCTCAAAACTACTCCCGGCTCATGGTGGACGATAAAGTGGTAAAGTTACCTTTAAACACAAACTCGTAAGTCTCCCCCGATCAGTGATTCGAACCCTCGGAGATAAGGGATTCGAACATAAAGTGCATAAGAAATCAACCCAATTTTTGCCCTTAAACAGGGATTTTATAACTTCGCATAAAAATCGATTTATTCTTGATTGATAATCAGCTAGTTAGACAAGTTTTTACGGGAATTTTTGAGCTGATGTCGTGAATCGTGGAAGTAATTTTTGAAACCCTATAACTTACTGCTTAACAGTTAGTTAACTACTAGGTTTCAAATCCTCTCTCAGCAAGACATAATGCCAAAAACATTCAAAACCCCATTTAAAACATTCAAACAGGATTTTGAATGTTTACGGCGATGATCTCCAACATTTGACCGTGTAAAATGAATGGACAAAACGCTTTTGCCGGGAATGTAAGGTCCAACCCACAGGATATTGCGCCGATCGTACGGAGATATCCTTGCAGATTTTCTTTTCCAACTTTCAACCCAGAATATTCAGCGCTTTCCTTTTAAAGGTGCGGCTTTGCCAAATGGAGGCAGCCGCTGGCAGGTTGTGAAGGTTCATTTGGGGCTGAAATCGGTCAGAAAGTTGTTGATGAAACCTTTTAAGCAATGTCCCCGATAGGATTTATTTCATCAACAAACTTGACGAGATCCGCTAAGGTAAAAATTCCAGACCCCGCCGGACCCAGCGTTGGGACCCACTCCGGTTTTCGTGCAAGGAAAGAGCTTGAATCCGCCTCTAATAGTCCAATGAGAACTTCTGCGACAATTCTGCTTCCTACCTCTCCGAGGCGGGTGCTACTTCCCTGAATTTCAGCCTCTTTTAAAATATAGTACCAAAGTGGTGTCTCTAAATGTAAGTCATGAGCCTTCGCCACTGCTCCATCTGCACCCGTGGCTATTTGATCGGGGCTCAGTGGCGTGAAGCCCATAAATCTCGCAATGCTCTGGCCGGGAGGCAATCCCATACTGCTGCCACGCTTAAGGTTTCTGACAGCCAGACTTCCTAATCCGGGAATGTCATGGAGTTGAGGGATGATCTGAGGGTTAATTCCCCGGCTAAATTCCGGCTGTATCTGAGGGTCTATTTCCAAAAAACGCCTCCAGTCGATGATCCAGTCGCTGGGTATTGGTACGGCACCCTGAGGATTGCGCGTTGATAATCCGCTAAACTGAAATAATAGGCCCAATGTTGCCGGCGTAACAGATCCAGGTCCAAATCCAAAAACACGGTTGTAGTTATAGGCTTCCCGGACCATACTGTGACCAAACCGGTAAGCCGCGACCGAAAATTCCACAGGAATGAATGGCTGTCCGTTATTGACGTTGTAAAACCTTCTGCCATTCACAAGCACATCATTCAGTTGTGCCGGATCCAGGATCCGGGGCAGGAAATCGTGCAGGACAATCCATTGGTAGTGCCAGATCACTAAGTCGCGCGCTTCTTCAAAGGTCGACTTGCGTAACGGCGATTCTCTCGGAATCGTTTTATTCAAAAGCCCTTCCACAACTTTATTGTGGAATTTGAGAAATGTCAGGTGCAATTGTGCGACAGCCAGGTTCTCATCGTTCCTGGGGTCTCCAATTAATGCGAAACCTTCCGAATTCCGGGGGAGATCGTGCGGCAAACTTACTGGAACGGAAGGGTCTCCACCCGGCGCTAAACTGCTGGTTGTACCTATCAGGAAGCGGTCGTTGTTACCCCTTTGATAAAGAAAAGGATTGGCAACCGGTCCTGAACCATAGAGTGAGTCAAGGTCCAACATGGGCGTCCGGAAGTTCATTACTGCCAAAGGGTCGACGAGTATTTCCTGGAGAGAGGTGGTGTCTAATGTAATATCATGGTCAAGAAACTGTCCAAAATACGTATATGCCGCGGGAAGCGTCGGGTTGTCCCCGTCAGGGTGGTCGACAGGTCTTCCCGCTTCATCTACAGTAGCGGTGTCAATCATAGCGGCTCCCAGTGCTTCGAGACTCGGTGCGGGCGGGACCAAAGATTTTAACAAAGGAAACATTCTTCCGAACTTTCCTGTCTGAGCAAATTGGCCTAATGGCTGGTATTCTTCCGTTCGTGTACCAAATCCATGGCCCCTGATAATCCGTTTCTCATTGTTTCCAATAGGTACCCCGGTTGATTTTTTGTTCGGATCCTTTACGTCTTGTGCTGGATTGCTCATGGCGCTTAAATTTCTAATGGTTAAAAAATTGATTTGATATGTAGTTTTCTAAACTGGACCCTGCCTGTATGAAACTGAAATCCAAGAAACCCGCTTGACCGTTTTGGCGCTTCTAATGTAGCTTTACTGACAAGTTTGCCATTTAAGCGAACGGTCACTTCATTCTTAATGACCGAGATCTGGTATAGATTCCAATACCGCCCGGCGGTTGGCTCGCCATCCGGAGCCCAGACGGTCGAAGCCCATTGGCGCGCTGGGGAAATGCCGTATATGGACCCGGTTTTGTATTTTGAATCCCCAAAAACGGATTGCGGGCTCCTGTTCTTGCTAAAGTTCTTTCCCAGGTCGTCGATTTGTATCTCAATGGCGCTCTCGTAAAAGGCGCTAAATTGAGCAGGGTCATTAAAGTCGACAGTAGATGGGTCCGGCATGCGTAAGAGTACGCCGGAATTAGGAAATGCGGGTGTCCGGAATGCTTTCCATTCAACAGACAATTCAAAATCTTCAAGTTCTTCAGGCAGGTAATATATACCGATCCCTTGGTCTGGCTTTGTTTCGATCGTATCAGAACCAACGAAACGGATACCATTATACGGAGCTGTTTTCCATCCGCGATCCAAGCCCAGCGATTCAGCACGAAAACCAATTAATTCGGAAACAGGAGCAGAATAGCCAGCATGACGAGTCACAATGTCCTCAGCGACTTTACGGGCCAGACATAGTCCGGTCAGAACCGGGTTCGCCGAGCCGACCGTTGTAAATAAAGCCTGGTCCGCACAATATGCATTGGTAACATGATGAAAGTGCCCGTTGGCATCCGTAACAGAAGTTTCCGGATTATCACCCATCCAGAGGGATCCCGCTTCATGAAATGTGGTACCAACACCCTGTTGTGTTCTGAATGCGGGAAGCGTATAATCGCCATCGTATGTTAGTGAACCACCATTTGCCAGCGCCTTGGCAATCGAATGCGCCGTGTCGTGCATTTCTTGCCAAATCGGATCAGCAGTGTGGTCCGGATTAGTCTTAAATTGTACCCATGCCCTGCGGTGACCAAATTCGTGGTCAGTGTCGGCCTCTCCTGCAAGATCAATGTAATCGAATGTCGGGTCTTTAATGAGGGATTGTCGCCCGCCTTTTACTTCACCACTGGATCGAAGTACCAGACTGATTGAATCATTGTCGAAATCGTCAGCTATCTTCGACTGAATTTGTAAGTCGGGTACCATCTTGTACATGTTCGAATCGGGGCCGAAACTATTGGTTGCTGCATATAACTGATACTGATAGGTACCATGTTCCCCTTCACACTGGACGTGCAGGGCAGCAAGCTGCAGTACATCCGCTAGTTGCTTACCCGCCCACCTGGTGGCGACAAACTCGGCTAATTTCTTTCGTTCGACCTTGAATTTTATATCCGAGCGCACGTGAATCATCAAATTACGTCCCATGAGTTCCTGGCCGGGATCTTTAAGAAGAGATGATTCCAGGGAAAAAGATTCGAGCGCTAAACGGGTCGATTCAATACTGCTCATAGCCAGCACCACCTGGCAGTGCGAGCCAAGGTTAAGCGTTTTCCGTTCTCCGTTCGTATTAACTACAATGCGATTGACGAGCCTGGTGCCTACTTCCGGGCTTTCCGATCCGGCAGAAGCACACTCCAGTTTGATCACATGCGTTAATGGGACGATACACATCCGCAGGTCAGATGAACGTCCATCGGCGTGGTCGGCCCTGGCGCTGGCCGTTAATGCCGGAACGCTGGAGTATTTATCCAGAGCGAATAATCCGGAAATAAATGATTGAGTCTGTACAGCTATCGGTGCAGGAAGTATTTGGGTAATTCGGGGATCAATTGTCGCTTGCTGGGTCGTCAGGAATTCCCGGACCGCTTCATTTAGGCCGACAGGTTCCAGATTTTCCTGGGTAATGCTGACCGGGTCAAATACGAAATCATCTCCGGGAGCAACCCCGATCTCGTATTCCACCGCCTCATAGGCAGAAAGTGGTTCGCTACGCGAAAGCGTTTTCTTTGTCAGCGGATCAGTGTGCGTGATGGGTCTTGTGCCAACGGGGTTAGTTTTATTCACTTCCAGAAGATAATTTCGAACTTCCTCCGGCCAATCTTTCAAATCGGATTCTTGCAGACGCGGGCACCACCCGCCCCAATAAATCCCCTTTCCGCCAACGCAGTAAGCCTGGCCAACGAATGGTTGATTGCTGCGCCAACCCACGCCCCAGACCAGGTTGCGCGTTCCGGGCTTTGTGCCTGAACCGACATCAATCGGACCGCTACCGGCCGGGTCGAACAACCCCAGGTTCGGGACATTCTGAGTATGCTCAGCAACTACAAATGGGCCGGCTTCCAGAACCAAAACCCGTAATGCTTTGCTAGGATCTCCATTGCCGAAGCGCTCACGGCTCATTTCGAAAATCTTCGAGGCACAGTATCCGCCATACATGCCTGAACCAATCACAACTACATCGATTCCTTCCGGATTGGATGTTGCCTCGTCCCATGTGTTACAGACAAAACGTGGAATAATGTCAAGACCAAATGTCGTTTGCTGAACAACGACCGTATCATTAGCAGGTGTAAGACGGGGGAGGGCCATTTTTTCTCATGAGTTAGAAGTGAAATAAGCGAAAGAGGTAAGCGGTAATACAAATGATAGCAACGCTATCCCGTTACATCAGAGACAAAAAAGGTACCGAATTCAAGGAAGCAATGTGAACTTCGCTACCCGATCACGGGTAGTATTTGCTGGTTAAAAATGACCTTGTATTTTTTGAAGCCATCATTTCCCAGACATTTGTATTTCCAATCGGCTGATTCATGGCCGCTGTTTTGAAAGTATTATAATCGGCTTTTTCTGGTATTATTTGTTCGGTCAGGAAGAAGTCTGTTCCAAACATCAGGCGGTTTTGCAGTACCGGATCTTTCATGTCTTTGAAAAATGCGCAATGTGTAGCCCGATTACCGACAGTATACGCAATATCTGTGTAAACACTGTCGGGGTATTTATAAATAAGCTCTTTGATCTGGGCGCACCAGTTTTTCTGGATCATCCCGTACAATTTCCCCGGAGATTTACCTTCCGACTCCTCCAAAACGTGATTATCACCACCATAATGCGCTAAGCAAATTTTTAACGGCTTCTCTTTATCGGCAAAGTGTTCAAGAATCGACCGATAACTCGCAGGCTCAAGAAAGTAGGAGCAAGTGTTCAAATTTCTCTTATTGTCATTTTGCCCAAAGATCCATTTGAAAACATTTGTTGACTTGTCGGGAGATGGAGGTTGCGTACCATCTCCGAATGTGTCGGCGTACTTTTTGCCCTCGTAAACGTCAATCGGATTCAGGCTACCGTTGACAAAATCGGTATCGTTATTATAAATTCCGCCAAGGTAACTGCAGTGGCTTAAAACCGGGACGCCATTCTCCGCTGCCCACTCAAATGTCTCTTTTAGTTTCTCGTCAAAAGCATAAAACCCAAGACTCGGATAGATTTTCAGACCTACAAATGGATATACCGAACGCTCGGCGCTAACCTGGATTTTAGTTTCAAAATAGCGCTCCACAGTATCCTTTAATTCCTTTCCCGTGTTTTTCCAGCGGGGGTCAATCCCAAGGAAGACCAGGAGGTTGTCGGGATTTTCCTTCTTTACTTCTACAATTCCTTCCAATTGCCCTTCATATCCGGTTTCCGATGGTCCCGCGCCACATTTCTCCATATACATCGTGAGCGCTACGATTTCGAGATGAGGATCGTCGTACTGATTTTTAAGGTTCTCGAAAATCTCGCGTTGGTTTCGACTTTTACCCACCTGTAAAAAGCTGGCATATCGTTTGCCCAGGTTGCCTCCGAACCTGGACAACAGCATTTGAAACATATTCGACCCCGCATCAGTGTTAGTAATACGATCCACTAGTGATGCCGCAAAATCAGGAAGGAAAAGATTAAGAAAATTTTTAGGTGCATTCCTGATATTGAATATGTGGCTATGGACATTGTAGAATTGCATGGCTGACTAGGGTTTAGAAGTGGCCTTTTTTAGCAGATCGAACCAGAAAGGCGCCCCGAAGCTCGCCGCAAAACCTGAAATAAGGATGCCCAAAAATTTAAGCGCGCCGAGCCACCAATTGGATTTCACGTGCTGCTGGAATGTCTTGTCTTTAAATACACTATGTTGAAAACCGACTGGTAATTTGGTTTCTTTGACCAGGCTATCCAGAGTGCTTGCCAGGAGATTTAGTTGGGTATTTGAGACCGTATCACTTCCCCAGTTTGGATTCGCCTTGTAGAAACGGGTTACACCGGCAACTGCCGTAGGGCTATTATTATAGAAATCAAATAATTGAAGACTGTCCACATTAATAAAAATGGCAACGATCGTTCCCAGATAGAAAAGTGTTTCTCTGGTTTTCTTTTTATACCAAAGCGTGAGCCTTTGCGTAAATTCCGTGAACCAATTTTCGAAATATCCGACGAGATAATTGTGGATTTCAGCCTCGTTGATATTTCCATTAATATCTTTAGAGGCTTTCACCTCGGCACTATTCATGCCCTGCCTAAAAAGTGAAATAACGTCACTTGTATTGAGTATGAGTGTAGCATATTTAAAACTACGTAAGAGCGGAGACTGATAAGCGGTAGGCGGCCCCTTGAATGAAACGATTCCACTCTGCACCAAATGAGAACTTCCGACAACTTCGATAAGCGTTTCCGCAAAGAGCTTTGGTGATATGTCGTTGGAAGGCTTCTTTGGGTCGCGGCTAAGCAAATCAATTGTTCCATGGGAATAAATCCCATCGGCCCAATTGATTCCATTAACGTTATCCATGAGCTGCTGATACATATAGTTTTTCATGAACCTACCTCTATCCGCTTTAATTTGAACCCAAGCTTCGAGGATGTAACTACAAAACAATGCATAAAGGGCCCAGCTGATTACGATGGCTATGGCGGTGGAGAGGATGGGGATGTCTGGGAGAGTCATTAGTTTCTCTATTTACCTGTATTTATAGAATGACTGAGGCTATTTTGTACTTCCAATCCACATCCACAAGTATACTGACAATGTATGTTAACTAACTATCAGGAATTGAAAATCTGGATGAAGCGACCTGCTCCGAAAAATGTTGGTTGAGATATTCTAATAACTGGATAAAATTCGGCACCTGTACAGATCGTAAAACATGAACTCATTTTAGTTCATATGGCTATATTGATGATTCAATCGACATTTTTTGATTTGATTGAATCGATTATTTAAACAAGTAAAATTATTAGAATGAATATCCAGCAACGAGACTTAATACAATTCGATTTTTCGGCCCATTTGGTTGATCATTGACATTAAATACATCCGTTATCTGTGTTACAATACCTCCAACTATATCGGTTGGAGACCCCTCCTTTGTTAGAAAAATACCAGCACCAGGGCTATGCGTGGGTAACATCTTGTTGGCGAACTTGCTTCTTGAAAATATTGCTATTGCAGCTCGGCTTTGGAACACCATTGGAAATATTATCCAGTCTACATTTATCTGTGCGTAGCCCAAATTGTCTTGGTACTTGCTCAATGGGCTAAATGCACTAGTCTGTCCTGTTTCTAATTTTCTTTCCTGCCCGCTTTCGTCCTTCAAGATTGTGTAAGTTATGACGTCGAGCTTTGTAAGATTTCCTAAATTAGTTGTTGTTCCAATTGTACCAGAAATGCCAAGAATGGTTGGTGAAGATTCGCATTCTGAACAGAATAGCTTACGATGGCTAGTTCGATTAAACGCTGCTTTCAAACTGACTGCAGTGAACTGCTTTTTCGCTATTTGATCAGCGAATAAATTTGTCTGATCATCAAATAGTTTGCTGGAAGAAAAGGACACAGCTGGGCTAAGGTAAAAATTGTTCCACTTTCCCTTATTTGGCTTTGACTCCCACACAAAAACGCCGCCAACCTTCCCGGTAGGATTGATATTGCCATTTTTGACTACTAATGATATACCTTCTTCTGCCTTAAATTTCGCATCAATTCCCCAATAAAAGGGAGATGAAGATTTGGCCTTAAGAAACGAAATCGAGATGGCTGCATCAGAAGTATTAAACACAATGCCACTTCCGCCGGGCGACATGACCGATGACTCGCCACGGGCATCCTGTACAAAAGACGCTTGGGAATATGCTGAGTTAATTCTAAGTATCGCCATTAGGCAAATAGGTAAACTTGTTTTATTCAGGATCAATAGAAAAGTTTTCATCGCTTTCATTGGGTTTATTTACGTTTGATCCAGTTTGTCCACTTTCATCAAGTACTTTCGTTCCCTGATCTTTGTTTGTGATTCGAAAAGTCCATTTTGTCCCGGATATTGCAAAACAGCCGAGCCTGACATTTAACTCGCCGTCTACGGGAATAGCCACCTCCTCGCATTCCCATCTTTTTAGGTTGTTTGAAACCAGGTTGATCTGTATATTTTCTAAATGGATCTTTGGTGAATGTAAAACACCAACGCCATCTAAAACCACTCTGTAGTTAATTGTCTTCATACTTTTAGTTCTTATTGGTTTAAAAATCGTCATAAAATATTCTTTCGCACGACGCTATTAAGGTTACAGCCCCCTCAAAAAACCAATACTAGGCGTGAAAAAATACTCCCCACCCTTCATTGTTACAAAGTCTCTGAATTCGGTAGGTACATTTTGTCTGTCATCATCGGTATTCCATTGTCCCGGAAGAGATTTTATAGTCGCATTCGGTCCCTGGCCGATAATAGCGTCCTGGCCGACAAAATTCCCTGGCCCTATTTCTCCATGATTTGCCCAGGCTTGTTGGATAAACTCAAACTGTCGTTCAATGCTGCTTTGGTAGCACATAAAGAGAAGTCCGACGCCGTCCTCCGGTTGGTCACTCTCGAGGTCGTGTTCGTCACGGCCAATATCGTTGTAGGGAATTCCCCTTCTCGTTAGCCTCACACTTTTAGCAAAATCGTTTGACACGTCTTGCCGGGGATTGGTAATTCTGATGTGCGCATGGAACGGGCACTTCAAGCCTTGTGTATCATCCCGGTAGTCAAAGTCGTTTTCCAATTGATCCTCCCGGGTAATTCCGAACTCATCGCTATGATTTGTCACAGCGGTACCGTCTTCAAATCGTCCGACAATCTTTGCGCCCGCCAACTCTTTATTGCTTTTACCTCTTCTGTTCAATATCCCATAATCCTCGTCGGAGCTCATGTTGAATTGCATGCTCAGTTCCGTCTCCTTCTCCTTGAATTTTTTGACATTTTGTTCGAGCTTTCTGAATACGAAATAGCTTCCGAATGTCTCGATGTCGACCTGATTAGACTCCGGAACCAAAAGTGTTTTGAGTAGTGCGCCATTGTCGTCCCATTGAGACGCAGGTGAATCGTCATTGGTTAAAAAATTAGGTTGACTAACGCCATCCGCATAACCGAAATGCTCAATGCCAATACCGCTTGCATTACGCAGAATCTTGCCTTTCTGAACAAATACGATAATTGCAAACTCACTTATCTCCCTTATGATTCTGTTTTTTTCAGAGGTAGCAATAGAAATGTGGCTATCTGCAACAATGATCAAGGCGTCAATTTGCTCCAAGAATTCAGGTTCCCACACGCCAAGGTTATCCTCCGTAATGTCTGTTCTGGTTTTCAGACCGTCAAGAAATGCTTTTTCAGATGGGATTTGATTTTCGGGAATTTCCAATGCCCGGTAGCCGGAAGCAGACAATGAGAAATTAAGAAAAACTCCGCCGTCATGCAGAGGGTTTGTTTTTCTTATATGTGAATCTTCCAGCTGCGTAGCAGACGAAGTAACGTTGAAACGAGAAATCCAATTTCTGATGGCTTCTTTCATCTCGGGTTTAAACCGCAGGAAGATGTGAAATGGATGTGTCCTTCCATGGAATTTTAATATGTTTCCCTGCAAATCGCTTAGCAGGTCGAAATGTGTTTGGAGGGAGAGGTCGGTTTCGTTCAATTTTTCGGACATGAGGAGTAATTTTGACTGTTGATAATTGATTTATGTTTTTGTAAATGCCTTATGTGATCCCTTTTAGTCTATACCCGGTTTTAATACACATTTATTATTTACCGGTTGTATTGGGGGATAAAATGCCTTGTATTCGGCGGCATTTCCTTTATTATTTTTGTATCTCAAAGTTCGTGAGTGACAGGCTCGGGCGAAATACCTGATCTTAGTGATTTTGTATCCTATAATCTGGGGATGTTTTCTCTCAGGTATCGTGAAGGATTCCGTAACTTGATAAAAAAACCTTCCCTTCATGAAAAAACTGCTACTTCTGCTTACCCTGTTTGCTCATGCGGGGTTTTCTCAGCCGTCGAGGTTGCACGACCTGGAGGTGGAGTTGGGAAGAGTTCATACCTTACCGCTGGGATACGGTCGGGATACAGTTCAGTTTCGCATACTCAAAGACATTATGAGGTTCTATGCCGATATGAATGTGGACTCTGCTTTTTATTACCGGGATCTGATTATAAAGCTTTGTAATGAAAGAGGTCTGGAAAAAGAGATGATCTACGCTCATCACTACACGGGTGTTTTATACCAGATCAAAAGTGAGTTTTACCAAAGTATCCGTTTCTACTATAAAGCATTATCCCTTGCCGAGAAACTAAAGGAATATAACTCGGTAGCAGCCGCGTACGGCGGCCTTGCGCATGTGTATAGTCGCCTCAATCAGAACAGCCGGGCATTGAGTAGCTGCGAACGCGGCCTGAAAGTCCTTAGTACCCTCCCTGATTCGGTGTCTTACTGGGAGCGGTTATCACTGTTGAATGTTCAGGGGGTGGTTTATCGCAAAATGAACAGACTGAAAGACGCGCTAAAGGCCAATATGGCCATGTATGATCTGGCCAGAGTCAAACCCTATGACCGATGGTATGAGTCTCATGGCTTGCATGCGATTGGCTTGGTGTACAAAGAATTGGGTGATATGCCAGCAGCCATGGATTACCACAAAAATGCGCTCGAAATAGCTCAAAAAACGGGTAGTGTCGAGCTTGAAGGCAATATTCTGGTCAATATCGGAGACCTATACATGCGGCAGGGAAAATGGGTAAAGGCTTCCTTCTACGTCGACAAAGCCCGACGAATGGCTGTGCGCGTCAGGAATAGCGGAATTGAGACCGAGTCGTACGGAAAATTGTATGTCATTTACAGCAAACTCAAAATGCCGGAAAAATCGCTCGGGGCTTTTGAACGGTACCTGTTTCTCAAAGATAGTTTGCTGAGGGAGAAAAGTGAGCAGCGGATCGAGGCTATGCAGGAGCAATACGAAAATGCCAGAAAAACGAACTTGCTTGCCCAGCAGGTTCAACTGATGGCTAAAACGAACGAAAATCAACGCCTGGCGCAAAGTCGGAACCTGCTTTTTTACGGACTTTCGGTCATCGTGCTGATCGCCTGCTTGCTTGTGTGGAACAATAGGCGACTTCAAGGCAAGAACCGCGAACTTGAAAGAAAAAATGCTGAAATAAAGGCCGCACTTTTCAAAGGGCAAACGATTGAGCGTAAACGGGTCGCGTTGGAGCTACACGACAACCTAAGCGGCTTGCTAAGTGCCGTGAATATGAGTGTACAATCCCTGAACCCCCAAAGTCTGACAGTCCCGGAGCAATCGGTGTATCAGAATGTGAAACATCTCATCCAAAACGCCTATGCCGAAGTACGTAACATTTCGCACAATATACTTCCGGCTGAACTGGAAAAGGAAGGGCTTTCGGTGGCTCTGAAAAAGCTCATCGACCGGCTGAACCAAAACCTGCCGCTCGAATTTTCATTGAATATTGCTGGTCTGAATGAACGCCTTCCTGCCGAGATTGAATATAACCTATATAGTATCGCGTTCGAGCTGGTTAATAATGTTGTGAAACATGCCCAGGCTGATTTTGTTGCCATTCATTTGACCCGTACGGATGTCGGAGTCGATCTGTCGGTAACCGATAATGGAATCGGGCTTGGACAACATGACCCAAAGCAGGGTGTAGGGCTGCAAAACATTCGTACCCGTCTCGAAGCTCTTGGAGGATACATAAATGCCGGCCCGGGAATTGAGGGGGGCACAACAATGGATATAAAAATTCCCATCGAGGCAGTTCGCGTCAATGGGAATAAAGTTAGTTAAGGCCTTACTGGATCCATACCAGGGGGTTTGAGTTGGGAGAACTTCGTAATAGGTTGGCCGGTGGCAGAGTCCCGGAATGCAAATTTATCCACGGTTGTGTGATGTTTGAACCATGCTTCGTCGAATGCAGCGACCATATGGATTACGTTGGATCCCGGAGTACTTACCAGGCTGTCAAGAGGATCTTCAAAGCGTAGACCCCTGTTTAACGGATTCATACTTTGATCCAGGATCACGACTTCGATCATTCCATCTGGTTGCTTATTAATTTGTGCTTCACAATTTAAAGTTAGATACCTGTACTTTGCCATAGTCGAGTAGGGTTAAAGTGAATAATGATTATATGATATGAAACTTCAATGCATATTTAACCAGTCCGATGGTAGACTGTACTCCAAGCTTTTGCATGAGATGTTTACGGTGTGTTTCAACAGTGGTGGGCCCAATAAATAGCTTTTCAGCGATCTGCGTTCCGGAATATTCCTCAGCGATCAGTTTCAATACTTCCAGTTCCCGTTTTGTAATGGATATTTTCTGCGGTTTGTCGACCTCTATCGAGAAGTCGAGGGCGGTTTCGTTTGCCAGTGTCATAAGAACCTTCTCGCTAAAAAATCTGGTTCCTTTCATGATCATATTTAAGGACGTTTCCAGCTCCTCGCGGTCAGCACTTTTGAGTACGTAGCCGTCAGCGCCCGCACGAATGGCCTCTTTAATTGCACTGGGCTGGTCAGCGACAGTGAGCAGGCAGATCTTTACCTGAGGGAAACGTTCCCTCATTTTAAGAGTCAATTCAATACCACCCATGATCGGCATTTGCACATCGGAAACAACAAGGTCGATATCAGGTTCTAATTCCAGGGCTGTTAATATTTGCTGCCCGTTTGTATGCTTCGAAACGACTTCCACTCCCTCCATACCTGACAAAAGCAGGCAAAGACTGTCGAGCACAATTCTGTGATCTTCGGCTATCAGAATACGCATGAGTATTTATTCAGGGATTAAATATTTCTAATCTTAAAAATATATCAGGAAGCAGATCCATATAGATCAGCTCAGAAATACCAGATTTGACGGGAAGTGGGTTAATAGTAAATAAAGCATAATCCTTCCTTAATCTCTCCATTCGACGTCGTAATAATTTGCCTAATATTTCAGTGGCGGGAAGATTTATTTAATAGTATAACAATCGACTGTTTTTCTAAATCCTAAAATTATAGGATGCAAAATCGTAAGAACAGGGGATTTTCGCCCGATAGTGAATTCTTCACCTTTGTAATGTTCTAGGGAGTGTAAGAAAACTTGCAAGCCTGATAGCACACAGTACATATTCAATAGTCTGACCCACGAATATGGGAATCAACAAGGAAGACCTTAATTAACAACTAACATAAACCATGCTGACATGTGGACGCTTGGCCGGACTTGGAATTTCGGACTTGACTAATTGCCAGTAGCAATCATCTATGCGAATTCTTATAGCCGAAGACCACCGAGCACTGTTGGATAGCCTGGCACGTCTGATATCGGGTTTTGAAGGGGTAGAGGTCATAACCAAACACACCAACGGTCACCAGGTATTGACGGCATTGGAAGCAGATCCCGATATCGATCTTGTCGTATCCGACCTGAAAATGCCTGTAATGGGAGGAATCGAACTGACGCTTCAGATAAAGGAACGTTTCCCGGGGGTAAAGATATGTTTGCTCACGGGCGCTGACGAGCCAGACCTGATCAAAGAGGCGATGCGCGCCGGAGCCGACGGTTATGTTTTAAAAGATACGGAGCTTGGCGAGCTTGAAACAGCCATGAACCTGATTGTCGCAGGTAACAAGTTTTACAGCCCGGAAGTGTTGAACCTCCTGGCAAATGACCAGGAGATCGAGTTTGTTCCTGAAACTGACGATTTTTTGAAGATAGCGATCACTCAAACGGAAATGGATGTGTTGAAACTGATTGCACAGGAATTCTCGGGTACGCAGATCGCGGAAAAGTTATTTATAAGCGCAAATGCCGTGGAGACGCATCGTAAGCATCTGATGCAAAAGCTTGGTGTGCAATCAACCATCGGACTTGTTAAATATGCTGTTAAAAACAACCTCATTAAATAATCCTCTCACTTTTAACTACAATTCAAACTATGTCAGAAACAGTAAAGTACGTTCTTTTGAAAGGCCGCGCCAAGATGGGCGTAGCCACGGACGGACGACTAACCCTCACGATGTGTGCCCAGGATGGTACCCCTTACCCAGGCACCGAACCTATTTTCTTCGCTATTCCGGGGACAACAGTAGGTGTAGTTCCCGAGGATCCCAAGGTTCCAGCAATCGCATCTCCGCCTTTAAACCCGCCAATCAACTTTTTGGACATCGAGCTGTTGGCGCAATTCAACCAAAAGGATTTTATCCGTTATCAGCCGCTTTGGGACATAATCGCCCCAACACTAACGTGGGCCACTGCGCTGATACCCAATCAGCACAATATGCCCAACATGAATCCCACCGGCCCTCCGAAGCCATGACATGAGATTTTTCAGGAGTTGATCGGATTCCCATTGAAGCTAACCGTTTCAATGGGAATTTTTATGACTATCCGTGTTCCTTTCCCAGGAGGCGGTGTGCTGGTAAACGTCCCGCCCAATGATTCCAGCCTTGTCTGGATGTTTTGCAGACCAATCCCCCTTTTAACTTCACTGTTCACCATGCCGATTCCGTCGTCGGTAACTGCAATGTCGACACCGGAATCCGTTCGGCGCAGACTGATGCCTACACATGAGGCCCTGGCATGTTTGATAACGTTATTGATAAGCTCAAACAGAATACTATATACGTTGAATTCGATTTCCACTGGAAGCCTGTTATCAAGTCCTGAGATCGCCAGGGAAAATTGCAATGGAGAATTTTGATTTAACTTACCTACCAGTGAGGCCAAAGTGCTGACAAGACCTTCTTTTTCCAAATCGGCGGGCAGGATATTATGAGAAATGTTACGGACTTCGGCGTAAGCGTTCCGGACAAGGTGTTTGACATTTTCATAAACTGACTGTTCGGATTCTGACAAATGCTGAGGATTAATATGCTGCATGGTCATATTTACCGCGCTAAGCAGGCTGCTGAGGTTGTCATGCAATTCGATAGCAACACGCTTACGTTCAATCGTCTGTCCTTTGAAGAGTGCTTTTTTTATTTCCTCATTCTTTCTGATCAGCTCATGGTTTGCCTGAAGCAGTTCTTCTGTCCGTTCTTCGACACGGGTTTCGAGGGTTTTATTGATGTCTGCAAGCTCTAATCTGGCGGTTTCCAGCAGAACCTTTTGCCCATTGATTAGCGCGTTTTTTGCCTGTAATCTTCGGTTATTCCAAAAAAGCAGGCCGGCAATGATAAGTATAGAAATTATTCCGACGAACAATCCGTTACGGGTTCTTTGATTTGCTAAAAGCTCCACCTGTTTCTTTTGCAACTCGTTAGTTTTCTGGACATTGTCGTACTGGGCCTGTAACGTTTCGATCCGATGATCTGTTTTTTCTTTTGACAGGCTATCTCGCAATAGGACAAAGTTTTCGTACGAATCCAGCGCCCTTGCGGGTTTATTCATTTGCTTGAATATGTTGTAAAACGTTTCAAAAGCTTCTGCTTCGATGCTGCTATTGCCCACACGCCTGGCTGTTTCCTTAGCGATATTGCAATAGGCCAGGGACTTTTTCCAATTTCGTTGGCTTAAATAAAGTTTGCTGATATTGAGTAAGATACTTCCTTCCAGATCGACGCTCCCGGTTTTGCGGGCGAGTACCAGTGCATTCCTGAAATAGTTGAGCGCCTGCGGCATGTCATTCATCTCTTTGTAAACCCAGCCAATGGCATGCAACCCTTGCGCTTCGTACCAGGTGTGATGGTCCCTGACAGCAAGTTTATAAAGTTCCTGGTTGACCCTGAGAGCCTGTTCCAGTTTCCCCTGTTGCCGGTAGATGGCACCCTGCACGTTAAGGATAGACGCCTGTACATAAGAATCCGGGTGTTTGCGCAGGACGGCAAGCCCCTGTTCGCAGAATTTTGCGGCCTTGTCGAACTCCTTGAGGCTCGTATACGCGTGTGCGAGCCAACCGTAGGAAGCCGCCATCCGGGTGTATTGCCCTAGTTTTTCGGCAACAGGGAGCGCCTTGTAATGGAATCGGATACTTTGATGATAGTCCCCACGCACCTGGTAAAGGTAACCGGCATACTGGTAAGCGTAAATTAAGTGCTCTTCTAATCCGGGTTTTTCGCTGAGTGCAATCAGCAGTTGGTTGTAGTGCGAGGCTGAATCTATGTCTACATTTACATATGACCTCATAACGGCTTTCAATGCATTGCAGGTAAGGGTGTCTCTTGCGAACCCCTCAGGGCGTTGTTTAATTGCCATCAATTCTTGTTTCAAACTATCGATGGCAGGTACCTGAGCATAACATATCCGCAACAGCAGTAGCAAAATAAGCAGCAGTTTTTTCATAGAGGAGGATTTAAGTAAACTTAACCAGGATATTGCTATTTACCAAGGGTTAATATCCTTAAATTATAGGATGCAAAATACTACTAGTCAGGGATTTAACCTGGCATAAAATGTGCCGACCTTTAAGACCTGAGTTCTTCATTATTTCTATTTCTGAATAAATATTCTGCACACCATTTCAAGTGCTATTACAATCCTCCAAAACCTAAAAGATATGGATCGGGAAACCACGCCATTTTCACTGGGCAGCTTTTTTTCTTTTGACCGGAAGCAAGTCATTATTCTGGTGACAATTGTCTTTATACTTGTTACCGGAGCACTTTATTCTTTTCTCTACATACCGTCCAATCAGCGGAGTGTTGAAGCCCTCCGGTTCCGGGCAATTCAGAATATCGATCGAAATATCAATAAGAAGATAGAGAACTCTGTTATTTTGATGAATCAGTTGTTGATCGCCTACCGACGAAGACCGGAGCCTGTTAAGGCGTATATCGACTCATTTCCCAAAACCAACTTTGAACTGTCCGATATTCAGACGGATACAAAAGGAGATAGTCTGTTGGGTATTTTATTTGATGGTGAAAAAGTGCAGATAAAGCTCCTGAACGATAGTTTGAGCATCGAAATGAAGTATACGCTTCCCAAATTTATCGAACCCTTGCTTTCCAAAGAGGCATTTGACAACTATCTGATCATCGGAAACCGCGGGGAAATCATTTATCAAACTTTTCCGTGCGGTGCCACCGAGCTTTGCGAAGATTCACTTCAAAAGAATTGCACACCATTCGGGGACAAACCTATCCGAAATATTCGTCTTGGGGGTACAGATTACAAAATGTTTCTTCAGAAAATCAAGCTTGGCCCCAATAATTCGGTTACCATTGCCGGATTATTAAGAAAACAGAAATACCAGCATTTGAACACGAGCTTGCCTGAGAAAATCGTGGTATCCATGCTCTTTGTATTGCTGGCGGTTATTCTGTCTCTTCCCTGGATTAAACTCTATCACATCGGTAATCAGGATAGGTTGACAGTGTTTGACGGACTGTTTGCATTTGTTTCATCACTGTTGCTGATCGCCTTTCTGGTGTTTGCATTTATGAATTACAACGGTCCTATGCAGCCAGCCGATGCCTCCTCCAATGTTAGCAGTAAAAATCTGGCGAACAGTTTGAAAGCTGCATTTAAAACGGATATCAGGAAGGCCATAGGCGCACTTTCCAGGGTTGATTCATTACGAATCAAAAATAAAATACTTGGTAATCTTAGGAATATTTCAAAGGATATAAGCTACCAGGACTCGACAGGCACTCGCAGAAGTGGCGTCAGGCCGACTATTGATTTAATACCCGACCTTTTGGCTGGACTGGATGTTGCGGAAGTTTTTTGGCTTGACCGTACCGGGCAGGAAATATATAACTATAACAAAAATGAAAGCGCGCCCTCGGCAAGTTATGCAGATCGGAGTTATTACAGACAGTTGGCAGAAAACCGGCCCTATTGCCTGAAAGATGGCAAAACTCCCTGCTTTGGCCTTGAACAGGTAGTCTCCTGGACGACGGGTAGTTTTGTAACGGTGGTTTCGAAGTCGGTCCCGGTGAAGGATACCGCATCTTATGCGGCAATTGCATTCAATCCCAGGAGCGTTACTAACCCCCTTTTGCCTGCTGGCTTTACATTTGCGATCACTGATCAGCTGGGAAATGTGTTGTATCACTCCAATCCGTTTAAAAATCTAAACGAAAACCTTACTGAGGAATTTGCAGACGCAAGTTTGCTCAGGGAAGCACTCCGGGGAAACGCCGAAGTTTCCATTCATACGAAATACAGCGGGACGGCATGTAACGTATACGTCTCACCGTTTGGCGATTTGCCGTATTACATGATTATTTTTGATGATACCAATTTTACCTCTGTGAGAGGCACCAAAGTTTTCGTGTTCACTTTTACGTTGCTGCTTCTTTTCTTTGCTTTTCTTGTTGTTCACTTTCTGGTCATTTATCTCCTTTATCAGCGTCCGAGCTTCCTGAAAAAGCACTATTTTGACATTACCTGGCTTGGTCCGAGTGTGAAATTCAAGCCACGATACTTATTGGTTTTGGGGCTTAATTGCTTCATTATACTGTTGCTCCTTACATTCGCTTATTTTACGTCTTTTTTGCAATTTCTTTTTATTTTGCTCCTTTCTGCCACAGCTAGTTCGATATTTTTGAATAGCCAATATAAAATGAGCTACTTCAAGACAGAAAGTGAAAAGTTCAGGCAAAAAAAGAAAGCGATACAAACTCTTTGGGGCATTATGGGGCTTATCGTCGTAGGAGCGATGGTGAATACCGATTTTGATCACTTTTTGTATTTTGGAATGATAACTGCCGTTTTTTCGTGGAGTTATGTAAAGTATACTTCCAAGGTAAGACAAAGACGTTTGTTGATCCTAATAGCGAGGTGTTTGCCCCTAAGTCACTGTTTTACAGCGATGGTGTCTTCGCGCCTGATCATCATGAGTGCTTTACCGGTGGCCTATTTTTTTATTGCTTCATACAACTATGAGTCGTCGCTGATCGGCACTTATCGTCACAGGCAGTTTCACGACGAATTCATCCGGCGCAACGCTACAAGTCCATTCGTGAAAGATGCCAACATGTTTTACGACGAGGTATGGATTGCCGGCTCAACAAAGCCGGATATGGAGAAATCCGAAGTAGAAGGGACCGCAAAGTGGCTATTTGAAAAACTGACCGGATACATAACTCACGATGGAGAAACATCCTATTCCGGAGCGCAGAATGCAGCCGGGTATTCGCTGTACAATGAGGGCATTACTATTACGACTTTCCCCGGAGAAGATCTGATCTTTAAAAGATTGGTTACCGCGCCTGTGAATTATAAATTTCCGACCGTAGTCAGAAATGGCGTTGTCGACTGGAAGGGGATTTCTTTTTGGAGTATTTTCGTTGCTGCGCTGGTTTTATTTGTTTTTCTGCTGCATCGTGTCATCAGAAAACTATTCGCACTCAATCTTCCCAGACAAACCGGATGGGATATAATCGATAAGCGGCTGCTTTTGGATAATAGTCTGAATTCGAGATTGTTCTTTATTGGCCCCTGGGGCTCTTCCATACTCCAGCTGATTGTTCAGGAAATCGATAATGGTCGAATCAAAGGATTGGAAGATGAGGTCCTAACGCGTGCAAGTACATACATAGCGGACATGCTCGCGATCCCTGAAAATGAAGAAGACGCGAAAAAAGATTCCGCCTGGTTGGATATCCAGACAAATGCCGTCAACACGCTTTACAAGCTGATCATCGTAAACCATTTCGAATATGACCTTAAAAGTGTTAACACGAATAGAATAAAATTGAATTTCCTGGAACGCCTTAAGCAAAGAAAGGACTGCAAAATCATTATTGTGTCAACAGTGCACCCGGTTAATTTTCTGGAATCACTAAACCAACTTGAGAACAAGAAGCCGGTTGGTGAACGGCAACCCGAGCACGATCTGGAACGTTGGCATACATTGCTTAGCCACTTCAGAATTATCGTCAAAGGGCTTAGGGATATTGGCAGATTAAACAGTTTTACAACTCCGGCCTGGGAGAAAAGCCTCAAATCTGAATTGCGATTTGGAGAATTCCTGCACAGCATGCAGGGCCAGGCATTGACAGCATTGAAAACATTGCCAGAAAAACAATTCGAAAACCTTAAGGGCGATTCCTTAGCTTTCAAAATGGAAATAACGTCGCACTACTATTATATGGGCCTGTGGCAATCACTCACCAAAGAAGAGAAGTTCCTATTGTATGACCTGGCAGAAGACGGATTGGTCAATCCTTTTGATGATTATAACTTGACACTCCTCATTCGAAAAGGTCTTATTTTACAAGACGACGGAGGGTTGCGGGTTTTCAATACGGGCTTTCGTCATTTTATTCTGACCGCTATCGGGACCAGCGAGGCATTAAAAATCCGCAGCCAGATCAAGGACAACGGCACATGGAACAGTCTGAGGATACCGTTAACAATTTTGATAGTGGCGGTATTTACATTTCTGTTCGCATCCCAGCAGGAAGCATATGAAACCCTGTTGAAATACTTGTCGGTACTTACCATTTCAGTTCCCGCGGCGTTGAAATTCTTTGCCATGTTCGAGAAGACGCCTAAAAGCGAATAATAATGCGACATCATGACCATGATACCTTACAGTAGAATACCGTTAGGTCAAGGTTAGAAGCCAATGGGATAAAAAGGCCATGGAAGATTTTGCGCGCTGGTGAAAAGCGGCGGATCGTTTTCAAGAAATCGGTTGAAACCCCCAGCTGTCGCAGTCGCACATGATGCGTACCAGAGAGGAGTATTCGCTGAGAGAGATGGTGATGACAGACGTAAGCCGGACGTCGGTAAAGCCCGGATACGACCGCTGTGCATTCGCTATCGCCTGCGATCCGTCCGGCGCGTCTGACCGCTCATAGAACATTGTACATTGGTAGCGAAGGTTGTCCCCGCCTGTCGCCGAGAAGTTGAATTGCAGATATTCCATGCTGAAAAGTGATTTAACGGAAAATGCAGCAGGTTTGAAGAAATACTGGTTTCGTCGAGCATGCGGTTAGGGAGATTTAGTATCCGGTTTGGCACAGTTTTTGAACTACCTCGCATAATCCACATATCAAACCACTTCAAACTTAAAAATCATGAGAAAAATCTCTTTGCTTGTTCTTCTGTCGGTGTTCAGCAGTGCGGCGTTTGCACAGTCGTTTTCCATCGGCCCGAAAGCCGGCGTCAATATCAGCAACTATACCGGAAGTGATATTGAATCGGATGCCCGCGTGGGGTTCCATTTGGGCGGGATCATGAACTTTGGGATCGGGCAGGTGTTTTCGATCCAGCCCGAAGTACTGTTTTCAACGCAGGGCGCCAAGATCGACGATGGTACCAAAAGGGAATTTAAGACGAGCTACGTATCGGTTCCGGTCATGTTGAAATTCCGGTCCAAAGGCGGTTTTTTCTTTGAATTCGGGCCTCAGGCATCGTTCAAAACCGGCGAGGACATACCGGATCAGACGATCGACCATTTCGCTAAAAACCTCGATCTGGCAGGGGCTGTCGGATTGGGTTATCAGGCCAACTTCGGACTAGGTATCGGAGCGCGCTACATTGCCGGGTTTTCCAAAGTAGGGGATTTTGATGAGACCGCAGCCATGAATCCCGACTTCAAAAACAGCGTGATTCAGTTCAGCTTGTTCTTCGCGATCCCGGCCCATAAATAGCCGTTCGCTAACAGAAACCAGAATAGCTTTGAGGCAGGGGAGACCCTGCCTTTTTTATTTGCCGGTTTACGACGAAAGCCCTATTTGCTTCAAAAACTGCTCGCGATAATTGCTGCCGATCGGTATCTCAGTGCCTTGAATAAACACCCGGTTGCCCTCAATGTGGTCTATTTTTGACTTATTAATGATAAACGAGCGGTGGATACGCAGGAACTTCGATTTGGGCACCAATTCCTCAAAACCTGAAAAGGTCATGGCCGGCAGTAGCGTGTGTTGGATCGTCTTCACTTTCGTGTAATTCCCGTTCGCTTCGGCATACAACAGGTCATCGTGTGAAACTTTGTAAATCTTACCGTCAGACCTGAGGAAAAGGAAGTCGTCATCCTTCGATTCACTGGTGTCGGCAAATGTATTACCTGCCATTTGTAATTTTTCCATGGCTTTATCAACGGCCACTAAGAATCTTTCGAGGGAAAATGGTTTGAGTAAATAATCGCAGGCGGCCAGGTCAAATGCATCGACGGCGTATTCTTTGTAGGCAGTCGTAAATATGATTTGAGGTGGTATTTTTAGTGTTTTAAGAAATGAAATCCCGTCCATAACAGGCATATTGATGTCCAGAAACACAACATCCACTTTTTGCTGCATTAGCAGAGCCCTGGCTTGGAGCGCGCTGCCGCATTCGCCCACCACGCGCAAATAGGGCAGGTGCGCGCAATACGTGCGTATAATGTCCCGCGCGATAGGCTCGTCGTCGACGATCAGGCAGTCGGCTTGTATCATATCATCGGAGGTTCAGGCGTAAATTGACGGTGTAATAGGTTGCTTCGTTTTCAATTGCCAGATCGTGCTGGTTGGGGTACAGCAATTGCAGTCGCTTCTTGACATTCGCAAGGCCGAAACCGCTATGTTTTTCCACCGTTGGCTCATTGGTAGCAGAGCGACTATGCGAATTTTTGAGGTAAAAAAGGATCGAGTTTCCCCAGATTTTCAAACGTATCTCGATAAAAACTTTGGGCTCCACTGTATTTTTCGAATGCTTGAAGGCATTTTCAATAAAAACGATGAGCAGCATCGGGGCAATGCGAATATCGGTGCCAGTAATGCTTTCTATGTCTGTTTTCAATTCCAGCCGGTCGCCGATCCGAAGCTGCTCGAAATCGATATAATTGTGAATATAAGCCAGTTCGTCTTTCAGCGGAACATAGGTTTCATTCGCTTCGTACACCGAATACCGCAGTAAATCAGACAGTTTCAGGATCAGCTGTGGGATTTTTTCGTGCTGGGTGATCGAAAGGCCGTACATATTATTCAATGTATTGAACAAAAAATGCGGGCTCAGCTGCGATTGCAGTAAATGCAGTTCGCTCTGGCTTTGTGCGGCCTGTGTTTTTGCGGCTTCCAGTTCCTTACGTGTGCTCATTCTGAATAGTTTAACAAGCGACCCGGTGCAAAGTCCGATCGTCAGAAAAGGTATCCAGTACAACAGCAGATTAATGCCCGGGAAGTCGTGAAACTGGAAATCGGCATGGATAAAAAGCCATACAAAACAGACGGCAATGGCAATTGCAAGTCCGTTAAGTACGTTTTTGGGGATCTCGCGCCGCCTCGCCGACCAGATAGTGGCCAAATGCCGACCAATGTAAATGCAGCCGAAAATGACAAGGGTAGCCGCAGTAGCGACGGCCTCGTCGTGAGCGGCGCCTATCATGTTAAGATAGGTATCGATTCCGAAAAAAACAGGCACGCAGGCTGCTGCGGTGAGCACCACGTAAATGCCGGTTTGAGCCGCTTCTTTATTACTGGTGTTGAAAATACTGTTCATGGATCCATTCGGTTAATGCCCTGACGTTGCCTGCAAATATGCTTTGCCGGGGTCTGGAATCCCATTTTGCGCGTCATAGAGGCCCGATTTCGTGACGGAAAACCGCTGGGTCGGGTCGAAATGGTTCGTCAGGCTTATACTGCTTTCCGTCACTGTTCCGGGAAGTTACAACACATTTTTTTCACGGGGTTATACGGTCGGGCAATATTTGTCTCATCACTCGACCATATAAAACAGCCATGAAAACGCTTTTCGCTATCCTGACATTCTGCCTGATTAATTTAAATGCATCCGCCCAGGCAGGTAATACCATCTCCGGAACGGTTAAAGATTCCCGGAATGAAAGTTTACCGGGCGCAACCGTCCGACTGCTCAATGCAACCGACTCAACGCTCATTACAGGTGAAGTAACAGATACGAACGGAAACTTTCGTTTCGTAAATCTTGCAAATAACACCTACGTGCTGGTCATCAGTGCAATGGGGCAGAAAGACTTCAAAAGTACGGCCGTGACGATTGACGCGGCGCATTCCAGCATTGCATTACCAGCCATTATCCTGCTTCCTGCGAAAAGTATCGAGCTTGGCGAAGTAGTTGTAAAAGCTAAAAAACCATTGATAGAGCAGGAAATGGACCGGACGATCGTGAATGTAGGCTCGATGATCGGCAGCGCAACCAGCAATACTTTCGATGTACTGGCTAAAACGCCGGGCGTGAGTGTGAATGCAAACGGGGAAATCAGTTTGAATGGCAGGGCGGGGGTAATGGTCCTCATCGACGGGCGCAGCACCTACATGTCAGGCGCCGATCTTGTCGCCTACCTGAAATCACTGCCCGGTGGTGTGCTCGACAAGATAGAGCTGATGGACAACCCGCCTGCGCGCTACGATGCGGCCGGCAATGCGGTGATCGACATTCGTCTGAAAAAGGTGCGGGCAGGCGGGCTCACGGGCAGCGTCGCATTGGGTGGGAGCCAGGGCAGGTATGCACGAAGCAATGATGCATTGAACCTGAACTACAATCAGCGGAAGCTGAACCTGTTTGCCAATTTGGGTTACAGCTATGAAAAGAATTACAGCGAAGATGATTTCAGCCGCAGGTATTATACTGAGGCAGGGACATTAAAATCACGGGTTGAGCTAAAAAATAACCAGCAAACCGCTGCAAACGGCTACAATATCAACCTTGGCATGGACCTTACCGCTACACCCAAAACCGTTTTTGGGACCATCATTAACCTTAACGGCTCGACTCGGAAAGGCAATTTTAGCTACGAAAGCGTGCAGCGGGACGCATTGAATGCGCTGGCAGCTACCGGCAACGGCAGCACGGTTTCAAACGATACTCGTCGCAACACCAGCATTAACACCAATATGTTGCACAAATTCAATGACAAGGGCCGGGAGCTGACTGTGGATGCGAACTATCTTCATTATCACACCCTGGGCCGGCAGGATCTCGAAAATCGTTTGTTCAATGAAGAGGGTGATAATGTCAGCCGGGAGCTGTTCCGCTACCGCACCCCATCGGAAATCAATATCTACACATTGAAAGCCGATTATGTGCATCCGTTGAAGGATAAAGCGCGGCTGGAAGGTGGTTTCAAGTCGAGTTATGTGGATAATGATTTTGTTTTTAACCACTACAATACCAATGATGGGCAGGTAGTAATCGATAACCGCCGGTCGAACCACTTTCAATACCGGGAGAACATCAATGCAGTTTATGTGAGTGGGGAAAAACGATGGAAGCGTTTTGGAATGCAACTCGGGCTTCGTTTAGAAAACACGCTTGCTAAGGGCAATCAGCTAGGTAACGACTCGGTTCCGGCCATGCGTTTTACCAAAAATTACACCCGACTTTTCCCCAGCATTTTCCTTAATTATAAACTTAACGACAAGAATGCATTCGTGCTGATGGCCGTAAGGAGGATAAACCGCCCGAATTACCAGATGCTGAACCCATTTGTTTTTTACAGGGACCAATACACTTACAGCGCCGGAAACCCGCATTTGACACCTCAGTACCAGGAACGCCTGGAGCTAAAATACCAGCATAAAAACTTTCTGAACATGGGATTGAGCTACAACCGCTTCACTCACGGCATTTTTACGACGATCCAGGCCCAGGGCGATACTTTCACAAGTCGCCCCGACAACATCGCCCGGGGTTATATGGTACTGCTGAACACGAGCTTCTCCGGCCAGGTGACCAGCTGGTGGTACAACAGCACCACGTTGCGACTGTCGCGCATTACCATGAAAGGCCCGCTGTATACCGAGGCGCTGAATTATGGAACCAATGTGGCACGCCTGGAGATAAACAACTTTTTTAACCTCGGTAACGGTTGGAATGCCGAGCTGGGCGGCTACTATGCAAGCCGCGATGTGAATGGGCAGGCACAAACTTCGGGCATGTTCCGGGTGAATGGCGGCATCCAGAAAAAAATATGGAAGGGAAAAGGCACCGTTGCGGTAAGTTTCGAAGACCTCTTCCACTCCTGGGTTTACCATAACCGGTCGTTCAGCATTCATCAATCGGATTATTATCAGCTCAACAGAACCGATACGCAGCGCATCAGCATTGCCTTAAATTACAAGTTCGGCAAGGAAACCTTCCAGCGTAAACGTCGCCACAACAACAATGCTTCGGACGACGAAAAGGGCAGGGTAGAGTAAACGGCCTTCCGTCAATGCTTGTCAAGCGGGGTCATGCAGGCGAGCAGTGCGAGCGCGAACGACAATACCGATGCACAGGTGCGTATCGTATGCAACCTGTTCCAAGGAACTTCGAAGCGTAAACGGTGTGCAGCCAGTTCCTGCGCGGACGCTCCCGTTAGGTTAACCTTATCCAAAGCCTCGTTCAATGGCACATTCCCGGCGATCGTAACGCCGAATGTGCCGATCACATACACCATCGTGGCAGCCAGCAGCCAATAAAACCGGCTCCCCGAACCGAAGTGCTGGTAGGTACTCAGCGGCAGGAGCAAAAGGGTGCCCATGAAACTGAGAAAGAACACCGGATTGAGTATGGCGCGATTAATGGATTGCATGGCAGCCAGGTAGTTCGCATCCGGAAGCGCGCCCAGGCCAGGGTTCACCGAGCAGGAATAGCTGTAAAACAATCCGGCAATGAGGCCGCCGGCAAGGGTCGTGACAATAAGGAATAGGTTGATCGTCGTCATGGTCTTTTTTTCTTTCAAAGTTCGTGGGAACAATGGCAGAAAAATAGAACAAAAGCGACAACCTTCAGGTAAGGCGCGGCTAATGCCGGTCGCGCCCGAACCGCATTACCCACATCCAGTTCATCGGCCAGTGGGAATTGACGCCGTCATGGCTTAGCAATACATTGTTGATCAGCTCATAGCCGATCAGCGATCCTCCCTTTTGGGAAATATCCTGTTTGGCCTGGTTATACAACTTCACCCAGGTCTCCGGTGAGATCAGGTCTTGAGAGGCGTTCTTCAATCGTTCCCAGTTGGAGTTTTCGGCCTGCTTGCCGTAGCGTTCGATCAGATAGTGCTTGAAACTTTCATCGTTCAGTGCGATCACTGCTTGTTTTTCATTTTCGCCTTCCATAGCTATCAAGTTTAACTTTGCGGATGAGTTGAAAATTGTAACCGATGTTGCTATTAAAACTGTACCAGTTTTTTGTAGTAGACTATCGAATTAACTCACAAAACGAGTTTCAGTTATCATAAGGTTGGCTTGAATGATCGTCAGGCGATTAATCCGATCGTTTTTGCGCTTTGTAATGCTTCGATAGAATTGTCGGCTTTTAGTTTTTTAAGTATCCGTTGCCTGTGCGTATTGACAGTGTGGACGCTAATGTCCAGTAATGCGGAAATTTCTTTACTCAGTTTGCCCGTATTGATCATTCCCAATATCTCTTTTTCACGCGTTGTCAGTTTGATGCCTCCATTGATGTCGCCGTATTCCAGCCTGACAAGCTCACCCGTGTGGAAATTGGTAACCTGGCTTTTCACATTCGTAAGTGCCTGGTTCGGCGAAATGTCGATTACTCCCAGAGACAGCCAGATATTCCCCGAAGCGTCGAGTTCAAGTACCTGGTGCTGTTCCGATACGCGGATGGCGGTTTGGTCATCCGGTGTGATACGGTATTCGACGATCATTTTAAATTGCTTGCGCGTTTGCACCGGCTGGGTCATCATGAATTTCATAGCCTCGTAGCCATTCCGGGCCAGCGCCTGGCGGTCGTCAGGGTGTATTTTTCGATCGAACATATCGTTGGGAATGCAGGATCCCATATCACCGAAATCGTAACCGTAGAGCTGATAAAAGTTGCGCGAAACATACACATGCGTCTGTTTTTGCAAATCATATACGGTTACGCCGCTGCTGCTGAGCTGGGCCATTGCCCGGATGAGCGCCAATTGCTTATCGAGCCGGTCAGGTTCGAAGCCGTCAAAATCATAGTATCTGTTGAGCAATTGCAGGTAATCGGGCGCTATTCTCGTGGGCCCTCCCGGTGTGTGTTGTAATGATAAATCAGTATTTCTTCCCATGGCCATCCGGATTTTCTTTGCAGATATATAGACAGGACAACTGTAAGGCTATTTCACCTAAGACAGGTCCCCATTATTTTGCTTAAATCATCAACGTCATGAATTTTTCTGTGATCCGGGGCGCCGACACCCTGTGGGGAAAAGCCTTCGCAAAAGCGTTGGCCGCCGTTAACAGGCATTTGATACTGATTGGCACGAAAGAGGCCTCACTGGAATCGCTGGTGCGTGAGATCGTGCAGAAACACAGGGTGCTGGTACATTACCTCGTCGCCGACGATGCTGATACCGGAAGCATAATCGCTGCCTGCGAAAAAATCAATGACCGGTTCGAAGTGGATCTTTTGGTCAATTATGCTGAAACCGGGTTTCTCCAAACCGGGTTTCTCCGGTCGCTGGAAGACTACGACATCCGCACACTGGACAGGAAGTTGAAGGCCAGTCACGCGAGCGGAATTCTGTATCTGCACCAGCTACTCCCTAATCTGCTGCTTCACGCGCACGCGCGGGTAATCGATCTGTGGCATTGCGCGCAGCCGGTACCGGCCTGGGAGCAGGCGTTACTGACATTCCATATGCGTTTCGCGGAACATATCAACGCAGAACTGAACGATTCCGGGTTGGTCATCAGCAGCTTTGCATTGACCGCTTTCTCGGCTTCCGAATCCGGCGGGAAGGCCGCGGCAATCCTGGAAAGTGCATTGCCGGGCGTCGGAGAAAGCCGGGCGATAGCGAAGCAATCCCATTTAATTCGATGAAAATCGGGACACTTTCTTGCGAAATGCTAGATTTGCGGTTTCACCACATCAACATTTCCATGGAAAACATTCAGATCAGGCAGGCACGGCTCGACGAGCTTCCAACACTTCTTGCATTCGAACAAAACCTGATCGAGGCCGAACGCCCACTCGACGTTACCTTCATCAGTGAAGAATTTCACTATTACGACCTGGAAAAAATGATCCGCAACGACGAAGCCGAGGTGCTGGTTGCCGTTCTGGGCGACCGACTGGTCGCCAGCGGGCACGCGCGGATCCTCGAAGGGAAGCCGTATAACAATTTCAAACGTTACGCATTCCTCGGTTTTATGTACACCGAGCCCGATATGCGCGGCCGGGGGATCAACAAGCTGATTATTGACGAGCTTGTGGAATGGGCTCGCAAAAAAGGCCTGGATGAGGTACGGTTACAGGTTTATGCCGATAACACACCAGCGGTAGCGGCCTATGAAAAAGTGGGCTTCAAAAAAATGCTGACCGAAATGCGCCTCGCAACAGGAGCGTAGCCGACTGGGTAATGCATCACGATTGCCCGGGACGTTTGCAAAGCGTTTCGGGCTTTTTTTAGGTTGTCATGAAATGATAAGTCGTTGGCGTATGCGGGTAAGTGCCGTGGGCGGGTGCTACAATACCTTTGTTGCATCCAAAAACAACTAACCAGTCAACATATGAAAACGCTCAAAAATGTAATGCTTATCAATGCAATCAGTTCAGGTGCAACAGGTTTGGGACTTGCCGTTTTCCCAAAAACAATAGCCGGCTTGTTCGAAACGACGGCTACAATGCCCTTTATCGAAGTCGGGATTTTTCTGGTTGCCTTTGCCGCGTTGGTCTTTTCGGTAGGTCGCGGCAATCCGTTGAATACCCGCTTGGTAAGGCTGGTCATTGTACTGGACACGCTTTGGGTGATCGGCAGCGCCGCCATTGTGCTCTTCCAGCCCTTCCCGATCTCGCTCATCGGCTATGTGTTCATCGGCGCAGTGGCGATCTGGGTCGCGGCAATGGCCTACTTGCAAACTGCGGGACTGAGGCAAATAACTGTTTCCAAATAGACCGGTTTGAGCCATCTTTCTTTCAGGCCCTGCCACCATTATGGTCGGCAGGGTTTCTTTTTTTGTATTTAAATCCTCATTTTAGCGACAGTCAAACCTTTGCCAGAAAACGATTGTCCAGCCATGAATTTATCCGACATTGCCGCATTACGTCTTGCTAATCAACAGATTCTGAATACCCGCTTCACCGATCCTGCCGAGTTGGTTGCCTGGATGGGCGCCGTACAATCACAGGATTTTGCCATGGCCAAATGGGCGCTGGGGTTACGCTTAAAAAAGGCAACAGACGCCAGTGTGGAGCAAGCCATCGACGCGGGCGGCATTATCCGGACGCACATTATGAGACCTACCTGGCATTTCGTGGCAAAAGAGGATGCCCGATGGATCATGGACCTCACAGCCCCGCATGTTTACAAGCTTGCCGGCACGATGTACCGTCAGCTGAAACTGGACGATTCTGTTTTCAGGATTACTAACGACCTGATCGGTAAGCTGCTGGCCGATGGCGCTGAGCTGACGCGCGAAGAAGTGATCGCGGAAGTAAATAAGGTAGGCATTGAAACGGACAATCTTCGCGCGACACACATTATGTTCCAGGCCGAGCTCGATAAGATCATTTGCAACGGCGCACGGCGTGGAAAGAAGTTTACTTATGCCTTATTTGACAAAAAAGTGCCCGCCGCTGCAGCGCTGAACAGGGAGGAGGCATTAGCCGCACTGGCCAAACGCTATGTTCTGAGCCACGGGCCGGCTACCGTTCAGGATTTTGCCTGGTGGAGCGGCTTGTCGCAAACCGATTCGAAGCGAGGGTTTGAAGCCATCCGCGGCGAATTTGAAACGGCGGGCGTCGACGGGCGGGAATACCTGTTTACCGCGACTGCGGAGCTGCCCAAAATGCATGGAAAAGCGATACTCATCCCTGCGTTCGACGAAATTACGATCGGGTACGCCGACCGCAGCGCTGCTGTGGACGAGGCTGTGGCACAAAACCCGGAGTCGGGCAGTGGTATTTTTAAACCAGTGGTCATGGTGAAGGGCAAGGTCGTCGCTGCATGGAGGCGGACAGAGAAGAAGGATTCCGTGCATATCGAGATAACCCCTTTATCCAAAATATCAGCCGCTGCTGAGAACTCCCTGGAATCAGCAGGTACCGGTTATGCCCGGTTTATCGGGAAAAAGAATGTGGTATTTCAATAATATTGCCTCAAAGCATCCGCTCGATCTTGAAATACCCGATGTGCTCCTTGAAAAAGGGTTCTGAGAATTTTTTGAAATGAAAACGTTCATAAAATCCAAGCGCATCGGTGCGCGCGTCGCACCACATACGGGTGTAGCCTTGCGTCTGCGCGTATGTGATGGCGTGTTGCAGGAGCCTGGAACCCAACCCTTTTCCTTGAAATGCGGGTAATGTCGCAAATTTCCTGAACCTGACATTGTCACCTTCGGCGAAGAGAGAAATGACGGATACCAGTGTGCCTTCGAAGTACAAACCGAAATGAATACCACTTTCGTCTTCGGGCACTTTTACAAACTCGCGCGGCTTGTCGGGCCAGAGTACCAGATGCCTGATTTCCATCAAATCATCAGCATTAACTTTTTGAATTTCAATCAAATCCATTCTTTTATTTAATACAAAAAATAACTAACTACACAGACGTTTCGTGCAAAAATAAGCCTTTTATCCAGCCCACATGAGCATGACCCAGCCAATCGCACTTCAAAAAGAAGAACCATTATTCTGGTCAACCGGACTAGGAACCGACGTATGGCAAATGTTCTGCGCAGCCCGCGACGGCGCCCTTGAACAAGTAAGAAAGCTGCTGGCCAAAGATCCTTCACTGGTGCGTGGTACTTATGACTACCGGACACCCATGTCCTTCGCAGTGGCCAACGACCGGCTGAAAGTGGCCGAATATCTTTTGCAGCACGGCGCAAACCCTGTGGATTCCGGCACCGGCGATCCACTCATTCAGATGGCGCGCGATCGGGGTTTCAAGGCCATGGAAGAGCTTCTGGAACGTGCACTGAACCGCCATAAGGGTTCCGAAGCCGGAAAGCAAATCGCCGCTGCTATCAAAAACCGGGATTTCAAGACATTTAATGCACTATTAGATAGCGCCGACGAATATGTTCACGCCACCGACGACGAGGGGAACCAGCCCATTCATTGGGCCACCATGTCGCGCCAGCCTGAAATGATCGACGCATTGCTGGTGCACGGGGTGGATATCAACGCCAGGCGCCCCGATGGCGCCCGGCCAATCCAGCTCACGAATGGGGACTATTCCTATCGTGGCTGGCGCAATGTGCCGGATGACTGGAAATGGAAACCCAACGATATTTATTTGCATCTGGTGAGTAAGGGGGCGTATGTGGACATTTGTATGGCTGCATTGAAGGGCGACGAGCCGAGAGTGAAGGCATTGCTGGATCTGGACCCGTCACTCGCGAACAGGCCTTCCGAATATGTTACTTACTATGCCGGCTCAGGCACGCCCTTGAAAAACGCGGCAATGGCCGGACGAATGGAGATTGTCAAACTGTTGCTTGAAAAAGGCGCGGATCCTAATCTACCGGAGGAAGGTATAGCTCCGATGGGCCATGCATTGCATTCGGCGGTGGTTTACAATCACATTGAAATCGTAAAACTGCTTCTGGAACATGGTGCACATCCTAATGTCCCCATCGAGAGTTCCGCCGATACGCTCACGGCAGCTCTCGAACGGGGCGACAAGGCGATGATCAGCCTGCTATGTTCCTACGGCGCGGCGCGGTCGCTGGATTTGCTGGCATATTATGGAGATATCCAGACGGCCGCGGCTGTTTTGAAGGCCAACCCGGCGCTGGCAGATGATGTATCGGCATTGGAAACAGCCGCTGGACAGGGAAACGAAGATTTCGTGCGCCTGATACTCCGCTATCAGCCCGACCTTGCAAAATACATTGGAGTAGGGGTGCAGAGCAGCGGCCCGCAGGACGCAATCAAAAGTCGCGAACTTGCCGAATTCCTCTTCAAACGCGGCATGAATCCCAATTTCAGAAATTGGCTGGGTATTGCGCCGTTGCACCGGTTTGCCGAGCGTGGCGACATACATAATGCAGCGTTGTTTCTCGAACATGGTGCCGATATTGATGCGATTGACGAGCAGCATTGCACCACGCCGCTAGGTTGGGCTGCGAAAGCCGGCAAGGTAGAAATGGCGCAATTCCTGCTCGAAAGGGGTGCTAATGCATATTTGCCAGCCGACAAGTTGTGGGCGCGTCCGCGCGCGTGGGCGGAGAGACGCGGTCATGAAGCGGTGCTTGCACTGACCTGGCCTTCCAGCTAAATTGCAGAAACTCTAAAGTCGAGTTCAACCCCTATGCATCATCCAGACGACAATCCCGAACCATTCATATCCCACGCCGAGCCGGTATTTTCGGTTAAGGACGTGGCCGAAACCGTTAAGTACTGGCATGAAGTGCTAGGTTTTCCCGGCCACTGGACCTGGGGGGCGCCGCCTAACCACGGCGGTGTTTCCTGGCACGGGGCATTTATTCAGTTCTCACAGGATAGTGAAGCGGCCGGGCGCATGCGCGGGCAAAGTGTATGGATCAGAGTCAGGAACATCCGTGAACTGTATCAGTGCCATCAGGATCGGAAGGCAGAAATCGTGATGCATTTGGAAAAACAGCCCTGGGGTTTTGAAGAATATGTAGTCAAGGATCCAAACGGCCATTACGTAACTTTTGCCGCGCCTGCTACTTCCGGCAGCGAGAGTAGGTCGCAACCGCTGCCGGCTACTGTGAGAATCCTCGGACGCAGGCTCACAACCCCCGAATACCGGAAGCTGGCCGAGTCGGTCGGCTGGTCGAACACGCAACCGGATGATGTCCTTCAACAGAAACTGGACGCCACACTTTTCGTGGCGGTTGCCGAAGACACCGAAACCGGCGAGGCCATCGGCTGCGCATTGGTACTGGGTGACGGTCTCAGCTTTTTCTACATCAAGGATGTGATGGTCCACCGCGACTGGCAGCGAAAGCAGGTTGGTTCGGCTGTGATGAGGGAGGTAAAGCGCTGGCTCGACGCCAATGCACCCCAGGGAGCTTTGGTGGGCTTGTTTACCGGTCACGGATTGGCGCGATTTTATCAGCAAACAGGCTTTGGTGAGGCTTTCGGCATGATCCGCATTATCGATCGGTCACAATTGTAGTAGCATCATTATATCATAACCTTTTTAACGCAATTACCTATGAGCGCGTTGAAACCTGTTATTAAATCCCCGGTAAGCCGTCATCTGGTCGTGCACAATATCGCGAGGAGTATCGATTTCTACATTCGTAAGCTGGGGTTTGAGGCTGCTGATAATGCGGTTGCTGACATGCCGTACCCCGCTGTCGTGAACGGCCCTGCCCGCCTTTATTTTCACACAAACGATATCGCCGTTGACAGCACTGGCCCACTTCGGCCGGCGGGAAGTGCGATGGTATTCTTTGAGGTTGGTAATGTAAATGAGTTTTATGAATGGGTAAGGCAAAACGGATTGCAGCCCCGGGAGCCGGAGCGGCTAAATTGGATCAAGATGGAAGTCATGGAACTGACGGACCCCGACGGGCACCGGCTCTGGTTTGGTAAATCGTTTCACGAAAATCTGCCGGAAGCGATGCACACACCGTCCGGAACGGGTCAACTGAGGCAGATTATGCCGGAATACCCCTGTTCGGACGTTAGTTCTGCTGTGTTATATTATCAACAGGTGATGGGTTTCAGTGTTAACTACCAGCAAGATGATCTCGGCGTTCTCGACCGTGATAACGTACGATTGCTGCTCGTTGCAAAAACGCAGCACAGACCCGGGCTGGGATCGTGCTGCGTTTATATCCGGAATGCGGACGAGTTGTATCAGGAATTGAAAACCAAAGGTGCAAAGCTGCTTGGCGAGCCGGTAAGCCATCCTTGGGGGCTTCGTGAATTTGTAGCAATCGATCCGGATGGAAACAGGATCAGTTTTGCACAAACTTTCGAATGATCACCACCCGAAACCGTAGTCTTCGCCATGATTGCTCGATCCTCCCCAGAAGCTGCCGTGCTGCCAGTCGAAATAAATGGCGTTGATCGGGCCGCTCGTCCGGGGTTGATAGCTTAGTTTGTAACCCATGCGGGAGAGCTCCTTGCGCGTCCAGTCGGGCATGGATTGGTTTAAAATCAATCCTCCCGGATCTTTTTCATGCTCACCAAAGCTGGCATACATTTGCAACGTCTTGAAACTCGGTGCTTCTGTCGCTTCCTGAACCGTCATTCCAAATTCGGCCACATTTAGAAAGAATTGCAGCAGCAGCTGGTCCTGCTCGTCACCAGCCTGCTTGGCAAAGGAAAGAAACGGCTTGCCGTCCTTCATGGCAAGACCGGGCGTCAGAGTTACCCTGGGCCGTTTGCCCGGTTCCACGACATTAAAGGGGTTCTCGCGCGCATCAAGCACGAATGATTGCATACGCTGGCTCAGGCCCACGCCTGTATTACCCGCGATACACGCAGGCACCCAGCCGCCACTGGGCGTAATGCTCACTACCCAGCCTTCTTCGTCGGTTGCCTCTACGGAAGTAGTTCCCGCGGTAAACTCCTCCATAAATTTCTCGTCAAGCCCCTTTGCATTCCGGTTCAGCGACGCCTGGAAATTCCCCCAGTTCCTGATTTGCTCGACATAAGGGTTCTTTTTCCCCTCGAAAGGGTAAGGATCACCGGGCATTATTTTAGCGTCGTTCTGCTCCCAATTTATCTGCTTTATCCTCTGCTTCGCATATTCTTTGGATAGCAGGCCTTTCATCGGTTCCTCGGGCGCAAATGCCGGATCGCCATAATAGAAGTCACGGTCGGCGAAGGCCAGGTTCATGACCTGATACAGCGTATGCACGTAGCGCGAGGAGTTGTATCCCATACTTTTCAGATCAAAGTTTTCGAGCATGTTGAGCGCTTGCAGCATGACCGGCCCCTGCGTCCATTGCTGCATTTTGTACACTTCGATACCCTTATAGTTTGTCATCAAAGGCTCTTCGATCTTAACTTTCCAGTTGGCCATGTCCTGCTCGGTGATGAGGCCCCCCTGTTCCTGGCAGCCCCGCGCAATTTCTTTCGCGATATCTCCTTTATAGAACCGATCATAAGCCGCATAAATGGCTTCCTTACGATTTTTGCCGCTTTTCAAAGCTTGCTGCTCGGTATCCACCAGTTTTCGCAATGTCTCATGCAGATCCTTTTGGACAAATATTTCCCCTGCATCCGGGGCCTCCCGTTTCTGACCTAAATGGGGCAGGAATACTTTGGTAGAGTAAGGCCATTTCTTGATATGATCTTTACCTTTCTCAATCGAGTTGGCCGTTTGTGCTTCAATAGGGTAGCCCTCGGCCATCTGCATGGCGGGTGCCAGCACCTCTTTGAGGCTCATTGTTCCATATTCCGCCAGCATGGTCATCAGGCCGCCGGGCGTGCCGGGCGTTGTAGCAGCCAGTGGACCATATTCAGGCGGATATTTCATGCCCTTATTTTTGAAAAAAGCAGCCGTAGCTCCCGTCGGAGCAACGCCCATCGCATTGATGGCGATCACTTTTTTCGTTTTGGGGTTGTAAATCAGCGCCTGCGTTTCGCCTCCCCAGCTCAGTACATCCCACATCGTACAAGTAGCCGCAAGCATCGCACACGAAGCGTCGATGGCATTACCGCCCTTGCTGAAAATCATTGCCCCCGCCGTTGCCGCCAGTGGCTTGCCGGTAATACCCATCCAGTGCTTACCATGCAGAGGTGGTTTTTGAGTGGTAACAGGAAAGTTGTTGAAAGACTGTGAAAAGGCACTCAGCCCAAAAAACATCAGTCCGATCGTTGAGTGTAAAAGGAGTTTTGCTTTCATAATATGTGGTTAGGAATTCAGTCTACCGGCCCCTGACCGATAGCCGAAGATACAAAATAACCACATCAGGCTAAACTTAAAAGTCGCTCCTCATCATTTTGTTAGTCGGATATGCGTATACGTTTCTTCCCGCTCAAAACAAACTCCCTTGCACAAATGCCTGATCGGGCAGTCCGAGCAATGGCATACGCGCAATTTCCCGGCATTTCGAGCCGCTTACTAGCGATCTTTTCAGCAGGATCATTTCCGTGACGCGGAAGGAGGAGTGGAATTTCCTGAACTTCCATTCCCTGGCCGCGCTGTCCATTTGTGCGGGTGTCATTTTGCGGGCGATGGTAACGTGTGGATCGGTGCAGAACCTGTATTCTCCCGACGCCCATTTGGAGAGGTGTTCAATCGTCTCAGCCCTAAGGTTTTTGGTTAATTCAGTCACTTGATGGGACGAGCCTTCTTCCAGATCGACGTAGAACGTACCGCCTTCGTACCGGTTGAAACCATCCAATTCTATGCGGAATGGAGCAATGTGCCGCGCTACCTTTTCAAATCCCTGAATCACCCGGTCGAGTTTGTATTCATGGATAATGCAGTTGAAAAGCGTCAGATGGGGGCGTAGATTCGCGGCCTGTTCGCAGCCGTAAGCCCTTTGAAAGTACTGCTTGACGCTTCCGATCGCGGCCTCGGTTACCGGATCACAGGAAAAAACCAGGAGGTACTCATAGAGATGCTCCTGGATGTTCCTGATCGTACTCAAATCGTTGTTGTTGAAGTGAATAGATTTCATATTGATGAAGTGTAATTTCACTTGTAAAAATAATAAAGATATTTTAAATACCAAACAATTGATTTTAAAAATATCATAAAATTTATCGCAAATGCCGTTTCTTGAATTCTGACGGGTTTTCGCCGACAACTTTTCTAAAAAGCTTGTTGAAATACGACAGGCTTTCAAAGCCCACCGAGAAGCATGCCTCTGAAACTGAGCGGTCCTGAAGCAGCAGATTCTTCGCCTGGTTGATGCGGAACTGGTTCACAAAATCGGTGAAAGTCATGCGGGTATTGGTCTTGAAAAACCGGCAGAATGCAGGAGTGGTCAGGTTTACCGCCGCCGCAATCGCATTTACATCGGGTTCGCGATCAAAATGGGTTTCTACGTACGCGTAGACATGCTGCATACGAAGGTGTTCCTTTCTGAAAGATTTGCTTCCGACGGGCTTGGGATTCAATACGATCGCCTCGGTCGACTCGGCCATGATTTTTAAAATACCCAGGAGCGCCAATAGCTGATCAAATGGTGCCAGTGAGGGCATTTGTTTCAGCTTTTCCCCCACGATACGCTTCGCATCGCCTGAAAACGAAAGGCCATGATGCGAATCCTCGAAGAGCTTGCGGATGTTCTGAAGTTCGGGCGCGAGCAGAAAGTCTTTGCCCAGAAAATCCTCCCGCATCTGCACGATCACCTGCTCGCAATGCGTACGCACCCCATAATCAAAATTCAGGTGAGGGATGTTCGGCCCGATAAAAACCAGGTCGCTTCCCTCGTACACAGACGTATGCGAGCCCACGTGCCGGGTACCGCTCGATCCCTCGACGTACACGATCTCGTACTCGGGGTGTAGGTGCCAGAGGAATGTGTCGTTCAGTCCGGGAGTCAGCAGGATTTTGAAAGAACGACCCTGATCTGGATGGATGTCTTCGCGGATAATTTTCATATTGAAATGCTTGAAATTGTCCCTGATTTGCGGATGTAGCTCCTTTGCTGACTAGTATTTGTTAATATAGAGCAAAAGTAGGTAATTACAGCGGTAGTGACGGGCGTATCGAATAATTAGTTTTGTTTTATTCAATCATGAAAAAATAGTATTGATATGGAAACGAAAACGATGGCCACTATGGCACCTGCTAATGCGCATCAGGACATCCCTGGTAATCCTTCGACGGCCAAATCGAGCAATGTAAGATTAAACGACAGAAGCAATGGAAAGCCGCTCAGATTGCTGAGCGAGGAAGATTGGGATTTCTGGACGACCAATGGCTATATCGTGGTCAGAAATGCGGTTCCGAAAGAGCAGGTCAAAAAGCTGGCCGACTTTTTGTGGGAGTTTGAAGAAAAAGACCCGAACGATCCGGAAACATGGTATGCGCCTCCCCGGGCCGAAATGAAGATGAAAGAGCTGACCAATACCGGCATGGTGGAGGTGTACAATCACCAGTACCTGTGGGATAACCGGCAATATCCGAAGGTACACGAGGCGTTCTCCGACATTTGGGGTACCGAAAGGCTTTGGGTAACCATCGACCGTGCCAATCTGAACCTGCCCCTCCGCCCGGGTTTCGAGTACAAAGGTTTTATTCACTGGGACTACGATCCGGAAACCAAACCGCAAAATGTGCAGGGCGTACTGGCACTGGCCGATCAGGACGACGAGAATATGGGCGGATTTCAATGTGTGCCGGAGTTGTTCCGGACCTACGACACCTGGAAATTGACGCAGCCCGAGGATAGAAACCATTTTCAGCCCGATGTGACAGGTTTTGAGATTGTTAAGGTAAAAATGAATGCCGGTGACCTATTGATTTTCAACAGCTCTCAGCCACATGGTATCCGCGCCAACCGCAGTAGGGACAAAGTCCGGCTTGCGCAATATATCTCGATGATGCCCGCCCAGGAAGACGACGACGCATTGCGGCAGTGGCGAATCCGCTCGTGGCGCGAACGTGAAGCGCCACAAGGTTACGCTTTTCCCGGGGACCCCAGAAACTGGGAGAAAACGCGTTATCAAACGGCCGAGTTGAGTGAGCTGGGACGCAAATTACTGGGGCTTGATCGTTGGGATTAACACTTTGAATAATGTCGGTAAATCGCGTAATAATGTAAAATAGAGGGCGTTTAGAGTTTGTAACCGCTAACAAACTTTCTTAACGTAAATTGAAGCCTCTATGAAAGCGAACCTGCTGACGCTTGCATGCCTGTTGTGCGTTATGACGAACGCATTTGCCCAAACGAGTTACCGCATTCCCGAAACTGCCGCTCATTTTCTCACCATGGGCCCCGATGCAAGGGCAGGAGGAATGGGCTATGCCGGAACGGCAACCAGTGCCGACGCGAATTCGATGTACTGGAACGTTGGCAAGCTTGCCGACGCGCCGGGGAGTTTCGGGGCTTCGGCGACGTATTCGCCCTGGTTGCCATATCTTATCGATGGTGCCTGGCTGGGGTATGCGACCGGTTATAAGAAGTTCAAAAATGGGCAGGTAGTAGGTGCTTCCGTGCAGTATTTCAGTGCTCCGTGGATAATTTCTGCTCCGGTGTTCTCCTCTGGCAGAGATATTGCGTTCAGCGGATCGTATGCCAAACAACTGGGGAGCCACGTTTCAGTGGGTGCGACACTCAAATATGTGTCGTCCGACATTGGAAATAATGTGGTGACGGGCGTTGCGCTAAAACCAGCACGTGCCGCAGTCGCAGATATCGGGTTTTATTACAAAAGTATTTCGCCGGATGGGGAGGGGAATGAAAATATGGTGTGGACCATCGGGGCCACGCTAGCGAATATCGGACCGAAGATGGACTACGGATCGGGCCATGAATTTTTTTTGCCGACGACCCTGAGGTTGGGAGGAGGCTTTTCGTATACTGCCAGCGGGCAGCACAAGCTGAATGTGACGGCAGAAGCAGGAAAGCTGCTGGTACCGACGCCTTCGCCGGGCCGGAATGTGAACCAGAAACCCTACCTGGAAGGTGTTATCCAATCGTTCTCCGACGCGCCCGGTGGCTTTAAGGAAGAAATGCAGGAAATAGTAGTGTCAATGGGCGCAGAATACTGGTACAAAAACCTGTTCGCGCTCCGGGGTGGCTACTATGCTGAAAACAAAAAGAAAGGAGACCGGAAATTCTTCACCACCGGCGCTGGCGTACGGGTTCTGAAGCATTACTCCCTCGATTTCGCTTACCTGATTCCCACAAACTCAGGCAGTCCAATGAAGAATATGTATAAAGTAACTGCTTCGGTGGATTTTTAAGACCGCGAAACGGCTCTCAATTGAAATCTGCGGATGAATTAAGGCTACCTATGAACTTTCGTCAGTTCAAGCATGCATTCTGTCAGTTGAAACATGCTTTCCGGCGTCCGGGGCGGAATGGGCTTCGGTAATGACGGGTGAAGTGAGAATTTTGTGCCGTTATGAGGTACCTGATACTCGCATTAGTGGCTATTTACCTGTGTGTTACGCAGGCGATCGCGCAGGCGGAGTGGAAGCGCGTGGCCGCGCGTGACGGGATCAAAGTGTACGCAAAAGGAGTCAGGGATTCGAAGATCAAGGCCATGAAAGCGGAATGCACATTGCATGCGGATGTCGAGGAGGTAATAGCGTTGCTGATGGATGTTGAGGCGGCAGGGCAATGGGTTTGCCATACCAAATCGTGTAAGCTGATCAAGAGAGTTTCGGATACCGAGCTGTTTTATCACACGGAAGTAAGCCTGCCCTGGCCGCTCGACAACCGTGACTTCGTCACACAATTAAAAGTACTGAGAGACGAAGCGGATGGAGTTGTTACGGTAGATGCGCCTGCCGTACCCGGCATTGTGCCTGTGCGGGAGGGTGTTGTAAGGGTTAGTCGTTCGATAAACCGATGGATAATCCGCCCATTGCCGAATGGTCAGGCTTGGGTCGAATATACACTACAGGTTGATCCGGGCGGTCACATCCCCGCCCACGTCGTCAATATGTTCGCTTGCCGGGCGCCTATCGAAACGTTTGAGAACATGCGGAAGGTGCTGGCCGCGAGAAGGAAGGCACGGACCGGCAGCCGTTGATTTTTTGATCGGCTGCCATGCTATCATCGTCTCCGTATATTGGCATGTATTTTTTGGGAATTTTTATAATTATTTTTCTAAATTGGCAAAGGAGAAATTCGGTGCGTTTTTGACATCGAAACCAAGGTTCTGAAAATCAAAGCAAAATATAAAACCATGGGAAAAGGAAAAGATCTTTTCGGACACTACAATGATCTCGCCAAGGAAAAAGGCCCCGGTAGCGAAGAAAGTAAATATGCCGGTGTTCTTTTCCAATCGCTTCTGATGCTTGGCGAGCGTCGTACTTTCGAGCTGCTGGAAGAGGCAGACGAGAAAGGCAAGAAGCTGAAATTGGAATACAATAACAATGCAAAAGCCAGCACAGCATGTCCGTGCGGCGTTACGTTGACATAGTTTGAAAGCCAAAATATTCCATACAGGCCCGGCGGATGTGCAGAATCCGCCGGGCCTTGTCGTATAACGGTGCCGTCGTTTCGTCAATTTTTTTGATCTGTTCATCCTGTTAGCTCCTATTTCGCCCTTATTGCTGTAAATTGTAGGTATAATAGCCACTTGTCCTGCATGATCGCCCAGCCTCATTCCAACCCGGATTTTAACCTTCCGCCTGCCCGGGTACATTGGTTTTTCAGGTACAAGCTCTATCACATTCCGTTCTGGATCGTTTACCACTATATATGGTGGGTAGTGGCGCTGGGGAACCCGGTCAAGGTGGTGGAAGCGCTTTTCACGACCTCTATCTTTAAGTTTCTGTTTTACGTGCTATGGCAGGCGCTGGCCGTGTATTTCAACCTGTATTTCCTTGTTCCCAGGTTTCTGGAAAAGGGTAAGTATGTCCATTACTTAGCGCTCTTGCTGTTGACTATCCTTGCCACGGCGGCTATGATCGTTCCCGGCTATTATGTTGGCGCCTGGGCGGCGGGGAAGACACTGGAAGAATTCTTTGGCCCGGGAAACTACGGGTTCTTTCATATGATGCTCGGAGGTCCGTTATCGTCGACTGTTGCGGCGACGACATTTGCGATGAGCATCAAGTTGGCTAAAAACTGGCTTCAAACGCAGCGCAGGCAACAAATACTTGAAAAGGAAAAGCTGGAAACCGAGCTGAATTTTCTGAAATATCAATTCAATCCGCATTTCCTTTTTAACAGCATTAACTCGATCTTTTTTTTGATTCATAAAGATCCGGATATGGCGTCGGCATCGCTGGCAAAATTTTCGGACCTGCTCAGGCACCAGCTTTACGAATGCAACGACCACCAGATTCCGCTGACGAAGGAAATAACCTATCTCAAAAACTTTATCGAGCTGGAAAAACTGCGGCAGAACGACAATCTGCAAGTGATTTTTAGCGTGCAGGAAGATTTCGTCGGGCAGCCGGGCATTGCGCCTTTTGTGCTCATGACTTTCATGGAAAATGCATTCAAGCATGTTTCAAGGTATCACGACCGGCCCAATTGGATCCGGGGCGACTTGCGGTTGGAACATGCAAACCTGATATTTAACCTCAGCAACTCTATCTCGGAAGAGCAAAACGAGGAAGTGGTGAATTACGGAGGAATTGGCCTCAAAAATGTGCGACGCCGGTTGGATTTGATCTATCCCGGAAAATACAAACTCGATATCCGGCGCGAGAGCGACCGCTTTATCGTTCATTTTGAGGCGGAACTGGAAAAACTGGAAACAGCCGATGTTTCTCAAATGTCTTTAAATCAGGTCGAATAAATGATTAATTGTGCGATAGTCGATGATGAACCGCTGGCGCGGGAAGGGTTGGCGGATTACGTGAAGGAAGTGGATTTCCTAAAATTGACAGGCGTTTGTGAAAATCCGGTGGAGCTGATCAGCCTGATGGACCGGGAGCCGGTCGACCTTATTTTTCTCGACATTCAAATGCCGAAAATGAGCGGCATCGATTTCCTGAAAATCATGCAAAACCCGCCTATGGCTATCATTACTACCGCCTACCCGAGTTACGCATTGGAGGGTTTTCAGCTGAATGTGATGGATTATCTGCTCAAACCGATCACTTTCGAGCGTTTTTTTAAGTCAGCCGGCAAGGCCAGGGATTATCACAAACTGCTGAGTAAATCGGCGTCGTCGAAGACGGAGGAAGACTACTTTTTTATCAAATGCGGCAGCAAATACGAGAAGATTTTCTTCGACGACATACTGTACATCGAAGGCCTGCAAAACTACGTCACGATCCATACGCGTAAAGGCAAGTACATTACGTTGCTCAACCTCAAGCATCTCGAGCAAAATCTGGACAGCCGGCATTTCATCCGCATTCACAAATCTTATATTGTCTCGATCGGCAAAATCGAAGGGATAGACGGAAATGAAATCTTCATTCAGCCGCATCGCATTCCCATCAGTCGCAACTACCGCGAGCAGGTAATCGAGCAGGTGGTCAACCGGCGGCTTATGGATAAGAACCGGTAGGTCATTTGATATTGAAATGTAGCAAGGCAATCTCCCCTGTGACTGCCTCCGATTTTTTGGATATATCCCTGTCGAACGGACGTACGAGGTTATTCCCCGCCAAATCTTCCAGCCTGGGTTCGATGAGGAGTTTGTAGGAACCGGTCCTCCATTCTTTTGCCGGTATAAAGCTGCATTGCTTTTCAAACTGGCCGATCTCCCATCGACCGGAGATTTTAGCGCCATTGCTATCCTGGATCGTAAATACTTCGCGCAAAAGGCTGTGATCCAGCGATTCCTTGAAATCGATCGTCAGTGGCTGCTCCGTCGCTTGCGTGGGCGTTACCAGGTTCCATTGCCAAGGCTGCGGCGATTGGGAATCCTTTGCGATGGTTACAAATGCCTTTTGATAAGGTTTTGCCAGTTTCTTCCCATGCACATCCGTCCATGCCTGCGATACGATAACTTGATAATGTGTGCCAGGCTGCATGGGCGCGCCCAGCCGTTTATTGGGCTGCAAATCACGCTTGATCCGTCCGGGATCGAGCCAGAGTGTTAGCACTGTCCGCCCGGGGTTCCAAAGTTCCGGTTGCAGATCCAGGAATGCACCTTCGATGGTATCGCGCTGGTTTTTGATCAGTTTGACATATTTTCCGGAAAGGCCCTCTCGCATGGGCTGATCAAAATGCAGGTAAATTTTAAGCAGGTTTTCGGGCAGCGTGTCGGCCGAAGGATAAATGGCTGTGACACGTGGCGCATTACCAGTAGGATTTTCGGGTATTTCAAAACCTCCCGCATACGTGCCATGTACGCGTACCTCGTAACGCATTCCGCGCGTGAAGGGGATCATTGGCGTGAATAATAGCCCATTATCTTTTGGCTCAAACGAACCAAAAATGGCTACGGGGTTTTGTTGATCTGCTATGTTGATTGTCACCAGAGAAGAAACGGAATCATCCGGAATAGTCTCTGTGAATGCGGTAGGGACGATGATTGCGGTCGCCTGTCCGTTTTTCCATTGAATGCCGATCGGTTCCTTACGTCTTTCTTTCCGGCATGCGAAAAGGCACACAAAAAAAGTCAGGCCGGGGATGAACGCCAGCCTGACCAATCTTTTTGCCGATCTTCTACAAATATCTTTCACTCGAAGTCCACAGGTCGAGACTGCCGTTGGACCGGCGTTGCAGCAGGATCATGCGCGAATCGTCCAGCTTGTCCATCTGGATTACATTCGTTACAGGCAATGAAACAAAGTCGACGCCTGCGGTGGCGAAGCTTTCTTCCACGGGAGTGGTCAGCGCGCCCTGGTAAGCCTCGATACTTTTGTATTTTACTTTGAAAACCGGCCGGGCCGAGTTGGACATCATCAAGAATGACTCTCCGCCTTTGCTTACCGTCACCATATCGATCGGCGAGTTGCCGCTACCCATTTCGGCGACGGTACGGCCTTTTACATGTGTGCCGGGTTTAAGCTCGTCCATCGGGAAAAGGACCAGCGGCGTGCAGGTGTAGCTCGCTACCAGGTATTTTTTGCCTTTGATTTCGGCTGTGGTAAATGTGCGGATCGGCGCTAGCGTCTCATATTTGCCGTGCGCAGCGTGGTAGATTTCCAGCGTAGATTCGTCTTGTTTGCTGGAAAAAGGAAAAGGAATGCTGCGGAAAGTCGAGTTGAATTCCTGACCGGAAAGCCCGCTCACCAGTACTTTGCCATCCGCAAAACCGATATCCGAAATGGCTGAAACCCTGACAGCATTGCCACGTTTGTCTTTTGCATCTTCCGAAGGTGCATTGTTAAGCGCCAGGCTCGAAAACGGCACATTTTTCGTGCTTACCGCTTCGATTTTATCACCCATGATTCTGAGCAGTACCGGTGTGCCATCGGCACTTTGCACAGCGCAGTAAATGTTTTTGGAAACAGGGTTCACAGCGATATCCTGAATGCTGATATGGGCGGCGTCTGTTCCCAGTAATGCGGCAATTTTCTGGTCAATATTCTTGATTTCAACGGGTTGGGTATTTGCACTGGCCGTCACATCCTTTGTGTCGATCGCGAAAACGGTCGCACTTTTGGAATCTCCCACAAGAAGCACCCCGTCCGGCCCGAAAGCCAGCCCGCTGATCGATCGGATCTCCGGTGTGCCCACTACCATGCCGTATTTGGCACGGGTCACACGCGAAGTGTTGGCCAGAAACACGAGCCCGGCAAGTGCGGCCAACAGGAAGTAAACTTTCTTCATAGCTTATCTGCGTTTAACGAGTTGACAATGAACGGCCAGCAGGATGATCACCGACCAATTATAAAGCATCGCAAACATCAAATCTACCGTTGGAAAGAGCGTGCGGGCGCAGCCCCGGCTACTTTTCCTCAATCACAGCCATAACCAGTGTAGCCGCATTATGCGCGGCAACATTGTAAAATTGGTCCATGTCCGCTTTGGCTTTGCCATCGGCCTTGTCGCTCAGGCTTCGGATGATCAGAAATGGTGTGTTTTGCTGGTAGCAGGTTTGCGCGATGGCGGCACCTTCCATTTCGGTCGCAGCGGCATTCAGGTCGCTCAGCAATCGCTTTGTGGTTTTTTCCGATGAAACAAACACATCACCGGTAACGATGATGCCGGTTTTAACTGCCGGTACAAAGCTGCCATTGTCCCGCTCCACCTTGGCCAGTTTCAGATTCTTGGAAACAGAAAGTGCCTTACTGATCAATGCGGAATCGCAATGGAATTTCAGCGGGTTTTCTTTTTTTGTAAAGGGGTTTTTTGTGGCCCAGTAATGCATTCCCGCATCGTCGAGCTGGCCAAAGTCGTGGTAGGCAACCTGAGTCCCGATCACCAGGTCACCCGGGGCCAGGGCCGGGTCTACGCCGCCTGCAATTCCCGAGAATACGATTTCGCGGGGTTTGAAATGCTGGATCATCATCACGGTCGTAATGGCGGCATTCACTTTTCCCACGCCTGTCTCTGCGAGTACGACGCGCCGGCCGCGCAATGCGCCAGTAATGAAGCGGATCTGGCTGATAATGGTATCTTTTTTTCCGGTCATCTGACTTTCCAGCAATACCAGCTCAGGCGGAAATGCGCCGAGAATGCCGGTAATGCTTTGGGACTTCGCAGAATGGAAGACAAGTAAAAAGAGGAATGCAAGTAGTGAGTTTTTCTTCATGTTGAGTTTAAAAAATCAGCGCCAGTATGGCGAAAATATCAATGATAATGAGGGCTATACTAATATCCCTGGCGTGTCCCGAAAGCAATTTCAAAGCCGTCCAGCTAAGAAATCCCCAGATAATGCCCTGGGTAATGGAGTAGGTGAATGGAATCAGCACCATCGCAAGGAATGCAGGAAACGCCTCCGAAAGATCGTTCCAGTTGATGCGGACGACAGGTTTCATCATAAAAACACCCACCAGCACCAATGCAGGAGCAGTGGCAATGGACGGTACTGCGCTCAGCAGCGGCGAAAGGAAGAGAAAGGGCAGAAACAAAACGGCCCCTGTAACAGCCGTCAGCCCGGTTTTACCTCCCTGTTCGATCCCTACCGCAGATTCAATATAAGCCGTACCCGGACTGCTGCCGGTGAGCCCGGCGATAGTCGTGGAAATGGCGTCCACCATTAGTGAACGGCGGATATTGCGCGGCTCGCCATTTTCGTCGAGCAGGTTGGAGGCTTCGGCCAGTCCTACGAATGTCGAAAGGCTGTCGAACATGTCGGTAAATACGAATGCCAGAATGATCGGTGCAAGGCTCCATTTGAGCGAATTGACGAAATCGAGCTTGAAAAGCAGGCTGAAATCGGGTTTCGACACAATGTGATCGATGGTAATAACCGTTTCCGGTCCGCCCCACCACCGGCCGATCGGCCAGGCGAGCAGGCTCGTGAGGACAATGCCGATCAGAATGCTGCCTTTTACATTGCGGATCAGAAGGATCACTGTTAGCAATAGTCCGGCGATGAATGTGAGCGTCGGCGCATTGAGGTTACCCAGGCTGATCATCGTCGCGGGATTGGGTACGATGAATTTGGCATTGGCAAAACCTATGAGCGTGATAAACAGCCCGATCCCCGCCGCGATGCCGAACCGTAAAGGTTTTGGAATAGCTTTAACAATATAGGACCGGATATTGAATGCCGATAAAATCAGGAAGAAAACCCCGGACCAGAACACCGTGCCGAGCGCCACTTGCCACGACAGGCCGTCGGTCAATACTGCGGTGTAGGTGAAAAACGCGTTAAGCCCCATTCCAGGCGCAACCAGGATCGGGTTATTGGCGTAAATGCCCATCATCAGACTGCTGAAAAACGACACCAGGATTGTTGCCGTAAGCACTGCCGGGAATGGCATGCCGGTTTGGCTGAGGATCGACGGATTTACGACGATGATATACGCCGTTGCCAGGAATGAAGAAATCCCGGCCAGGATTTCGGTGGAGATCTGCTCTTTGCGAAGCCCGGAGAATAAGGTCATATCGTTCAGGTTTATTTCAAATATATTGATTTAAATTCAATGGGGAGGCTTTTTCGTTGGGTGTAAGGGATAGTAGGCCGAAAATTGGTCATTAGTATTCCAGTAAGTTCCTATTTTGCATTGCTTTAAAAGTTGTTCTTCATTACCTGAACCATACATGCTTAACATTTCAAAGTACCCGGGCAAACGGTGGGGTGTTGCCCTGCTGGGCGCCATCACCCTGGCGTCCGTGCTGATGACCGGCTACACCTACACCCGCAATACCGCTTCCGACCGTCCTGATTCGCTACAACTGGCTTCATTTGTGGAGCCGGGTTTTCCCTACATTTCAACATCTGTCGACGCCCGCAAGCTGGGCGGCGGCTTTCCGAAAGATAACCAGGCTGCACGTACGCTCGCATTGCAGCTGGGCGACAGCGCCTACGCGTGCTTTGATACCGATTTGCTGCGGTGGTCGGTGGCGTGGACGGGCAAGTTTCTACCGATGGTGCTGATGGCGCAGGTTTCGTACAAGGATTTTTTTAACAAAAACAATAATATAGCCACCGTTCCCGGCTCGGCCGTGCTAGCAACGGGCGCCTACGCAGGATGGTCTACGGGCAAGCCGCAGTACCGCACCGACCAGTCGTTACCGCCTACCTGGAAGCCGCTTCCCGCCGGGCAGGGGCGCTATAACGGTGTGTATGTCTACGGAAACCGTTCAATACTCGATTATTCGGTCGGCAAGGCACATATTTACGAGTTGCCGGGAAGCGCCCGTTTCGAGCGCGGCGTGGCATTTACCCGCGCAATCCAGGCCGGCGATGTTTCCACCGATTTATTTCTGACTGCCGCTGAAATCGATAATGCAACCGGCAGCGAGGTAAAGGGACGAATTGCGTACGTGTACCAGGGTGTGGACAAAGATACCGTTACCGCAGTCGCGGTTTTGGGCAAAGGCAAGCCAGACTGGGAGCCCGGCGTGGAAGAGGGAAAATATCTGACGGTGAAAATACCGGCTTCTGCGAATAGCACCGAAGCGACGGTTGCCATTTGGAAAGGGCTTTCGAGGGATAAAAAGGCATTTGAAAAGTTTGTGAAAACCAAACACACGCCACTGCCTGATTTCAAAAAGGGCGGCCCCGCTTTGTGGAAAGAAACAGTTGTTACGCAAGGAAAGCTGTCGCCGGATACGGCTGCCTTCGTGACGGATCAGCTTACTTTGCCTTTGAATAATCCTTGGAAAAGAAACGTGCGTGTGGCCGATGTGGGCTTTTTTAAGGATGGAAGGGCGGCTGTCGTTACTTTTGAAGGCGACGTCTGGATGGTGGAGGGTATTGATAAAAATCTGCAAAACCTGAAATGGCGGCGCTTTGCATCGGGTCTTCACGAACCGATGAGCATCGAGATCGTGAAGGAAAGTATTTATGTTTTTGACAGAAATGGCATCATACGGTTTCATGACCTGAACAATGACGGTGTGGCCGATTACTATGAGAATTTTTCTAACGTAATGGGGCAGTCGGCCGAGTCGCGCGAGTGGGCAGGAGACCTTGTGACTGCGCCGGAAGGCAGTTTTTACATTGCAAAAGGGGGGAGTTTGAGCAACGGGCCTGGTATGACCAAAGTTACCGGCAAAGGCTTCCGGGCAGGTTCGGACCAGAACGGCACTATCCTGAAAATTTCCTTGGACGGCCGTAGCGCGGAGGTCGTAGCGACGGGTCTACGCGGGCCGTATCTTGGCATGCATCCTACGAAAGGGATTCTGACCGCTTCCGACCAGCAGGGTAACTTCGTACCTTCCACACCGATTTTTGTCATCAAGCAAGGCGATTACTTCGGCGTAGAACCTACATTGCACCGCAAAGATAACCCGGACGTTACCCCGCCATTGACCTGGATTCCTCATAGTGTCGACCGTTCGGCGATCAGCCAGGTTTGGGCTACAAGTACCAAAATGGGGCCACTGAATGATAACCTGATCCATTTTTCTTTCGGCAGACCAGGGCTGTTCCGCGTGCTGATCGATAGTACTACGAGCATTGTACAGGGCGGTGTTTCGGTGATAAATGCTAATTATCCTGCGCCGACCTCGAAAGGGGCGATGAACCCGGTTGACGAGCAACTATATGTGGCTGGTTTTAACCTCTGGGGTTCCAGCTCAAATGGGATCAGTGCATTGCTGAGGCTGCGCTACACGGGAAAACCGAGTTATTTACCTAATCATTTCCGCGCTGGCAAGCAAGGTATTGTGCTGCGTTTCGACTCACCGATGGATAAAGCCACAGCAAGCGATCCAAAGAATTTTGAAGTGAAAAGGTGGAATTACAAACGTACCGAGGAATACGGTTCAGGCCATTTCAAGCTCGACGGATCAACCGGACAAGAGACTATGTACGTGGCGGGATCCTATTTGTCGGCGGATCGCAGAAGTGTGCTGCTGCTAGTGCCTGAAATGACCGAAGTTATGCAGATGGAATTGACCTATCATCTGCAAGCCGCGGATGGCAAAAAAGTGAACGATCAGTTCTGGTTTACCATCAACCAGTCCACAGACGTCGATTTGAAAGGCTTCGAAGGCGTCGACCTCGCATTACTGAATGTAAAACGCCCCGAGCCCACAGCGGTAGCCGTGGCTGAAACGGCCGCTTCTGCCGAAAAGGGCCGGGAGATATTCCAGAAAATGGCTTGTGCCGGATGCCATTCGGAAGGTACGCGCACAAAAGGGATGTACGGCCCGCCGTTTCAGAACCTGTACAAATCGGAGCGGACTTTTGACGATGGTACCAAGGTAGTTGCCGACGAGGCCTACCTTCGGGAGTCCATTCTGACGCCTTCCAAGCGCATTATCAAAGGTTATAATGAAGAAATGCCATCGTTTGTAGGCGTGCTTTCGGACAACGATATCGAATCGGTGATTTTGTTTATCAAATCGCTTTCGGGAAAATAGCCGCTGCTCCACAGCGGCTACGAAATTTCATCCAGACTGAACGGGAGCCTGCGGATTCGCCGGCCCGTAAGGTCGAAAATGGCATTGGCAAGGGCCGGGGCAAACGGAGGCAGCCCCGGCTCACCCACGCCGCCGGGTTTCTCGTCGTTTTCCATGACGTGGACTTCAATAGGCGGTATGTCGGCGATGCGCGGCATGGAGTAGGTGTCGAAATTCTGCTGAACCGCTTTGCCGTTTTCAAAGGTCGTTGCATGTGTGGTGGCAGCGCCCAGCGCCATGACGATACTGCCCTCCACCTGTGCGCGGATAATGTCCGGGTTGACGTACCATCCGCAATCCATCAGTGCAGTCACTTTTTCGATTCTGACTTTTCCTTCCGCATTCCGGGCCACTTTCACTGCATGGCCGCAAATGCCGGTAAAGCATTCGGTAAATGCAACGCCCCAGCCCTGGTTTTTGCCACGGGATCGCCAGTTGGTTAATGCTGCCATCCGGTCGATCAAGGCCTGGTAGCGAGGGTCTGGTAAATGCTCACGCCGGAATGTCAGCGGGTCTTTGCCGGCCAAATGCGCCATTTCATCGAGAAAGCTCTCGCACGCAAACCCGTTCGTGGACGCGTACACGGAGCGCCACCACATCACGGGTATGGGTGAGTGCGTACCGGCGCCCCCGAAGCTGTAATGGGGGATTCCCTGGCGGTAGGGGTGTAGCAACCCTTCGAAATCGCCCGTATTGTAGCCGGCTGCCTCGGGAGCGGACGGTGGGACCGGTGACCATTCCTGCCCGATCCACTGGGTAGCTGTTTTGGCCTGGAACGCGTGAATGCGGCCGGCGGCGGTTAATCCGCCTTTCAAGGTATAAATTGCTCCGGGGCGGAAGGGACCGGCAGTCATATCGTCCTCTCGCGTCCATACCACTTGTACCGGCGCTTGTATTTCTTTGGAAATCAATGCGGCCTCGCAGGGGTAATCGGGGAAACCCTTTCTGCCGAAACCACCGCCGAGGAAGGTCATGTTTACCGCCACGCGCTCAATGGGGATATTGAACCGTTGGCTTAAATCGGCCTGAATCCAGTTCGCTTCCTGGATAGGCCCCCAAATCTCGATGCTGTCGGAGCGGACGTCTGCAACGCAGTTGAGCGGTTCCATGCAGCTGTGCGACTGGTAGGGAGTTTCATAAACCGCTTCCAGCTTTTGTATGCAATGATCGTATTCATTTTCAAGTTTCGGCTGCGGGCCGATCCTCTGGAGATTTTCCCGCATTTGTTTTTCGAGCGATGCGGTGTCGGGTAGTTCGAAATCCGGATCGTTCCAATTCACTTTCAATACTTTACGGCCTTGCATCGCTGCCCAGAGAGAATCGGCGACAACGGCGACGCCTTCGCAGTATTGAGAAAATACCGGTCTTTTTACCTTAAAAACGTGAGACACTCCCGGTACCTTTCGCGTCTCCAAATCGTCGAAATTCTTTACCGTATCCCTGAACCGCCTGCTGCGTTCCACAACCGCGTATTTCATGCCGGGCAGCTTTTTGTCCAGACCAAATACGGCAGATCCGTTGGTTTTTAGGGGAATATCCTTCCGAGGGGCAGATTTACCGATGATTTTATAGTCACTCCGCTTTTTTAGTACGACTTCTGTCGGTGGTTTGAGTTTGGCAGCCTCTTCGACCAATGCACCGTAGATCAGTTTCTTTTGGCTGTTCCTGTTGATAACCGCCCCATTTTCAGCGTAGCAGTCATTTCGGGAAACGTTCCATTCAGTTGCGGCAGCCTCGATGAGCATCTCGCGTGCGCAGGCGCCTGTATGCAGGAGTCGCGGTGCCCATCCGCGGACTGAAAAGCTTCCTTCCTGCGGCTGCGGGCCATATTTCTCAGGGTTGGCCGGTGCAAAAGCGACCTGAACGTCGTCCAGGTTCACTTCCAGCTCTTCTGCGAGCATTTGCGGAAGTGCCTGAAAGGTGCCCTGGCCCATTTCCGAGCGGTTGCACATCAGCGTTACCTTGCCTTCTGAGTTGATCGAAATCCAGGATAGCAACCCGGTACCCGGCTCCACGCTATTTGTTACCGGATTGACAATCTCCGGGAGCGTTTGTCCGTGCGCGGGCATGTATGCAGCTAGCGTCAGCGCCGCGCCCGACCGGGCAGCCTGACGAAGAAAATGACGACGGGAAATAGCTTGTGGCTTCATGACTGGCGTTCAACGGGAGTAGCTGGCGGCAGTCTTGATCGCCTTGCGAATGCGGGGATAGGTCCCGCACCGGCATATATTACCGTTCATGGCGGTATTAATAGCGTCGTCGTCGGGGTTCGCATTTCCTGCCAGCAATGCTACGGCCGACATAATCTGCCCGCTCTGGCAGTAGCCGCATTGCGGCACCTGCTCGGCAATCCAGGCGCGTTGCACGGGATGCGAGTTATCGTCAGAAAGACCTTCGATCGTTATTACCGGTTGCTCGCCTACTGCCGACACAGGAAAAGAGCAGGAGCGTACCGGTGCTCCGCTCAAATGCACCGTACAAGCCCCGCACTGCGCAATCCCGCAACCATATTTGGTGCCTGTAAGGCCTATCAGATCACGTATTACCCAAAGCAACGGCATTTGCTCATCGGCTTCGACAGTATAGGCTTTACCGTTAACAGAAAGCTTGTAGGAAGGCATAGGCGGTCGGGTTAGAAGTTTCGGATGCTTCGAAAGTAAAACGGGTGCCGCCCGGGTACAAATAGGATTGATAAGGTGTGGGTTTAGAAGTATGAAATGCGGTTTTTGGGAAATGGTTGGGGAGAGAAGGCAAGACTGGCGCTTGATAATCTGTTGCCGCCAGTTGGACATTGGTTTATGGGTAGATCTGCCGGTTGTTACAAATTATGAAATGTTTCAACCGGGAGGAAGCTGGTCGATCTCCATTGTGCCGATTAATCATCACTATTTAACAAACTCGAATTATGAAGAGGAAGGCAAATACTAAGGGCATCGAAAATGATGCAGAGAACTGGGTAACAGATGAAGAATTAAAGCAACGTTATCCGGAGCTTTGGAAGGCGGCGAAAGAGAAAGTGAATCGAATTGAGGCTTTGTGGACTCCGGAATTACCAGAACAACGGGCTTCGTTTAATTCGGAGAGGCGCTCCGGAAAATTGCGGGAGCGGTAAGCCCGCTCCCCTCTGGACAGATAATGTATTCCAGGATTACTAGGCAACCATAGTAAGCAGCCTGTTCAAATCCAGTCGCTTCCGAAGGCCTGACCGGTTGACAACTTCTTTCAGGTTTTTAGCTGACGATAATTGCTCATCGTTGACCATTTCGAGCAAATCTCCCAAATAATCCGGCTTGCGGCGGTTCAGGAATGTATCGGCCTCGGGTGAGTTACAGTAAATGGCTGTGAAACCTTTACCATGGCGTTCGATAATGCCCCATGTAACAAGGGTGTCGAGGAAGTCGAGGGAACTGTCACTTTGCAGGCCAAGTTTTTGCCGGATTTCGGATACGAAAAGCGGACCCGCTCCAAGTTCAGTAAAGAAGCCTAGTCTGACGGCTGTCAGCAAAGGTTTCGCAGACCAGAAACCCGTTCCGATCCGGATGATGTTCATTGGCGTAATTTCCTGTTCTTGTTCAATTTCAATCGTGTTCATGGCTAAATGAAGTTAATGTTCCGGAAGACGCGCTTCCACTGGTTGAAACATGCTCTAAATTAGTATCGGAGGCTCGATATACAGAACACCAATGTGATGAACTGCCGAAACCAAGGGTTAAACCATCCCAAAACGGGTGTAGTGTGTTCCCTCGTTAACGATCAATTCGCAGAAAGTTGTCAATAAGTTGCAGGAAATTTGAATTTAAAGCGGCCACATTGCTCACAATCGGCGGCGTGAAGGTATCTGATAAACTGGAACCTTGAAGGCATGGTTCCGGCCGTTGCTATAATGCATTGGCCGGAATATTTTCTGTTGCCCTTTCCTATCTGTTGTCGGTATATGTGGCGTTAATTGGCAAGTAATAAGCTTCCGAGCGGTCCCTTCCGAGCGCATAGTTGTTCGGTGCGTTGGCGAGATTCTGATAGGTAACCGGATTTTGGATTGATACCATCGATGGGCGGCCCTGTAATTCGCCGTCCGAAGTATAGTATGTCAGTCGTGTGAAAACAAGGCTTGTCTCACCTACAGCCATATTGAGGATGGGCGCAGGATAGTATCGGTTGGGCAACAGAACGCTGGGATCGTCGGGCTCGCCACCTGCGATCGACTCGCTGATCCAGTAACCGGTTGGCGTAGGAAATGTCGGCGGGGCGATCCGCTTTACATGCAGCCTTAATTTATATTCCAGCGTTGCGGTAGTAGTGGCTGTTCTGATGTACGAGAAGGCCATTGTGGTCAGCAAATGCACATTGTGGTTGGAGGGCGTCAACGTAGCGTAAACATCGGTGTTGGAACTTACTTTCATGACATCGATCTGCGTGATCTCAAATTCGCACGGATAGAGCCTTGGACTTCCGTTTACCCTTAAACAATTCGATTGGCCAGGCTCTCCGGGATTGACGTGGTCCGTGCAGGATAAAGCAAGTGCGATGATCAGCAAGGACAGGCTCAAAAAGGTTTTCCGTAAAATAATTTCATTTTATTGTTAAAAAGTGGTGAGTGTACGGTACTGAAATACAGTATGTTGTTTCAATAATACATCTAATTTGTAACTTTTTGGCAAAAAAATGGTACTAAATTTTTACATGAAAAGAAAATCCCCTCCTTTGTTCGGAAAGGAGGGGATTTCTTATGGTGGATACCGGTGATCAGAAGCTATACCGCAAACCAATCTGCACCTGGTAAGGGTTACCCGAAGGCGTTACCACACCCGCGGTGTTTACGCGGTACACATACTGATTTTTGGTTCTGTCGAATGCGGCAACCGCGGGCTTGCCATTGGCAGCGGGGATGCCCAGTGCATAAAGCGCCTGCGTACCGAGCGACTTGTTGCGGCCCCAGTCCTTGTTGAGGAAGTTGGCAAAGTTGAAAACGTCGGCAGAAATTTCAATGGCATGGGTACCGGCGATTTTGATCTTTTTGGAAGCACGTACGTCGAAGACGCCGTAGAAACCATTAATTCCACCGTTTCTTTCAGCAATTTTACCTGAGTTTTTGGTGATATAATCTTTAATGCTCTGGCTGGCGTCCTTGTTGTCGAGGATGGCCTGGAGACCCGTACGCACGTTTTCAGGCACGCTCGGATCGTTTCTGTCGAAAACAAATGCGAGGTCGTTGGTTCCTACGAAGTCGCCGTTGGTATTTCCACCCGAAAGCAGCGTGTAGCGCGTTCCGCCGATGCCCGAGTAACGAACGCCCACGTTTACACCCCAGAAGCTGGGCAGTGAGCCGTAGAACACGATTTTGTGACGGAACTGGTTGTCCGAATAAGACATCAGGCTCAGGTTACGTGGGTCGTCCCTTACCGGCAATGAAAGCGTTGCACTGTTGGCCACGTTACCGTTGAACGACGTGTTGTCCTTCACATCATTATAAGTATAGCTCAATGTGATCTTTCCATCGCGGAAATATTCATATTCCACATCGGCCACGGCAGAGAATGCATTCACCTTACCTTGGCTGTTAAGTTCCAGCACCCGGCCGAATTGGGTCGATTTACGTCCCTTCAACCAGTCGCCGGCGCCGTTTGTCGGCATTTGATCGCCGCCCGGTACGTATACGCCGCGGTTACCCTCGTTGGCAAGACGGAAGAACGGTTCGTCCACCATGTTTCTGTCCACATACATATAGTTATTACGGCCCAGGCTCATGTAACCTGCGATACCCACTTTCAGTTTGTCGGTCAGGTACTTGGCGTAAGAAACGTTAGCCTTGTAAATGATGGGCACACGTGCGTCTTTGGCATTGGTATTGATCGTCGGCAACTGGAATTGCGCCAACGTAGGAATGCTGTTGTAGTTGGCACGGTAAGCGGCGAAATCTGGAGTAGGCACGTTCGGGCTGCGCACATCGACTGTCGCCAGGTGCTTCCCGTCGAATGTAAGGTTGTTGATTACCACATAGTTGTTGATGTCCGAAGCGAACACGCCTGCGCCGAGACGGAAAATATCGGTATGCTTTTCGTTCACATCCCAGGTAAATTGCACGCGAGGTTGTGCCACGAACGACTTGATCTTGTTATCGGTGCGGATTTTCAAGGCGTCGTACAGGGTCTGGTTCAAAGGCGAGCTCGGGTAATGCGCATAGTCGAGGCGAAGGCCTGCCACTACGTCCAGGCCGGTTGCGAGGCTGGTTTTTAATTGACCATAAATACCTGCATTCCAGATTGTGCCTTTTACCGACCAGTCGTCCATCAAAGGTACTTCACGGTAGTATCGGTATGGTTTGAGGTCATTGAACTGGTCGAGGGCCGTTTTGCCCGCAGCAGCGTCCACGTTGTAGTGGAAGCGACCGTTCACCTCCGAGCCGTAAGTGGAGTGCGACCGCGTCATCATGATGTCCGCACCAAAGGTGTATTCCACTTTATCTGTGTTGTAGTACAGGTTATCAACCAGTTGAACCACATTGTTGGTAAAACGCTCCTGAGCGAAACGGTGACCGCCCATCTGAATGTTGGTCGAGCGCGAATTGCCGTCGCTCAGCACGGAATTGACGTTCTCTACGATCGCCCTGGGAATGTTGGCTGCCGGAAGCTGATCGCCGGGAGCACTTTTTTGTTTGACAAACAAATGTTGCACTTTCAGCTCGTTGGTCACTTTCGAATTGAGTGTCGAACGGAGCGATGCGAGCAGGCTATTGTCCTGGTTAAAATCGTTTCCATACGATTCGTAGGCGTTGATCGTGGTGTTATCCGCCAGACCGAGCTTGTTGCGGTCGTTGGTGTAGTTGTTGCGGATCGTCAGAAGGTTTCTGTTGTTCAGCTGCCAGTCGAGGCGTAAAAATGCCGCGTCAGAACCACGTTTTTTATCGAATGATCCAAACTGCGGGGTATCGGACATGCCGTATTTGCTGCGGGCAATGTTCACGAACTGATCCAGCGTGGCGCGGGTCACATTGAACCGGTTTTCGTCAACCGGGCTGAGAATGTCCGCGATGATCAACGGACGGCTGTCCTGCTGATGGTCCCAGGCCAGGAAGAAGTGCAGCTTATCTTTCAATATCGGGCCGCCGAGGGAAAACCCAAACTGGTTGGTAGAGAATTTGTTATTGATTTTGTTGCCGCGAATATCATAGGGGCTCGACAACCAGTCGGCACGCGTGTAGTTGAATGCGCTACCGCTCAGTTGGTTGGTGCCTGATTTCGTAACCGCGCTGATCGTACCACCGCCGCTGCGTCCGTAGGTAACGTCATACTGGTTGGTAACCACCTGAAATTCACGTACCGCTTCGATCGAAATCGAATAGGGGGCGCCGCTTCGGCTGGTTGTCGCGCCGGCAGAAGTCGGGTTTTTGGAACTCATACCATCAATGGTATAACCTGTCGAAGAGCCCAGTTGCCCGGAAATGTTACCACCGCGGCTCAATGGCGAGAGGTCCATGAGTGACGTGAAATTCCGACCGTTCACCGGCAAACGGGTGATATCCCTTGCCGAAATGGCGGTGGAAGCACCGAGGTTTTCGATCTTGTTCTTGATGCCCGAAGCCACAACGCTTACCACTTCCAGTGTTTGGCCGGCCTCTTTCATGCTCATTTTAACCTTCACGGCATCGCCCTGGTGGAGGAGATAGCCTGTCAGCTTTTGTTCGCCGAATCCGATGTAAGTGGCTGTAATAGTGTAAGGACCGCCCAGTGGAAGTTCTTTAAAGGCATATTCGCCTTTTGCATTGGTAACGGTTCCCGTTGTGAAGCCGGTTGATTCGTTTTTCACCTGAACGGTCGCGCCCGCCAGTACTGCATTCTGGTCGTCGGTGACCGTACCGGCGATCGACGCCTGCGTTGTTTGAGCCCTCAACACTACGATGTTACCGAAGCAGCAAAGCAATGTCAGGATGATAGGAAGTAAAAATCTCTTATGCATGAGCATGTTGTTGGTTAAACAAAATTTGCCGCAAAAGAAGAGGATCTACTTGTCCAGGGTGTTATTAGAATATTATGTAATTGTAAAGTCGTAGTCACATCCAATTCTACCCGCCGCAATGCCTACTAGAAAAACTGGATTTTTTTTTCGCCGCATTGTCCAATCCTGAAGAGCGTGTTCGTCATGGATATGAATTTTGAATGACTGAATGACCGAATATTTTTTCAGAATTGTCATCTGTGGTCACGAATTGTCATCGAGTCATTCAATCACTCAGTCATTCAGTCATTCAATCATTCAATCATTCAGTCATTCAATCATTCAACATTACCATGGAACAACGGATCAATTTTCTGGAGAAAGGACAAAAAGCAATCAAAGCCATGTACGGTCTGAGCGGTTATCTTGCCAAATCACAGGTCGAGAGACGGCTGTTAAACCTGATCTACCTGCGCGTGTCGCAGATCAACGGCTGCGCATTTTGCCTTGATATGCATTCCAAAGACCTGCGGGCAGAGGGCGAAACCGAGCAGCGGCTGTACCTGCTGAATGCCTGGCGGGAAGCACCTTTTTACTCAGATCGCGAGCGCGCCGCACTGGCATATGCCGAAGCTGTGACCGTCCTGAAAGACCGCGAAGTTACCGACGAAGTATTTGACGCCGTCAACGCCCAGTTTACAGACGAGGAAATCATCGATTTGACGCTCGCGATAACCACCATCAATTCATACAACCGCTTTAATATCGCATTCCGCACCGAAGCCGGAAGTTATGAACCGGGTCAGTTTGCGGTGCATTAAGCACGTCATCAACATACAATTCCGAAGCTGTTTATCAGTGTTTGCCCGCCGGATCTGAGCGATCGATCAGCGGGCAAACATTTGACAAGCTATCCCACCACTTTCACCAGCGCGGCAACTTCCTGGTTGGCCAGGCCGGAAGATTCTGCTTTTTGCAGCAGGTCGCTGATCGCTTTAACAAAATCTCCCTGGGCACCCACATTGCGAAATGCATCGTGAATGCGCTGTATGGCTGCAATGCTGATCGACATCGGACTTTGGCTGACTGTAAAATCGCCCTTTTCCACCACACCAATCTGGTGTTTGAAAAACTCCGTAAACCCGGGTGTAATCTCGCCTAGTATTTCACTGAATGCGCCGAGTGGCAAGCCGGTTTTTTGTGCAAGGACAATTCCATAAATCAAGCCGGTGTAGGAACCATACAGCCAGGTCAAGGTAGCGAGGTCCATGGCCGAAGCCATTGCCGCACGGTCGCCCAGGTATTTGATATTTCCTCCAAAAACGGCTAATGCATCCCGGCTGCGTTCGAAATGCCCGTGGTTACCCGATACGATGATGGTTGTTTCGGGCAGGCCCATCTGGTCCGGCGCAGCCTGAATAGCGCCATTGATATACCCCGCATTTATATCGGCAAGCGACGTTTCCAGTGCTTCGGCCTCCTGCGGATTTGCCGTAGTAAAGTTGATGAGCGTTTTGCCGGCTAAAATGGATTTGTCGCCGATGTTATCCAGAATACGCTCTACTGCTGCATAGTCCAGCACGCATATCACGATTAGCGGGCTCTGGCGCACTGCTTCTTCCAGGTTTTCAAACACTTTTACGCCCGTAATACTGTCGGCTTTGGCGCGGGTACGATTCCAAACGGACACGTCATAACCCTTTGTAACCGGCAATTCGGCAAGTCGCCGCCCCATTTGTCCTGAACCTATAATGGTGATTTGTTTTGTACTCATTTTGTGTTCGTTTTGAATTAATGAACACAAAATTCGCGAGTGGCAAGGGTGCCGTCAATTACCGAAAAAAGATTCGGTAACCGAAAATTTGTTCGGTATTGAGTAAATTAGGGCTGGGTAAAGCGATTGTTATCAACTCGATCATCAACCATATGTACCAACGGAAAACACCCGAAGACCTCGAATGCGGCATCACCATTGCCATGAAAGTGTTTGGAGCAAAATGGAAACCATGCCTGCTCGATGCCATCGATCGTGGGTTTCGTCGTCCCAGTGAAATGCATCGTGAGATCCGGGACGCCACTCCGCGCGTGCTCGACATGCAGCTGCGCGAGCTGGAAGCGAGCGGGGTTGTTGAAAAATGCCAGTGTGGCGGTTTTCCGCTCTATACCGAATATACACTCACCGACATTGGACGGAGCATCATGCCGGTTATCGCCCGAATGAACGAATGGGGGCTATCGCACAGGGAACGCGTGGCCGGGGAAAGCTTTCAGTCCATATCCTTGTAATGGCGCACCTTCTGGAACATTTCAATCAGCGTGGTCACCTGAAGCTTTTCAAATAACCGTGCTTTGTAGGTGCTGACGGAGCTTTCGGTAAGGTCCAGTTGGGAGGCTATTTCCTTGACCCAGAATCCCTCGATCAGCATGTCCATGATCGTGATTTCACGAACTGATAAGTCCAGGAGCGGATTGTCGGCCTTGTAATTATGCTTGTCGAGCTGGTTGAGCAGTTCAAATCTGATCCTCGGGCTCACGTACCTGCCCGTATCCGCCACAGATATAATGGCGGTTCGCAATTCGTCAGTACCCGAGTTTTTTGACACAAAACCGTTGGCTCCCGCGCGGAGATAATGAATGCCATAAATTCTTTCTTCAACGGCCGAAAAGACAAGTATGGCAACATTTTTTTGAATTGCACGCATCATTCCTATCATCTCAAACCCCTGTCCGTCAGGAATCTGAATATCAAGAATGATCAGATCCTGCGGTTGCATCTGAAGCTCGGCCAAAGCTGCATTGAAAGAGCCCGCTTCGTGAATTACTGCGGCTTTGAATATATCCTGTACGAGTATTTTTGTCGCGAGCCTGATAATCTGATAATCTTCTACAATCAAAATGTTTTTCATCCGGACATTTTCAAATTCAAAAAACTGCCTTCAATTTATTGCCAAGGTCCAGAGAATGAATGATTAAATAGGAACATTGACTAATGCTCTTTTTAAAATCCATGGATAGGGGGAGAATTAAATTCAATATTTCCCTGGTCGTTTCAATATCAAAAGGAAATTCCTAAAATAAAAGTAATTCTTATATAAAAGAATCGAATAGAAGTTGTGCAGCTTTTTCGGATTTGCCGGCTCCGATGCCTGACGTTCGCATATATACGGATGGTGGTAGAATGTATCGTCAGGATGTTAAATGCTGAGAGCCGCCAGCCGGGTCCAGTATCAGTTCAAGATCCACACTGAATTCAGATTCGGTTTGCTGTACCGACAATTTGTGCCTGTCGGGATAAAGTAACTGAAGTCGCTTCGAAGTATTGCTCAGTCCGAACCCGCCGACTTTTTCGTCCCGCGCCCGGTTTTGGGAGCGGGTGTTTTGAGGTATATTATTCTTGATTTTAAAGTATAGTGTATTGTGATTCAAGATGATGGAAAGATCTACGTAAGACGCGTACTTGCTTTTGGCGGTACCATGTTTGAATGCATTTTCGACGAACGACACAAGCAGGAGCGGGGCGATGATGTACTCCTCAGGGTTCCCTGCCAGCTGATAATTGATTGTCACTTTATCCGAGAAACGTGCGCGTTCCAGATCCAGGTAATTTTCTATGTAACCGACTTCGCTTGACAAGAGTACGCTTTCCTTGCTCGATTCGTAAAGACTGTACCGCATCAGATCGGATAATTTAAGTACCAGGTCGGCAGCCTGCTCGTCGACATCTACCGTTTTGGTATAGATCGCATTGAGTGTGTTGAATAGGAAATGCGGATTGATCTGCGATTTGAGAAAGCTCAGTTCAAGATTGAGATTGTTTTTTTGTAATTGTAAACTTTGTGTTTGCAGGTTCAGGTTTGTTTTTTCTAGTTTGAGCCGTTCCATTTCCAGTTGCATATTTTTTGTCCTGGAATTAATAATGTCACGCATAACCTTGATGGCAAGCAGCGGCGTGATGTAATATAAGCTCCATGCATAGTCGGTGTATGCGATGTCGAAATTGATGAAGCAACTGGCCCAATGGCTGCGGGCCTGATAAAAGTCCCACAATTTGCGGATATAAATAGGATTATATTCAGACCCGTTTGTAATGGTTGCCAGGTACCTGATTTCATAATAGTTGCTGAGATGGACCAGCAGAAATATGATAAGCAGGCTTATAATCAGTGAAAATATTTTTCTGGTATACAAAAAACGTGGAAAGACCACATACCCCAGCAGGTAGAACACTGAAATGGATTGCAGGAAAACTACAACAGAAGCGTGCGCTATTACAGCCAGGTTATCTCTGGTAAGCGCAGGAATACTGTAATACCGCACGACGCACCAGAGCGCTATCCATGCCAGCAAATGATAAATAACTCTGGTAATTTTTGCGCTTTTTTTAGAAAAGATAGGATTAATGCGCATCGTCCATCAGATTCTGTTCTTCTGTAAAGCCGCTAGTACATTAGCGCGATAGGTTACGCCTATCGGAATTTTCCGACCGCTGTTTGTAGTAATCTCATTGCCTTCAATTTCGCGTATCACTTTTTTATTAACGATATAGGAACGGTTTACCCTCAGAAACTGTGCGACGGGTAGCGCTTCTTCGATTTTGGCCATAGTCATATGAATAATAGCTACACGATCAGCCCAATATAATTTAAGGTAGTCGCGCATGCCTTCAATGAAGTGGATTTCACTGGGAGCTACTTTAATGAGTTTTTTATTCTCTTTCAATAAAAGGAAGTCATTTCGTGTACCGGTGAATGCTGTATCCAGCACGCGTTCCTGCGGTTCTTTGGGTGATGAAACGGATTTCCCCCCTGGTTCGGAAACGCCCGGTAAATGTTTCTGAAGACGCGCACTGTCCACCTTGTTGATGGCCTTTAAGAACCTTTCGAAAGAGACGGGTTTTAGAAGGTAATCCGTCAGCTCGTGCTCGTAACCTTCCAATGCGTAGGATGGGTCGGCTGTAATCATGATCACGGCGGGCCGGATAGCAGGAAGTAGCTTTAAAAGCTCAAATCCGGTCATTTCGGGCATTTCGATATCCAGAAATACAATGTCCGGTTTTACTTCCCTGATCAGGAACAGGGCATCGGTAGCACTCTCGGCAGTGCCGACCAATTCAAGAAAGGGAACTTTCTGCACATATTTTTCGATCAATCGGCGTGCATCAGCCTCATCGTCTACAATTATACACCGCAACCTGCCGGGAGACAACATACTCTGACCTTAACTACTGTACTAAATTTCATTCGTCTGCAATAATATAGGTATTGGTCGAAATTAATGCATAATTCGGCGAAATTATTTTAGTTCGCCAGCTATTTAGGATTACTTTAAAGCCAGTAAGGAAAGGAAGCTTTGTGAAAGAAATAAAGACGCTATTGGCCATGATTAAAAAACATACAGGAATTGCATTTAAAGGGGGATTTAAAGAACGCTCGTCGTCCCTGTTTCATACTAACCACTATTACACTTCATTTGCAAACTTTGCCGGTAATCCGGTATTGCACAGTTTGATTTTAGCAAAATTAAACTGAGGATCTACGACTTCCACGTACTGCCGGGCATTGAATATGTCGTTTGATTTGGATTTGAGCTGGAAAAGCGCAATTTTTATCTAAGAAAACAAACAATCCGGCCTGGTACTGGAAAATGATAACTTTTATAAGTAAAATGGGTGCTTAAAAATTGAAAAGCTCCTGGCATTTTGTCAGGGGCTTTTTTGTTTGCAATTTCACCAAAAGCAAGCCGATAATTAATTCACCTTTGTGGAATGTTCTAGCTTTTTTTGTAGCTAAATATTGACAATTTTGTCATCTTCGGCCAGGATACTGTTAAGTCATTTACGGGCTAAACCGTGCCGGGCCACCTGTCGGGATACAATGTGCCCTGCCTTCACGGCGACATGCGTGCCATACTGCCGAAATTGAATGACTAGTTGCGTATATATATAGGCGTTCATTTTGGGGGCTGAGCCGGACACGGCCCGCGCTCTTCGTCCAGGTCTTTTTGTTTCTTAACTTACGGGTAATGATTCGTTCAAACGGATTCACTTAGTTTGCAGCCTTTTCCATACTCCTTTTATAACTATGACTAAACCTTTGACCTTTTTTATTCTGCTGCTGGTTACACTGACGGGTTTTGCCCAAACCAGCCGTACCCCTGCACAGAGCTATCAGCTGGTTACCGGAAATTCAATTGTCCAGTCCAAAAACTGGTATTTGCTCACACTTTTCGAATCGCTCCCGGAGGTGAAAAGCTTGCTTGAAAAGGACAGTGAACTGGCCGGGGTGGCAGGTTTAAAATATAAAAATCTTGAAGCCTCCGAGACAGAATGCAAAGGCGATTTTCTTTGCTACACGGGTAAAATGAAGTTTTCCGCCGAGGAAATCAATACGGTAGGGGCAAGGCTCGAAGCGCTTTACAGCGACAACAACGCATTGGGGAAACTGGTGAAACAGCACCTTGTTCCCTCCGGAACCTATATTTTATTGAAAGAGGAAAGTGATAAAACATTGTTGCGGAAAGCCTGGGAGCAGGATGCAAGGGGCATTAACCATACTATTGAGGTGTACGCGGAAGGCAAGAAGCCTAACTATCCGGCCATTGATTCCATTGAATTTAAAACTACCGCTAAAAGTTACCCGGTGCTGGTCTACGACGTGACAGAAACCGTGCGCCAGGAAAAGAAAAGTACAAAACTTTTTTTTGGCCCGTCGATGCATTATGCGCTCCGATTTTTGGAAGTAAATGAAAGACACGAGGCTGCCGACTATGAGCCGATGGTTTCAACAGTCAACAAAGCAGCTTTCGAACGCGTGAAGAAAATCGATTGGAGCAAATTCAAATACACATTGATCCTCGTACCCGGCGCCGGCCCGGATACCTATGACCGTGCATTGAGCGAGGGGGGTATATTGCGTTGCCGTGTGGCCGCATTGAGATATTTCGAAGGATTAGCGCCCTACATTCTGGTTTCGGGAGGGAGGGTACATCCTTTCAAGACGAAATATAGCGAAGCATTCGAAATGAAGAAGTTTTTGATGGAAACCTTAAAAGTGCCCGAAAACGTGATCATCATGGACCCTCATGCGCGCCATACGACTACCAATATGCGCAATGGCGTGAGGCTGCTTTACCGTTACGGCATGCCCGTGGAGAAGCCCTGCCTCGTTTCTACGATGCGTTCGCAAAGCTATTCGATTACCAGTGATGCTTTTGTGAACCGATGTATGCGCGAAATCAACCATGTTCCTTATAAGTTGGGTAAGCGGCTCAGTGAAACGGATTTCGAATTTTACCCGGTGCTGGACGCATTGCACATTGACGCCGATGAACCGCTCGATCCCTAAATATCAATCGTTACTAACCTTGCCGCCCGAATACTGCTTAAAGAGCCAGCCGAACTCCCAATTCAGCGACAGCTTGACCCAATGCGTCAGGTACTGGTTTCTTGTCATTGAATAGAACTCCGTCGAGCTTACGACCTCCTTTTGAGGCCGGTACGAGCCAAAGGGGCTTACCGTCGTGAGCATAATCGAGAGCTTGCGTGCGGGAAGCTCTTTTTTGGCCGAAAACTATATTCCGTTTGGTTCACCTTCTCCGGTTTCAGCGATGCCGAAGGGCTTGTGATCACCTCCGCGGCTTTGATAGACCCCGCAGGCATCCTAATTAAGTGCATCGGCTGCAGTCCAAATAAGTTTGACGTACTGGTGCCCCGCTACACGACACGATTCCCCCTACGCCGGCGCCGGTTCGACCTCTGATCTGTACGGTTGAGCATACGGCGGATTTCAAACCCAGTGTGTTATAAAGAAATTTGGTCTATCAATTCAAAGAATTAGCCAATGAGACCATTACTACTAGCCATGACATTTCTTTTCGCTACCCACCTTCACGCGCAGGAGGGCATGCAAACCATCCGCGGGACTGTGCGCGATGAAGTTTCCAAATCACCGGTAATCGGGGCATCCATACTTTTGGTTCGGGAGGCGGGGGCAAGCCCGTTGGGCGCCGTTACTGATGTACGGGGCGATTTCAGCATTGCGGGCGTGCCCGTGGGCCGCCAGTCGTTTCAGGTTACAATGGTTGGATATGAGTCGCAGCGTCTGTCCGGCATCGTCGTTACGGCGGGTAAGGAAGTAGTTTTGAACGTAACCATGACCGAGGCCGTGCAGAATTTGAACGAGGTGGTGGTTACCGCCGACCGCAAGAACGATAAGTCCAAAACCAACAATGAACTATCGCTGGTGAGCGGCCGGTCGTTCAATGTGGATGATACCAAACGGTATGCCGGTGCATTGGGCGATCCGTCGCGGATGGCTGCCAACTTTGCTGGAGTAGTGTCGGGCGATGATTCGCGCAACGATATCGTGGTCCGCGGTAACTCGCCGTCGGGCACCCTTTGGCAGCTGGAAGGACTCAATATCCCCAATCCCAACCATTTTGGCTCATTTGCCGCCACTGGCGGGCCCGTGAGCATGCTGAACAACAACGTGCTCGGCAAGTCCGACTTTCTCACTGGTGCCTTTCCCGCGCAGTATGGAAATGCCCTCGCGGCGGTATTTGACCTCCAATTGCGTGAAGGCAATAATCAGAAACATGAACTGATGGGGCAGGTAGGTTTCAATGGTTTTGAACTGGGTGCAGAAGGGCCGTTTTCAAAGAATTCCAAAGCATCGTTTCTTTTGAATTACCGGTATTCGACACTGGGTCTGTTCAAAGCGCTCGGATTGCAGTTCGGAACGGGAACGGCCATTCCCGATTACCAGGACCTGAACTTTAAAGTGGCCGTGCCGACCGGAAGCAAAGGAAAACTGACGCTTTTTGGCATAACAGGAAGCAGCGACGTGAATTTTCTCGGAAATGAGGTGGATACGACGCTCACCAACATGTATGGTGCCGAAAACACCAACACCCGGGTGAAATACGGAACAAACATTTTTGGCTTGGCTTATGAACACAATTTGACCCCTAAAACTTTCGCGAAACTCACCCTCGGCATGAGCACGACGCGCGAGCGGTTCAGCGGCGATTCCATCAGCAATCCGGCGCGGGAGGCCTTCCTGAGCGGCGAGGCGAAATACAACACCTCCAAATATTCCGCGGTGTTGAATGTAAGGCATAAAATGAATGCAAAAAGCAGCCTGTATGGAGGTGTTACTGTGGATTTGCTTGATTTTGATCTGTACAGCCGCTCGATTTACCAGGGCGGGAAGATCGACACCGTTCGGGCAAATGTGAGCGGGGAAAAAACGGTGCTCACGCAGGCTTACGCGCAATGGAAATACCGGCTTTCGCAGAAGCTGATTTTTACAACAGGCCTCCATTTCCAGCATTATAACCTCAACAACAATGTCGCCATAGAGCCCAGGGCTGGTTTGCAGTATGCCTTCGGTAAGGGGCAATCGGTGAGCGTCGGGTACGGGCTGAATAGCCAGGCACAGAATATTTACACCTATTTTGTACAAACGCCCGGCGAATCCGGGCCGGTGCGGACCAACAAGGAACTGGGTTTTACCAAAAGCCATCAGTTCGTATTAAGTTATCAGAACCGGCTGACGGAAAACCTGTTACTGAAAATCGAGCCGTATTATCAGCAACTGTTCAATGTGCCGGTCGAGCAGCGGACTTCCACTTACTCGGCTTTGAATACGGGCTCCGCTTTCGGCCCGTCGGATCGCGACAGCCTGGTGAATGCGGGCACAGGGCGCAACCTGGGCGTGGAGGTCACTTTGGAAAGGTATTTCAACAAAGGCTATTACTTCCTGCTTACAACTTCGCTGTTCGATTCGAAATACAAAGGCAGCGACAAAGTCTGGCGCAACACCGCCTTTAATACCAGATATGTCCTGAATGTGCTCGGAGGGAAGGAGTTCCGGATTGGGAACAGCAACGTCCTGAGCGCCAATATCAAGACCTCGCTCGTTGGCGGCAAATACATTACTCCGCTGAACCTGGCAGCGTCGAGGGCCAGGGGGTCGGCGATTTACGACGAAAACCGCGCTTATTCGCTCCGGCAGAGCGCCTATTTCAGGACCGACATCCGCTTTTCGTACCGCCGCGAAATGCGCCGGAGCACCATGGAGTTTTCGATGGATTTGCAGAATGTGACAGCCCGTAAAAACATTTTTCAGCAGACCTATAACCCGCGGACCAACGAGCTGGCGAACCAGTACCAGCAGCCGTTTTTTCCGGTACCTTATTTCCGGTATACATTTTAATTGAAATTTGGCGGGTAATCCAGTAGTTTGCCCGCCGATATTCACTTGCGATGAAAGAAAAGGCTTATACGCTCAATGACAGGAAGTGGCGGATCATCGGTATCCCGCTTATGGGAATGGCCATTGCTTTGATGATCAATTTCGACGAGTTCCTGAAACTGAGCCGGCATTTCTTCATCAGTGCGCTTTTTTCTACATTGCTCACGCTCACATTCTGGGAGGGCAACCGGTACATTATCATCTGGATGCGCCGGATTTTTCCCGAATATGGCCAAACCGGCAGGCGGGTGGCGGCCGAGGCAGTACTGGCGGTGATCTATGTGCTCCTGGTGTCGCTGCTGCTCGACGAGCTCTATTACAAACCGGTTTACCACATGAGCGTGCTCGCAATCAGTTTCAGGATCAGCATTGTGCCCACGGTGATCGTTTATCTGGTGTACGAAGCGGTTTATTTTTTTGATGCCTGGAAAATGAATGTACGGAAAACAGAAGCGCTGATGCGAGAAAATGTGCAATCGCAGCTGGAAGTACTCAAAAATCAGCTCGACCCGCATTTCCTGTTTAACAGCATGAACACCCTGGCGGCGCTGATCGATGATGAGAATACGGCCGCACAGGACTACCTGGAAAAGTTGTCGGACGTTTACCGGTACGTGCTGGTGAGCCGCAATAAAAACACGGTGGTGCTGAGCGAAGAAATTGCGTTTGTGGATGCTTATGTGTATTTGAATAAAATCCGTTTCAGGGAAAATTTGCAAGTCGAAAAGCGGCTTTCAACGTCCATATTGGCACAGCATGTTACGCCGTTGAGCCTGCAAATGCTGATTGAGAATGCGATTAAACATAATGTGGCCTCTCGTGAGAATCCTTTGCAGATCGTGATCCGCGAGACAAATGATGGATATCTGGTGGTCGAGAACAATATTTCAGAGAAGACCATCCTTGAAAAATCGACGCGCGTTGGTTTACAGAACATTATCAACCGGTACAGCCTCCTGACCGACCGGGAAGTGAAAATAACCCGCAAGGAGGGGCGGTTTACCGTAAAGATCCCGCTGCTGGGGCAGTTGGCCGAATAAATGACGACACCAGGGCGGGAGCCGCCTGATTACTATGAAAATACTGATCATTGAAGACGAATACCCGGCGGCTGAAAGGCTGGAAAAGCTTATCAAAAAGCTTGATCCTCGTACGGATGTGTGCGCGGTGCTGGAAAGCGTCGAGGCTGGCCGGAAATGGTTCGCGAAGGCCGAGCCTGTGGACCTTATTTTTTCCGATATCCAGCTGGCCGATGGCCTGAGTTTCCAGATTTTCGAGGAGTTTCCCGCGCACAGTCCCATCATTTTCACGACCTCCTACGACGAATACGCGATCAAGGCATTCCGTGTCAAAAGCATCGATTATCTTCTCAAACCGATCAAGGCGCCCGAACTGGCGGACGCGATCCGTAAGTATGAAAATATCCGGGAAGATTTTTCACCCAAGGCGTATGCAAGAAAGGTGGAAACGCTGCTCGATAGCCTGGAAATGACTAAAAGGCCTTTCAAAACACGGTTTCTTGTCAAAAATGGAGAACAGCTGATCCCTGTCAATCAGGAGCATGTCGCTTATTTTTACACAGCCAATGAAATGGCATGCCTCGTTGCTACCGACGGCCGCCAATATCTGGTGGACTACAAGCTGGAAGAACTGGAATCACTGGTTGACCCGCTTAATTTTTTCCGGCTCAACCGCCAGTTTATCGCACGGATCGACGCCATTCAGAAGATCCACACCTATTTCAATGGCAAACTTAAAATAGAACTGCGCCCGCAGACTTCTCAGGAAGTGGTTGTTAGTCGGGATAAGGCCCCTGCGTTCAAGGCATGGCTTGAAACATAGGGAATAGTGTTTATGTGTAACTCATTCGAGAGGTCTGGTAGACTAAATTATAGACGGCGGGAATGGCATTGTTTTGTATCCGCTTTTTTACCTTTGTCTAAAATCAACCCTCAAATATCGGTTTTCCAGTGAAGCAGGGGTAAATCGACGGACTTACACATGATGAAAATTCCTTTCCGCACCTTATCCAGGGCATTTTTTGTCTGGACCATCCTGCTGGTAGTCATATTGGGATCATTCGTTTTCATGCTTTTGCTGACGCGCGGCAAATCGCAGACGATCCGCGAGAACATCCAGGAGCTCCGCAAGGATATGAATGGTTATCAAAAGATCGATACCTGTATTTCGCTCCTATATGTAGCCGAGAACAACAGCCGGCTTTTTATCATTACCCAGGATTCCGCCTATCTGACAGCATTTACGGGCCAGCTTCAGACTGTTGCCAATATCCTTACCGAATTTGAAACCGAGCGAGCCCACCAGCCGTCGGCGTTGTCGGGGCTTATGGAGAGCAAGCGGGAAAGCAATGACGAATTTATCCGGATGAAAATCCTGGTTGACAGCCTTTTTGCCATCTCGATACAGCGCAGCGAGCAAATCCAGCAGGAGCAATCCAAACCCAAATCGACACCCATACGTGTAAAAAAGACTTCCAAAGTCGATTCGGTCGTGTCCGAGGAGACCCAAAAGAAGAAACGCGGGCTTTTCAAAAGGCTGGCCGATGCCATTACCAACAAGCGCGACGACGAGGTTACCAAGGAAAAAACGAAGGTGATCATCCAGCGGGATTCGCTCATCATGCCTTACCAGCTGGCACGGGAGCTCGATCTCACCAGATACGACGAATACGACCGGGTGAAAAAGCAATTGAACGAGGCGGAGCAAAGATTGTTATATCTGAATGGAGAGCTGTTTGCCAGTCTGCAATTAACCCTTAAATCGCTGAAAGCGGCCGAAGAGGAAAAAGCCAGAAAGTTCAGGCGCGTGCTGCTGACGGAAACCTCCGACAAGTTTGAAGAAGTGAACCACCTTTTCTGGGCGGGTGGGCTTCTGGTGTTGCTGATGACGGTCATTATCATTCGCAATCTCGTCAAACTGTATCGCAACGACGTTACTATCGTCAAGTATGCTGCGCTGGCAACCGAAGCTGCGAGAAACAAGGGGGAATTCCTTGCGCAGGTTACGCACGAGATCAGGACGCCGCTCAATGCGATCATCGGATTTTCTCAGCTCATGGACTCCGACCGCCTTGATGGCCAAATGAAGGAAAGCGTCGAAGCCATTCAAAGTTCTTCACGGATTTTGCTGACACTTGTAAACGATCTGCTGGATTTCTCCAAACTGGAACGGGGTAAACTGACGCTGCAATTCCAAGCTTTCAAGCCAGTTGAGCTGGTCAGCGAGGTAGTGGCATTGATGAGCGTTCTTGCGGATGAAAAGCATATTGAAGTTGTGTCCAAAATCGATGTCGGGCAGCAGGTATACCTCCTGGGCGACGAGGTCCGTATTAAACAGGTGTTGATCAATCTGCTCAGTAACGCGATCAAGTTTACACCGGCGCACGGTAAAGTGCTGGTGGATGCCGGCCTGGAAAATATCGACGGGCAAAAGAAATGTCTGAAAATCAGGGTTAAAGACTCGGGAATTGGTATTGCACAAGAGCATTTGCGGGAGATTTTTGAAGATTTCAGCCAGATCGACGGCGCTTCTGTCGGAAAACAGGGAACAGGGCTCGGTTTGGCGATATGCAAGCGGATCGTAGAATTGCACGGAGGCAAAATATCGGTCGAAAGTGTATTGGGAAAAGGGTCGGAGTTTAAGGTGGCTATTCCTATGCAGGTAGCCGAAAAAGCGAAGCTCGTCAAGAACCCGTCTCCGGCAGTCGTGCAAGTCCCATTACAGGGTAAAAAGGTGCTCGTGGCCGACGATACCAAACTGAACTTGGTATTGATGAGCAGGTTACTGGAAAAACACGGGCTGGCCTACGACCTTGTCGGCTCAGGTGACGACGCACTCGAGCTGTTCGAGAAGCAGCCGTACGATCTGGTGATTACCGATATTCATATGCCCGGCATGGACGGCTCCGAACTGACCAGGCAAATCCGCAGTAACGCCAACCCGCTGAAAGCATCCACACCTGTAATAGGCTTCACCGGCGATCTGTCCGACCGCGACAAGGACTTTTACGCGGGCCTGGGCATTAATGGCGTACTAGGCAAGCCATTCTCGGAGAAAGAGTTTTTGCAGGTACTGGGGCAAGTTTTCAGCGGGCGTAGGCAAAACAACTAGTCGTTAACGGATTTCAATCTGGCTCCAATAGGGGAGTGAATACTGACTTTCCCCGAGCACCATCATGGCGTCGTACCGACCAGGCGGCATGTCGGTGGGAATGCGGTATGCCCCGATGTATAACCGTATCGAGTGATCGGCGTATGTCGGGTCTTCCTTGACCCGGGCCTTCAGGATGGTGATTTTCTCGTTTTTCCTTAGTGCCAGGTCCGGTATTTTTTTGGTTTTGTCGAAAGGCTGCGAAGCATGGTCGGCGATGATAGGAAAGGGATTTGCGAGCAGCTGCGACCCGCGGATGAGGGTAATTGGATCGGACCGGAATTGCAGATAGGTTTTCTGGTCCTCGGACTCTTCCACCCACATCTGGCCGATTGCTCGCGCCAAAGTGTCGCGCGCGATGACGAGCGGTGCATTGCCGATCAATTGTGTTCCTTCATAAAAGCTTAACAGATATTGATCATCCGGCAATGATGAAGGGAATTGCGTTTGCAGACCCGAGATTCCGATTGTTTTAAGAGGAAGTTTAACAGGCGAAGCTAACCTGCCATTTTGCAATGCGACCGAATAGGTGTTTGAATGCAGGAAAATCCCACCGTAAAAGTCAGTAGGCATCCCTTTTTTAAAAACCCGGAAAAGACGATCGGCATAATAGAAGTGAACCGTCACCGGACCTCTTCCAAGTTTTTGCATTTGTGGAAACTGGAAGGTCTTATCGCCGTATTGAAGGCCAACAATAGAGCCATCAACGTCCATTAACGAAAAGACATCCTCGAAAGAAATAGTCCCCAAATCCCAATTTCCCTGTATGTCGATATTTTTGGCGGTGTTTTTAATAAATGGGACCACTTTTGTGACTTCATTGGGCGCTTCAGGAATAGAGCCAATGCCTGACTTTAGGACGATTGTTCCCGCGCCGCGTGCATTAGTCGGACTACTTGGAGTAAGTACAATATCGGAAGTAAGTTCTGCGCTGAGCGGCCCCTCGTGCTTTACAAACACAGCGTATGTTTTGGTATGTGCCCCGGAGCCGCTTTTTTTGGAAAGCGTAAAATGCTCCGGCGGCGATCCTCTGAAATGATATTTAACATGGCCAGGCGAAAAAAGCGGCCGCCAGGGATGTAGCTCTAAAGCGGCATCCTCGCTGATGCCTAGTTCGATGTCGATCACATCACCCTTAAATTGTTCAGGAAGTATGATCTGGATTTGGTTTGCGGTGGTATCAATACTCACTTTCCGTGCGCCTGCAACCTTTACGGATGTGAGAAATGGATTCCCTTTCAATACCTTTTCAGGGTTAAGTTCTTTCTCTTTGTTACAGCCCAGAAATAAAACGAGACCTAAAAGCGACAGAAACAGGCAAGTTTTTTTCATGTTAAAAGGTCAAATGAATTAAGTGTTGACATGATAATTCACCGGATCTCAATCTGGCTCCAATACGGCATGGATACATTGTTTTCTTTCGAAATAAACCGTGCTTCATATTTACCGGAGGGCGCGTTCGTGGGCACTTTGAAAACTCCGTAATAAACGTAAACACTACCATCGCCGTAGCACCAGTCGGCTTTCACGGATGGCTGGATACGCAGCGTTTCACTGCCCGACTTCAATTCCAACGTCGGAAGTGGTTTGTTTGGGTCTATCGGCTTGCCATATTGTGCATCCATGATGACAGGGAACGGGATGGCGTAAAATGTCTGACCTTTATTAAGCACCGTCTTTTTCGCATAACCTCCCAGAAGCATCTGCATCGTAGGGCACTCCGCAAAATCGATCCATACGCTCCCTACCGAGGCTTTCACCGAATCAGAAGCAACAGGTTCGGTCGACTTTCCGATAAGCGTGCTTCCTTCGTAAACCTGAGCGAGGTATTGGTCATCGGGCAGGTCATTGGGCAGTTTAAAGGTCAGCGTGCTATAATCAGCAAAAGTGGCCTCGAATTTTCGCGGCTGAGGCATGCGGTCGTTGGAGAGTTCGATCTGATAACGGTTTTCAGGAAGGAAAAGGCCACCTTGAATTTGCATGGTTTTGCCTTTGGTAATCGTTTTGAAAAGCTTCCTGTTCCAATCCACCTGCCCGATAACGCCCGACCGCTGAATGCGCTTGATTTCGGGAAAAACGAACTTTTCGCTGCCATACGAAATGCTCAGCTTCAGATTCTCCGATTTTAGAAATTTGGCACATTCTTCTATCGAAATATAGTGTAGATCGGAAGAAGCCGTCCCATCCTTAGTTAGCCCTTTTGCCGGATCGGACAGGGTCGACGATAGATTTAATGGCGAAATCGGTGTTTCGGGAATAGTGCCGATACCGGACAGGAACTTAAACTCCGCATTAACCGAAATCTCGCTGGCCGATGGAAAAAATACGGGCGCTATCAGCAACTGGGCTGTGAGAGGTCCCTCATGTTTCACAAAAACCGTATATAGCTTCTCATTGGACTGGTTCTTTTTGCCTACTTTAAACGTCAACGGGGAACTCCCGATGTAGGGATAGCTGATTTGGTTGGCCTGAACCAGTAAACTATCCGCAAATACGCTTAACTCGCTGGTTTTCGGCAGGTCGAACTTCATATCCAGCCTATTGCCTGTAAAAGTCTCCGGCAGTATTATCTGTATGACCCCTTTGCCGGTGTCGAGCTGCACTTCCCGGGCACCACTCACAGTCAAAGACTTTAAAAAGGAATCGTCCACCGGCACTACCTGAGGGTCGATATCTTTGTCTTTTTTACAACTCCCTAAAAAGCAGATAACGAGCACTTGCAGGTAAAAGCAGACTTTTTTCATGGCGTGTAACCTGTTGATAGTAAGTAATGTCGAGAGTTATTTATTTGAAAATTTATGAAATATATTTTTATAATCATTCAGTTACTTAAATTAAAAACCTGCACCAGTTAAATCCGGCTGCTAAGACGCTTTTTACTTGAACATGAATCATTAAAGAACTCAATTAGCATGGCAAAAACAGACTTCAAATCCGTGGACGAATATCAGGATACGTTCCGGGGAGAAAAAAAGGAGCGGCTGGCGGCGATTCGGAAAACCATCCGGGAAGCAGTGCCGGAGGCGGAAGAAGTGATCAGTTACCAGATCCCGGCATACAAGCATTTTGGTTTTCTGATTTATTATTCGGCTGCGACCAACCACATTTCGTTGTCCTATCCTTACAGCCAGGCACTGCTGGACGAGTTCAAAACGGAACTGTCGAAATATAAGATGAGTAAATCGGCACTCCAGTTGCCTGATAAGGAACCGCTGCCGCTCGACCTTATCAAACGCATTGTCGAGTACCGGGCAAAGGAAAATGAACTGGCAGAGGCTTCCAAGCCTCTCAAAAACAAAAAGAAGTGAGACATTCCGCCTGGTATGATCTTTTTCAGTATCACAGCTAAGCAGCGTCAGTTTTCCGGCGATGGGTGGCGAGTACTTTTGGATGAACTATCAAGACCTCATCCAGAATATGATGCCGCATACTTTTCATATACCCGTCCTCGGACTGGGATACTCTATCGATACACCCATTAAAGTTGCCAAATACGGCATTTCCTCAGTCGCATCCATCGTCGACGACGAGCTGATCGAGCGCATGCGCGTACATTATGCCCGCCAGCGTGGCGAGGACCATACGCCCATTACCAAATCCGAGCACGACTACCGCAGTCGCAGGATCACTGCATATCTCGACCTGATGCACCGTATTGTAACGGAAGAATTTGAAGACTTGAAAACCCAGCCCTTCGGCACCGGCAGTGATATCGATCGCTATTTCAGTCTGTTACCGGAGACTTCGGAGCTGAAACACCGGTATGAAGCAATGCTTGCCATGCCCGACAACGCGGAGAAAACGGCTGAATCTTCGGCGCTGCGGGCGCTCATCGTGCCAGGCAGCATTGATGTGAATATTATGTCGAAGGTGGATAAAATGAATTCGGATGCCGAGGGGAACCCGCTCGATGACATTCATACGGACGCGCTGGCGGCGCTTCGCGGTTTCGCATTGAGTAAGTTGTCGTCATCGATCATTCTCTCGGCAGGAATGAACCCGCATTTATACAGCTATCTCGAAGCTTTTACAGATTTTTTCCCGGATTCGGAAGGTAATTTCCGTAAAAAAGTGATCCTCAAAGTAAGCGATTACCGCTCGGCATTGATACAGGCGAAGTTCCTGGCCAAGAAAGGCATTTGGATCTCCGAATTTCGCATCGAATCGGGGCTTAACTGTGGAGGTCATGCATTTGCCACGGAGGGAAATTTACTCGGACCGGTTCTGGAAGAATTCAAAAACCGCCGTGATGAAATGCTGACCGAGTTGCTGGCCCTTTACGAGTCAGCGCTGGACAGCAGGGGCATCGCGCTCATGCGGGTGCCTCGCGTGCGTATATCCGTGCAAGGCGGCATCGGTACCGCGGCCGAAAATGCATTTTTGCTGGAACATTACGGCATTGAAGCTACGGGATGGGGGAGTCCGTTTCTGCTGGTTCCGGAGGTTACCAACGTCGATGAGACAACGTTGAACGAACTCGCGACGGCCGATAGCGACGCTTATTATGTAAGCGATTCATCTCCTTTAGGCGTTCTCTTCAACAATTTCAGGAACAGCACTGCCGAAAAACAACGGCTCGAACGCATAGCGAAAGGGCGCCCTGGTAGCCCATGCCATAAGCGTTACCTCGTTTCGAACACCGAATTCACCAAAGATCCCATCTGCACGGCTTCCAGGCAATACCAGCAATTGAAGATCAAACAACTGAAAGCGCTCGATCCGCAGCCGGCTGACCTTCAAATGCAGATAGATGCGGTTACCGAAAAGCTTTGCCTTTGCGACGGGCTGAGCACAGCGGCGCTCATCAGAAACCATTTGATCAAGCCGCGGGAAAACAGTGCAGTGGCCATTTGTCCGGGGCCAAACCTGGCGTGGTTTTCGGGCACCTATTCCCTGGATGAAATGGTGGGGCATATCTATGGAAAAATAGACCTGCTGTCCAAAAATCTGCGCCCCAACATGTTTATCAATGAGCTCAACCTGTATGTGGATTATCTCAAAAAAGACATTGAGCGGCACACGACGGCGCTGAGCGATAAGAAGGCAAAGTACTTCTCAAAATTCCGGTCGAACCTGCTCGAAGGGATCAGTTATTACAAAAAGCTGATCCCGGAAATAACGAACCAGACGGTGGCTTACCGGCAGGAGATGATGGTGCAGTTGGAGGCACTTGAGGGGAAGCTTTCATAGCTTGTCCGTCTTATCCAGATCCCCTGAATGGAAGAGATTAATGGCTGGCTCATAATCCAAATGAGACTTTCGCAGCAAAATGGACGCATATACGGTCAGTTCTGATCTGAGAAGATTACCATTCTCATCGATCTTCAAGTCCTTGACCATGACCTGTCTGTCGTGTTTTTCGATAGACAGGTCATGGATCAGACTGAACCATCTGTTGAATTTTGCATGCCGCTTGTGACCCTTTCCATCGTGCGGATCGCAATAGTATATAATAATTGCGTCGTTCTCTGCCAGGAAATTGGCCAGGATATCCAGCACAGTATTTCTCAGCCGGATATCCTGGCCCATGGATGGTTTATCCGTTTCGATCAGGAAACTATAAACTTTCTCTATCTCGGGATTATTGGGAAACCATCTTGGATCTTTGGATAGATGCACGGTAACCGCGACATCCTGGAATGTCGTGAATCGGTAGAGTTCGCCGAATTGAAGGTAGGGATAGATTTCAACCAAATTTAATTCCTAATGAATCAAATTCCTCTTTTGACATTTCACCTCTATGATAGGCCCGTATATCTCTGTGTGTCTGCATCATCCTGGCAATCAGGATTTCCAGGGTCAGTTTCTCAGGGCGGTCTTCTACACTGGCTGCCTCGGCAGCTTCTGGCGCTTCGATTGGTTTTGCCTGTTCCATAGTTTGATAGATTTTGAATGAACTTCTAAATCAAAACTAGGGAAAGAAAATGGGCTATTGCGACCCAAAGCCCACGGATGAATAAACGGTATGAAAAATGATTTGAATGGACGGTTTGGGTTATCCTTAGGTGCTAATTCCGCATCCGCGCCAACTTCTCGTATTCAAGAACCGTGATCTGGCTGCCTTTCATATCCACCAATCGCTCATCTTTGAAATCCGATAAAGTCCGTATCACGGTTTCGGTGGCGGTACCTACCATCGAGGCGATGTCTTCGCGGGTAACAGCCATTGTAAACGGTTTGGAGCGGTCTTCCTGGTAACGTTGCACCAGCATTACCAGCGCCTGGGCCACCCGTTTCCGCACCGAGTTGTAAGCCAGTTGCAGCAGCCGCTCTTCGCGATCTTTTACCTCGTTGGAAAGCATACGGATAAATTTCGACGCCACTTCACGATTGCCTTGAAGCAGAGCGAAAAAGTCGTCTTTCGGGATCATGGCCACTTCCGACGTCTCCAATGCGATGGCAGTCTCTTCATAAGGAGCACCTTGAAGCAGGTCGAGGTAACCAAAAAATTCTCCCTCTTTCAAAAGATCGGTAATGTATTCTTTGCCGTTCTCATTCGATTTATATGCCTTAACCTTCCCTTTTTGCAGAAAAAATACATGGGAAGGAAAGCTGCCTTCGGTATAGATCGTCTCCTTTTTTCTCAAAACCTTTACCTTTTTGTCCTCGGCGAGCTTTACGATCGGATCGAATGCCTGTGCTTCCCGGATAAACTGGTCGAAGCCGTCGGCCGAGCGCTCAAACTGCTTTTTGAGCCGGTCGCTTTTTTTCAGGCGCATTTCAACCGCATTGAGCAGCTCCACGTCGTCGTATGGTTTGGTGAGGTAGTCGTCGGCACCCATGGTCATACCCTTGCGGTAGTCTTCCTTCTCTGCTTTGGCGGTAAGGAAAATAAATGGAATGGAGGCCGTACGTTCATCTTTACCCAGCATATGCAACACGCCATAACCATCCAGTTCGGGCATCATGATGTCGCAGATGATCAGGTCGGGGAGGTGGGCGGCGGCTTGCTGCACGCCTTCTTTGCCATTCCGGGCGGTAGTCACCTCGTAGTTGGCCAGTTCGAGGATCTCGGACGTATTTTCCCGCATTTCGGGATTATCTTCTATTAAAAGTATTTTTCTAGCTTCCAAGTTGGATACTGTTTGAGTCAGGATTCGATTTTAAGGCCTGCGGGCTCCGGGTTCGGCAGTTCTACGAAAAACGTAGTGCCAACACCCACTTCGCTTCGGAAACGCACGGTGCCGCCCATCAGTTCTATGTAGTTTTGTACAATATTAAGGCCCAGTCCGGTACCTTGCGCGTTGCCGGCATTGTTGGCACGGAAGAAGCGGTCGAAAATATGTTCCTGGTCGTGCTCGGGAATACCGATACCCTGGTCCTGTACCTCGATGTGAATTATTCCACTCCAATTTTTGATCCTCAGAAAGATTGATTTTCCCGGATCCGAATACTTGATGGCGTTCGAAAGCAAGTTGAAAAGCACGTTGCGCAGGAGCTGCTTGTCCAGCCAGGCATTGGCTTCGCCTTCGTAGCTCACAAACATTTCCTGACCTTCCTTGCAAAGCCCCCGGATCTCCTCGATCAGGTTTTTACAAAACTCCTGAAGATCGGTCAGTACGGGAATGCAATGAATGCGGCCTTCTTCCAATTTACCAATGGACAGGAAGTCGTTCAAAATCTCGGTAAGGTTGGTTACAGTCGATTTGATACGCTGGACATGTTTCTGACGCTTATCCTCATCCTCCGTGCGTGAATACCGGCCTATGAGCGAGGCCGACGACAGGATAGTTGCCAGTGGAGTCCGGAATTCGTGGGAGGCGATTGTAACGAACTGGCTTTTCATATTGTTCAGTTCGCGCTCCTTGGTCAATGCCCGCACGACCTCCTCCTGTGACTGCTCGATACGCTTGATTGCCGCGGCCAGTTCTTCGGTACGTTGCTGCACGCGTTCTTCCAGTTCGGCATTCAGTTTTTGTATTTCAAGATTGGCCTCGATAATGCGGCTTTCCTGTTTTTTGCGTTCGGTAATGTCAATGACAAAGCTGACGACAAATTCTCCGTCGCTGGTCTTGAAAGGGCTCAGGCTTACCTCCACGGGAAATTCGCTGCCGTCCTTGCGGCGGGCAAACAAGTCCATCATATGCCCCATACCGCGGGCGCGGGGCGCTTCCAGGTACTCGTCACGGTAACCGACGTGGTTTCTGTTGAACCTTTGCGGGATTAGCGTCTCGATCTTTTTGCCGATCAGCTCGCGATCCGTGTAACCGAAAAGCTCCTTTGCCTTGGGGTTAAGCATTACAATGTTTGCCTGCTTGTCCACCACCACGATCCCTTCGGTCGCGTGTTTGAACAGGGCATCCAGCATCTCGATATGCCGTGTCATCACCTGCGTATGAATTAAAATATCCGTATCAAACATACCAAAGTACAGGACACAGGTGAAGACACCAAGAATTCATTATTAAACTGTTTGACTAAAAAGCGCGGTTTGGGGTAAATCAGCCCAGAGACGTGCATCAAAGGCCATGCATACGTTGCGTACGAATGCCTTACCTTTTTCGGTAATCCTGAGCCGGAATGGTTCTAGTTCCACCAACTCGTCAAATTCCATTTCGCCAAGCCGTTCGAGTGCCTGGTACAGTTCTGCGCATACTTCGGAGCTGTTGGCCCAGGAAGTTTCGAAGGAGGTCATCAGGCGGAGAATATGCTTTCTCATGATCAGGTCTTCGCGGGTCAGCTCGTGGCCGCGGAACAGGGGCAGTTCGTTTGAAGCGAGCTTTTTGTAATAATCTTCCACTTTCTTCTCGTTCTGCGCATATCCCGTCCATGAGTCGGAGATGGACGATGCACCGAGGCCGATCAGAAGTTGCGTGCGGGTGTCGGTATAACCCATAAAGTTCCGGTGAAGGCGCTCCTGGGTGGCTGCATGATAGAGTTCATCGGATTTGAGAGCAAAATGATCCATGCCAATGTCTTCGTACCCCGCCAGCTCCAGTGCACTTCGTCCTGCTTCGTAGATCGCCATTTTGTGGTCAGCATCGGGCAGGTCGTTTTCGGTATAACTGCGCTGGCCGGGTTTGATCCACGGAACATGGGCGTAGCTGTAAAAGGCAATGCGGTCGGGTTTGAGCTGAATGACGCGCAGCATCGTCTGCATCATCGAGCAGTTTTTCTGTTGTGGAAGGCCGTACACGATGTCGTAGTTGACGGACGTGTAACCGATTTCGCGGGCTTTCAGGGTCAGGTGTTTTACCTGTTCAAAAGTCTGGTGCCGGTTGATAATCGCCAGCACGACCGGGTTGAAATCCTGGACGCCAATGCTGATGCGGCGAAAGCCGACGGAAAATAATGCGAGCAAATGCTCGTCTGTCGTATTTCCCGGATGTGCCTCGAAACCAAAACGGGCATCGGGATGTACCAGGGCATTTTCCAGCAGGCCATTTACCAGTTTTACCAGATTGCCGGGACTGAAAAAGGTAGGCGTGCCGCCGCCCAGGTGCAACTCGCGGATCAGTGGTTTTTCGGCACCGAATAGCTCGCAATACATTTTCCATTCTTTAAGAACCGCCTGAATGTATTTGTTTTCCACCGCGTGATTAATGGTAATGCGCGTATTGCAGCCGCAGTAGGTGCAGAGGCTCTCGCAGAATGGGAGGTGAACATACAAACTGATCCCTTCCTTCTGATTCGAAACCGTGAATGCGTCCTGCACGAGCTCTTTCCATTTTTGAATGGCAGGAGGAGTTTTCTGCCAGTAGGGAACGGTCGGGTAGCTGGTATAGCGCGGCCCCGGAATGTTATATTTGAATAGCAGGTCCTTGTCCATTAGTCAAAGTTTTAATCTGGATGATTAATCAAAACTACCCATGAGGGAAGGGGAAAAACATGACTTTGATCAGGCCAAAAACAGACTCTGACCGGCTTTTAAGGAGTTCTATCCTTTTCGTTGCAGGATCAATGGCGCTGCCGCGCCCAGGTCTTACCGGCAAATGGAAATGTCCGCGGCTGACTTTGAGGGACTGGAATAGGGGGTCATTATCCCCCTTGCCACAAGCCAGATACCCGCAATGGCGACTAGCACCGGCGTAAGTTTGCGAATGCGCGTACGCAACGCAGGCGTGAAGTGCTGTTTTGCAATACCCAATGCGAGCATGGCCGGCATGGTACCTAACCCGAAAATTGCCATGAAGATCGCGCCACCCCAAACGCTGCCGGTAGCAACAGAGCTCAGAAGGGCCATGTAAACCATGCCGCAGGGGATCGCGCCGTTGAGCATTCCAAGTACCAGCATGCCGGATAAGTTTGTTTTTTTTAGATGCCTGGTCATTCTTTGCCTTAGAAGCCCTATTGTTTTTTGCCAAAACAACGGCATGCTCAGCCGGTGTTCCATCCCCGACGGCCAGCATACGTAAACCAGCATCGCGGCTCCGACAGCGATAGAAGCGTACCGGAGCACGCCCAGCCATGCCAGCGAGGCGCCTAGCATACCAATAACCATTCCGAATATCGCGTACGTAAGCGCGCGCCCTGCATTGTATGCCACTACGCCCGCTATCTGTTGAGCGCGCGGACCCTTATGCACGGGTAGTGCGAGCGCAATAGGCCCGCACATGCCCACACAATGGAAGCTGCTGATGAACCCCATCGAAATGGCGAGGTAAGGCAGGACGGTGATCATCGGTCAAAGGTTTTTGTTGCCGATCACGACCACCCCTTCGTTCCAGTAGGTTTCGTTTCCGCTTTTCCAGTCGACCTGGATTTTGTAACGTCCTGCCGGGATTTGCGCCAATGCGATGGTCTGCCGGCCATTGTTCGCACGGATCTCAAATTGGCGGTCGTTGCGGTTGTCGGACGGGCAGTACATCCGGATCTGGCCTGTGATGGTCGAATCGGCGAAAATTGCCGGGTAATGCATTTGCAGATCACTTTCGGTGATCTGCCAGGACAATGGCTCTGCTAATGCGGTAGCGCGTTCGGCCTTATCGATCTTGCCCTGGAATTTCAGTTCCTCCTCGTAGTAGTGGTCGGTTACCAGGTCGATTTTCTGCCCCGCGCTCATTCCTACGAGCAGCAGTATCATCGATACAAAGCTGACATAAACAGCGGCAATGAGTGCTTTCCAGTTGATTTTCATAGTATTTGAAAATAGGTGAATACATTATTCTTCCGGTGCGATGAACGTGCTTTCGAAGCTTTCCAGCTGCCGGTTCCCCTGCGAAACGGATAATTTCAATACCGTTTTGCGGCTTTTTAACGCCGATTTTGGAATAACTACAAATACAGTCCCCTCGGACATCCCCGCGGCTTCCAGCGTCAGATCGGGTGATCCGGCGAAGAGAAGTTTTCCGTGCGGGGCGTCGAGGTGCAGGGAGGGTTTAATGATTCTGTTTGTTTTATTAAAAATCTTGAAAGTATACAGATTGCTGATCGTGCCGTCGGTGTTTTCGATGTAGCGGCTGCCCGGTGCCCGGAAGAGGGTCGTTTGGGTATCGGTACGGGTAGCCACTACGAAGCCCAATGCCGACCACAGTAGCAACAATACCGCAGCATAGCCCCAGGTGCGGGGTGTTACAATCTTTGTCGTTTTCTGAACGATCGCATTTTCGGAAGTATAGCGGATCAGTCCTTTCTGAAAACCGACCTTTTCCATAATCGAGTCGCAGGCATCGATGCAGGCAGTACAGCTCACGCATTCCATCTGGGTACCATTGCGGATATCGATGCCGGTCGGACATACGGCTACGCACTGGAAGCAACTGACACAATCGCCCTCGGTTCGGTCGGCGCCTTTGTGCAGTTTGCCTCTGGGCTCCCCGCGCTCGTGGTCATAAGCGACATTGATCGAATTGCGGTCGAGCAGTACGCTTTGCAGGCGGCCGTACGGGCACACAACCGTGCAGGCTTGCTCGCGTAGCCACGCGAAGTTCCAATAGAATACAGCTGTAAATATGACGATGCCGGAAAACAGGCCGATGTGGTCTTCGATGGGTTCGGCAATGATTTTGTAAAGCTCGTCGGTGCCCACCACATAGGCCAGCAGCAGGTTGGCGATCGCAAAGGATACAATCAGGAAAATGGTGTATTTCAAACCCTTTTTCAGGATTTTATCCGATGTCCAGGGGGCTTTGTCGAGCAGCTTTTGTTTTCCTGCGTCACCTTCGATGGCATATTCGATTTTGCGGAAAACCATTTCCATAAAGACCGTCTGCGGACAAGCCCAGCCGCACCATAGGCGGCCAAAGACCGTCGTGAACAATACAATAAATACAAAAAACGAGAGCATGGTAAGCCCGAAAAGCCAGTAATCCTGTGGTCCGATGAAAATGCCGAACAGGATGATTTTCCTTTCGATCACATTGAATAACACCAGCGGCTGCCCGCCGATCCGGATGAATGGTGTAACAAACAGCAATGCAATGATGGCAATGCTGAATACCACACGGCGGTTATGCCATTTGCCGGTTGGGCGCTGGGGGTAAAGGGGCCGCGTCTCGCTTTTGAAACTTCGGCTGTCGGCTATCGGCAGTCGGGTTTCGCGTTTGAATTTTTCCCCCGAGCCATTCGTATCTGTCCTTTCCATTTCTATCTCTTCTTTCCGAATCATCAATCACTACTCAATAGCCGACAGCCGATTGCCGACAGCCGAAGTTCCTTCTCATCAATCACTACTCGACAGCCGACAGCTGATTGCCGACAGCCGGAGTTCCTTCCAACTCTCCCTGCGGCTCCTTCGCATTTGCAGGTTTGGAGCCTTTGAGCGAAAGCACGAAGCTCGCTACCTTCTGGATGTCGGTAGGGGAGAGCTGCTTCTCCCAGGAGATCATCCCTTTCTCCGGTACGCCGTATTTGATTACTTTGAACACATTGTGAATACCCCCGCCATGCAGCCAGTATGCGTCGGTAAGGTTCGGGCCAACGGAACCGCCGCCTTCGGTACCGTGGCAGGCGGTACATTTTTCCTGGAAGATCTTCATCCCCGCGTCAACACCGGCTTTGTCGGTCAGTAATGTCACGGAATTCTCGTCCATGCTCGCGCCTACTTTTTCCATGTAAGCCTTTTTCTCAGCCTCAGCAGTGGCAATTTCCTTCTCCAGCTCGGCGATCTGCATATCGCCCAGGCCGCTGAAATAGTAGGCCGAGTAAACGACTGCGATTACAACTGTGGCATAAAAAAGGAACTGCAACCAGGGAGGCATCCGGTTGTCGAGTTCCTGGATACCGTCGTAGTCGTGTCCATCGATCAGAATTCGCTTTTCATCATGCAAATCGACGCTGATACCCCTGAACTTTTTCCACCAATGCGCGCTGAACAGGTGAGTAGGTTCCTGGTTCGTGGCATGGGCGGTTTTGTTGAGTAGCTTCATCGCCGAGGCCAGCAGGATTGCCAGCTGGATAATGATGAAAACAAATGCACCGAGCACCACATAGAGGATCAGGTCCAGCTCGGTAATAGCTCGGACTTTCTCGGTAGTTTCCTGTGCCGACGCCGGTAATGCTATGCACCCCAGTAAAAGAAGCGATAGCAAGGTCTTGTTCGCAATGCCGTCATTTAACGGAATATTGCGCATTTTGTCGAGCTTCCTTTTATCCAGGCTCCACACATAAATGAGCAGGCCGACAAAGAAAACGAAGAATATCAGCAGGGATATCAGCGGGTAAATGCCCACTCCGGCTATGGTTTCGAGGTAATTGCGGAATTTCATGAGTGTTAATTTTGAATGACTGAATGACTGAATGAAAAAGGTTTATGAATGGCTGACTGAACCCGACATTTATAATATTCGGTCATTCAATCATTCGATCATTCGGTCATTTTTTAATATCAGTACCAAGCCGTTGCATGTAGGCAATCAGCGCTACGATTTCTTTGTTGGCGGCGGTTTTGATGCCGCTTTGTTTCAGGCGTTCCTGGATTTCCTTCTCCTGTTTTACCAGATCGGCATTGGCCTGGTGTTCGTAACCTTTTTCGTAAGGAACACCCAGCGTCTGCATGGCTTCGATCTTGGCTCTGGTCGTGGCCGTGTCGAGGTCGTTTTCGAGCAGCCATCCATAGCGTGGCATAATAGAGCCGGGCGACATCGACGTTGGATCTTCCATGTGGTTGTAATGCCAGGAGTCGGGGTATTTGCCACCTACACGATGTAAATCCGGTCCGGTGCGTTTGGAGCCCCATTGATGCGGGTGGTCATATACGAATTCACCGGATTTGGAATACTCTCCGTACCGTTCGATCTCGGACCTGAACGGACGGATCATCTGCGTATGGCACACGTAGCAGCCCTCGCGGACGTAAATGTCGCGGCCCTGCAATTCCAGCGGTGTGTAAGGTTTCACGCTGGCAATGGTCGGTACATTGGATTCGACCAGGAACGTGGGGATCATCTCGATCATCCCGCCGATTGCCACGGCCACAAGGGAGAAGATCGTCAATGCCAAAGGCTTGCGCTCCATCAACCGACGGTGCCAGTATTCACTCTTTTCGGCATGCCAGATCGCATTCAGCGGCATGGCTCTGGCAGTTTCAGTTGCTACGAGCTTGCCTTTCAGGGCAGTCATCCAGAGGTTGTAGATCATCACTACAAAACCCACCAGGTACAACGTACCGCCAACACCACGGAGGAAATAGAGTGGTTTGAGGGCTGTAACGGTTTCGAGGAAGTTGGGATATTTTAAAAGTCCTTCCTGGGTAAATTCCTTCCACATCGAGCTCTGTACCCAACCGGCCCAGTACATGGGAATGGTATAGAAGATAATACCCAGCGTACCGATCCAGAAATGGAAGTTGGCGGCTTTGGTAGAATATAGCGGCCGGTTATAAAGACGTGGGAAAAGCCAGTAGAGGATACCGAAAGTCAGAAAGCCGTTCCAACCCAATGCTCCCACGTGCACGTGGGCTACGATCCAGTCGGTATAGTGGGCAATGGCGTTTACATTTTTCAAAGAAAGCATCGGCCCTTCGAATGTCGCCATACCGTAGGCTGTGATCGCTACCACCATGAATTTCAACACCACGTCTTCGCGCACTTTGTCCCACGCGCCGCGTAAGGTCATCAATCCGTTCATCATACCGCCCCATGACGGTGCGATCAGCATGACCGAAAACACGGTACCGAGCGTCTGCGCCCATTCGGGCAGTGCGGTGTAGAGCAAATGGTGCGGACCAGCCCAGATGTACAGGAATATCAACGCCCAAAAGTGCACGATCGAAAGCCGGTAGGAATAAATAGGCCGATTGGCCGCTTTGGGCAAAAAGTAATACATCAGGCCCAGATAGGGTGTTGTCAGGAAGAATGCCACCGCATTATGCCCATACCACCACTGCACGAGTGCGTCCTGCACGCCTGCATACACGGAGTAGCTTTTCATGAAAGAAATCGGCAGCTCGATACTGTTCACTACGTGCAGCATCGCAACGGTCACAAACGAGGCGATGTAGAACCAAACCGCTGCGTAAATGTGCTCCACGCGACGGTTAATGGTGGTCATGATAATGTTGACCAATGCAGAGACCCACACCACAGCGATAGCGATATCGAATGGCCATTCCAGCTCGGCATATTCTTTGGAAGTGGTAAAGCCCATCGGCAACGAAATAGCCGCCCCCAGGATGATCGCCTGCCACGCCCAGAAATGGAACCGGCTGAGGACAGGACTCCAGATTGGCGTCCGCAATACGCGCGGAACGGAATAATACAAACCGGTAAAGAAGCCGTTCCCCACAAATGCGAAGATTACCGCATTGGTATGCAGCGGGCGGATACGGCTGAATGTCAGGAACGGCAGGTCGAAGTTGAGATTCGGGAAAACCAACTGCATGGCCGCCAGCAAGCCCACGAGCATGCCGATAAGCCCGAAAAGGATGGTCGCGATGGCGAAGTCCCGGACAATGCGGTTGTCGTATTGAAATTCATCCAACTCAACGGAGGCGAGCTCGGGATGGGGAACGTTTGACATAACTTGATGAGGATAAATGGTAAAAATCGGTTCTGTTTCGTTGGTTATGGTTTCTCGGAATCGTCCAGCAGGATCCGAACGGAGGGCGTATAGTCGTCGTCGTAATGGCCCTTCCGGACCGACCAGATGAATGCGCCCAGAAACCCCAGCGCTACCAGCAGACTGGCGATGATCAGCAGATACAATGCGCTCATGATGAGGATCGGATTAGGTATTTTTAATAGGTCAAAACTACCTGCGATACGGCAGGTAAAGGATGATAAGTGCTATGTTCGGTTTATGACATTGGTCAGTTTCTTGAGACATCGTCGCGCAGCCGCATTGCTGGCAAGCGTCGTAAAAGCGACGATGGTAATGGAACTGACAGGCATCAGAATCGCCGCTATAACAGGGGAAAGGTGTCCTGTTACGGCAAACGAAAGTCCCAGGATATTGTAGATCAATGAAATAGCGAAGCTCTGCCGGATAATGCGCTGGCCGCTTCGGGCAAGGTTAATGTAACCCGGCAGCAGGCGAAGCTGATTTCCTTCCACAATAGCGTCGCAGGAAGGAGAGAAGTTATTGATATCGTCCGAAACGGCCAGTCCTACATCACTTTGGCGTAATGCGCCCGCATCGTTGAGCCCATCGCCGACCATCAGCACGTGGTGGCCTGCGCGTTGCAATTCACGTACGAAATCCAGTTTCTGTCCGGGTTTCTGGTTGAAAAGCAGCAGGGCATCCCGTCCGAAAAGCGGGGTCAGCAAATCGCGGTCGGTAGGACGGTCGCCGGAGAGGAGGTATGTGTTGATACCAGCCTTGCGCAATGCGGACAATGTTTCCGGCAGTTCCGGGCGGTATTTGCTGCGGATCGTGAAATAACCTTTCACGGCCTGGTCGATGGCCACATAAACCCGGCTCGATTGCTCGTTATCGCCGTCGTTACCCGCAGCTCCTACCCAAATTGCCGAGCCCACCTTCACCATTCTTGCCCCCCATTGCGCGCTCATCCCCTTGCCGCTGGTTTCTGAAAAACCGGTCAGCACGCGCCTGCTCGCAGGAACGTCGGACAGGTGCTTCGCGATCAACCGGCTGAGCGGGTGGGACGATTGCCCCACGAGCGTTTTGATCATGACCAGTTCCTCACGTGTCGACGGTTCGCCTGTGAAGTTGATCTCTGCATCGTCAGGCAGGGTAATAGTGCCTGTCTTATCAAAAACGACCGCGTCGATATGGGCCAGTCGTTCGATGCTGTGGGCATTTTTAGGGTAAAAGCGATTACGGCTGAAAACACTCAGCAGGTTGCCATTCGTGAACGTCGATGAAAGCAGTAACGCGCACGGGCAAGCCACGAGCAGCGTGGTAGTGAATGCTAGAAAAGCGGTTTCAGGATTTTGATATACAAAATACCATATTACAAAAGTAACGGCGGCAATGGCGAGCACGACCAGCGAGAAGTAGCGGTTAATGCGCGCTGCCAGGGATTGATTGGCGTTGTCTTTATTATGTGTAAAAGCTTCGTTGTTCCAGAGTTGGGTAAGGTAGCTCTGCGATACCTCCCGCAGTACTTCCAGCTCGATGGCTGCACCTTTTTGTTTTCCGCCTGCATAGATAGTATCACCTTTCCGCCTTTCAACAGGCTGCGATTCACCGGAAACGAAGCTGTAATCGATCATCGCAACCGCGCTTTGCAACAGGGCGTCGGCGGGGATCAGTTCCTCATTCCGGACGAGCATATGGTCGCCTTTTTGGAGATCGGTGATGGGTTTGCGTGTTTCGCTTCCATGGTCGATCACCGAAATGGCGATTGGGAAATAGGACTTATAATCGCGGTCGAAGGAAACGCCGGCGTAGGTTTTATCCTGGAAATAGCGGCCCACGAGCATAAAAAACACCGCTCCTGCAAATGAATCCAGATAGCCGGGGCCGGTTTGCGTGGCGAGCTGGTAAATGCTGATCAGGAAAACGCAGGTCAACGCCAGGGCAATTGGTGCATCGATGTTCAGATAACGCCCTTTAAGGGCCGACCAGGCTGATTTGTAGAAGTCCGCCGCGCAATAAAATAGGACAGGCAGGCTTAACGCGAGGTTGAGAATGCCAAAAAGCGTACGAAGGTTTTGGTCGGAAGTGTTTTGCCCTAAATGGAAATATTCGGGGAAGCTCAGCATCATAATGTTTCCGAAAGCAAACCCTGCGATACCGATTTTGTAAAGCCGCGTGCGGTTCCATTTATCTGCTTTCCTGCCCGACAGGTCGTCCATGCTCAGGTAAGGCTCATAGCCGATGCGTGTCAGCAGCGCCGCAAGTTCGCTCAGCCGCAGTGACGCCGCGTCGAAGGTGATCCTGACTTTTTTTTCCGGAAAATTCACCACCGAGCTTCGCACAGCCGGGTTGAGGCGATAGAGATGTTCGAGCAGCCAGATGCACGAGCTGCAATGCATTTTAGGCAGATGCCAGTAAACGCTGGTTAGTCGCCCGTCTGTAAACTCGATCATTTTGTCGTGGACTTCCGGCTGATCGAGGTGGTCGTATTTGCCTTTGTAAAAGCCCTGTGCAGGCGAAATGCCCTGTGGGCCGTCGATGGCATAGTATTGGCAAAGGTCGCTCTCTTTCAGCAGGCTGTAAACCGTGACGCAGCCTTCGCAGCAGAAATCATGGTCGTCGGCATGCAGCACCTCGTCGCGGCAATCCTCGCCGCAATGGTAGCACGCGTGCCGGGTATCTGAAATGGCCTCCGTGGCCGTCAATATGCTCATGGTCATGGTATGGTTAACCCTGCACCAAAATTGGAGCATACGAAAAGCGGAACGGATGACGAGGAGGAGTCGGGAAAACTGACTTTGGTCAGGAATCGTAGCCTATTCCTTCGTGCAGTTCGAATGCATAACGATAATTGATCAATGCCTTTTGCTCAGCGTTGTCATACCAACCGGTCTCGTCATGACTCAACTTTACGAGGTCGTCGGTGGAAAGCTTACTATATCGTTTAGCAACAAATTCGAGAACTTTCAATTCATCCTGCGAAAAAAGTGCCTTGTCAAACGCGATGCCGGCAGTAATTTCGTCGCCATAAGCACCATTTCCAAAGTACTGCTCATCAATGCTAATCTGCCCTTGTTCCGAAAGATTGACATACATCTTTTGAAAATGTGCAGGTACAGGCCCGAATTGTATCGCCCTGTATTCCAGTCCGGTAATGGAATAGCCCGTCAGCCGGTAAGCATTGAAATCCGCATAGAACAGCAGCTTGTTCAACTTGGTTTTGAATAGCGGAATTTTTCTCAAAACCTGAAAGAATGCGATCATACCAGCCACTTTGGTCAAATCCGGCTCGCGGTAGCCATTAAGTCGCGATGGAAATATTTTTTCCGAAGTAAATCGCCCGACGAGGTTCTCCGCAGCCCCGGTCAGTTTCCTGATATCTTTTTCGCTAAGGAAACGGGCACTCGCAGAAACCTGCTGGCTAAACGCTTCCGGGTTCCGGATAGACATGATCAGCCTTCCGATGGCTACGGACGGCACCTCACCCGCTTCATACAAGCGGTATGAGTTGGTGCCCAGCCCTAAAATCTCCGACATTTTGCTCGCCGAAATGCCATAACCTTCCCTGATGCGCCTGATCTCATCGGGAAACGGGATCCCGTATTTTTCCCGGTACTGATTATACACCTGCACCATGCTCAACTCGTCCAATCGATCATCGCTGAAACGCTCGCCTGAGTCCTCGCATTCGTAATAATGCGTGACCACCTCAAATTCCTCTTTCCTGAATGCCAGGCTCGCAACCTCGTGGCGAACCTGCATCTCTTTTCCCGTAATCGGACTTTTCATAATGTTTCTTTAAATGGATAGCGCATCAGTTTTTCTGCTATATGAAATGATATGCACAAGACATTTGCATTCGCCCGGCCCATCGAAATCTTAATGTATAGCTGGTGCTCCTTAAAAGCCTTACCGAAAACCCACATATCACTGATTTGGTAAAGTGTGTCTGCCCAAGGCCCTTCGACATAGTCGTCAACCGTAATCGCTTCGATAATCTGCCTGCGTTTTGCGGGCGAGATTTCGAGTAGCAACAAGGTCTGTGCATTTTTTGGATTTTTCCTTTCCATAAACAGAATATCGAATATCCTGTACTTGACAAAGAAGTCATCCAGGAAGCGCTGGACTTCTTAGCGATTCGGCATAGTGGTGTATTGTGTATCTTAATTTATAGTTGTAAAAATAAGCACAAACTGATATATTTTAAATTTTAAAGTTTAATCATTTATTTATCGGTAGCTAAAAGAAACCTGCGGTTGCGGAGGGCTAAGGCACGTCCCTGACAGGATTTTTGGGAGGTTTGTCTTTTGATTTTTACCAACATTGCATCGCTAAGCGATTTTTTGAGGCCAAATTTGCATATTACAACCCATTCCTAAACCACTTTAAAAACCGCATTGAGTGAAAAAACTAAAATCTTCTATTGGTCTTTTTGTTGTCGGCCTGCTTTCCCTGGCTTCGGTAACCCGGCATGACAAACCAATATTTCGGGAGCCGACGCTCCGGGAGCCGACGCTCCGGGAGCCGCTATTTCGAAACCATACGCCGCAAGTCGCAACTCCGGCACCGTCCTCCGGCATTATCGAAATTGCCGAAGGTCCCGATTCGAGCCGTTTTACCTATACAAAACTGGTATCAGGCCTGGACGAGCCCATGGAAATGGCGATATTGCCCAACTATGATATGGTAGTGGCCGAGCGGAAGGGTGCTGTGCGCTATTTCAGCAATGCAACCAGGGAGCTTTCGACTATCGCGCAGTTCAATGTTTTCAGCGGCATTGAGGATGGGCTGCTAGGGGTGGCAGTCGACCCGGATTTCAAGCATAATAACTGGATTTACTTCTACTATGGCCTAGGTGGTGAGAAGAGCGTCAGCCAACTGGCGCGTTTCGAGTTGAAAGGAAAAAACCTTGTCCAGGATTCTAAAAAAGTGCTTCTGGAAGTACCTACCCAGCGCAAATACTGCTGTCACTCTGCCGGCTACCTCACTTTTTCAGACGGATTGCTGTATTTGTCGATCGGCGATAACACCAATGCGGAGGAAATCGAAGGGCACACGCCCATCGACGAGCGTCCGGGGCGCGAGCTTTCAGATGATCAGGCCGCGACTGCCAACAGTAAGGATTACCGGGGCAAAATCCTGCGGATCAAGCCGGAAGCCGACGGTACTTACAGCATTCCTGACGGTAATCTTTTCCCCAAAGACGGCTCACAGGGCCGGCCCGAAATTTACGCAATGGGCGTGCGCAACCCGTTCCGCATTTCCGTCGACCCGAAAACCAAATACCTGTATTGGGGCGATGTAGGTCCTGATACTGAGGTTCCGGGAAGCGAGGGGAAGATGAGTTACGACGAGATCAACCAGGCCCGCAAGCCCGGCTTTTTTGGATATCCCTATTTTCTGGGCGACAATGAGGTTTTTCCCGATTACGATTTTGCGACAAAAAAAGAGGGGCCTGGAAAAGATCCGCAAAAACCGGTCAACGACTCGCCGCACAACAGGGGCATCCGCGAATTACCTCCTGCGCAGCCTGCGTTCATCTGGTATGGCAAAGGTGCTTCGAAGAAATACCCGCTGGTAGGCAAAGGCGGTGCCAGCGCCATGGCGGGGCCAGTGTATTACAGTGACTTATATCCTAATGCGCCGTACAAGCTTCCGGAATATTACAATGGCAAACTGTTCATTTTTGAATGGATCCGGAAATGGATCATGGCAGTCACGATGGACGCCGACGGCAACTATGTAAGTATGGAGCCGTTCCTGCCGCAATTGAAGGTCGTCGCGCCGATCGATATGCAGATCGCGCCGGATGGGGCTATTTACCTGCTGGCTTACGGTACGAACTGGTTTGCCCGCAACACGGATTCGGGTATTATCCGGGTCGAGTATGCCGAGGGAAACCGCAATCCGATAGCTTCGGTGACCACGGGCAAGACCATCGCCGCAGCCCCATTTACGGCCATTCTTTCAGCGAAAGGTTCGAAGGATTACGATGCTGCCGACAAGCTGAGCTATGAATGGAAGATCGGAACTAAAAAGCTTGCCGGTCAGGAAATCAGGCACACCTTTACCAAACCCGGCATTTACAACGTAGTGCTTACGGTCTCCGATCAGAACGGCGGAAAAGGTACGGCTACGACCGAATTCAAAATCGGCAACACACCGCCTGATGTGAAAATCAATACGAAAGCGAACCGCAGCTTTTACTGGGACAACGCCCCGTTTGATTACAATATCAAAGTGACCGACAAAGAAGACGGCCAGATAAAGCGCGAGAAGATTCATGCAGGATTCAGCTACCTGGCATTCGGCAAGGACCTGGCCGGCGCATTGTCCGGCTCGGAAGGAGAGAACATCCGGTATGCGGCGACCGCAAAATTGTACGCTTCACTGGATTGCAAGGCGTGCCACACGATGGAAACCAAGTCGATCGGGCCGGCATTGAAGGAGATTTCAAAAAAATACGCAGGTAATGCGGGCGCCGCGGACATGCTCGCGCGGAAGATCATCACGGGCGGGAGCGGAAGCTGGGGGTCATATCCGATGCCCCCGCACGCAGACCTGCCCGAAAAGGACGCAAAGGAAATAGCGGGCTACATTCTCTCACTGGGGCAAACGGCAGGACAAACGCCGCTTTCGGCCCAATTGAAACTCACGGAACATATTGGCAAAGGCAATGAAGGCGCCTATGTCTTGCAAGCTTCGTATACCGATAAGGGTGCAAACGGCATTGATCCGCAAAAGACGGCCAGCCACATCGTTTTGCGAAGTCCGCTGATTCAGATGGAGGATTATCAGGAGGGCAATGTGGGTGTGGTGATCGCCACGCAAAACACCGGCTACGTTTCCTACATCGCCAATATTACCAACGGGAAGTACGCGCGGTTCGATCAGATCGACCTTTCACATATTAGGAGTATCCGGATGCGCATTCAGGAACACGGCGCCGGCGGGACAATCGAGCTCAGGCAGGATGGCCGGGAAGGTCAGCTGCTGGGCAAAGTTGATGTGCCGGGTGGACGTCTGGACGACCTTAAAACCGGTTGGAAAGAAGTGCTCTTGCCGGTAAGCGGCAGCGGCGTCCACAATCTGTACCTGGTTTTCAGGAATGAAAAGATCAAAAGCCCGATGTTCCATATCGACTGGATGCATTTCGAAAACGATTTCAACCCTTGACGGTAATAATAAATACCTCTGCCGTTGTAGTAAAAAGGGATGCCTGGAAACTGAGGCGGGCACCCCTTTTTACCGGAACGCTGCAATTCCCGCATTATGGCTGTTTCAACAGCCATACGTCCGAAATCTTCGACTGCTTGCGCCAGTTTAAATGAGATTCTTCGGGCCCATCGAATGTGACGGAAATTTTACCGTCCTGGGTAAGACTTAGCGGCACGATCCACTCTTTAAATGTCTCCGGCTCTTTGTTGTAAACCACAGGTGAAAGCCGGCGCCCGTCTACGCGCAATAGCGCGTCGCCTTCACCTGCTACGCGTATCACGTAACGTGCACGAGGGTCGAGGTTGTCGTAATCAAGTTCCGGTTCGCGTTGGAACAGCTGGGTAGAGAGGCGCTTGCGGCTTTTACCATTATCCCACCAGGCCACATCGGTAGCGTCTTCGGATATGGTTTTTACGCGAGGGCCTTTGGCGACGCTGGAAATATCATCGTAATAGCTTCCCGGCCCGGGATTTTCCCAGAATGCGATAGTTTTCAAGCGGGCGAGCTGCTTTTCGGGATCACCCATTTTTTTGATCTTTTCAAATTCATCGGCCAGCCACCAGCGGTTGTTGAGCGGATAATCCACAAAATCCATCACCACACCACGTTCCGGACTTCGGGGTTTATGCTTCTCCGTGCTCGTTTGCAGGCCGATGGAAGTGTACAGTGCGTTGCTCAATTCGGTTAATTCTTTTCGTAGATCACGTTCGACCGGCTCGGTTTCACCTTTGTTAACAATCGCCAGAGCGGTGTCCATGGTTATACGGATATTGGTTTTATTGGCAATAGTGAGCACGGCATTGGCCTGTATTTCCAGCTGTTGGTCGTGGATAAGACGGGCACGGGTATATTGATCGTAGTACGCCCTGAAAACCAGCATTTGCCAGCGCCAATTCCCCTCCAATTGCTCCTCAACTCTTCTTAGTACGCGCCAGTTAAGATACGTCATTTCCACGCCACCATTTTCTGCCAATGGCCCTTTCCAGTTCTGTTCCAGTCCCTCTATCGCGCTGGCGACCACGGAAGCAACTGTAGGGTTGAAGAAGAAAGCAGCATATTCTTCCATGATCCCGTGCGCATCCGCTTGTGGGTCCCAGCCACGCATACTCCACAACACTTTGTTGACATCGTCGTGGCTGCCGTCGGAGTAAGAAACAAAACCATCGGTGAAAGGCGCATATTTCGCATGAATTTTAGCAAACGCAAACGGGCGCGGATTCACCGACTCCCTGCCGAGCGTCAATGCAAATGCCTGGTCGAATTTCTCGACCGGAAATTCGCAGCGGACCGAATGGGTAATGTCGGGATACTGCCGGTGCTGGTATTGTTTGGGTAGCCGGTAGCGCGTTTCAGCTATCGGCGGACTGCCGGGCCCAGATACCACGCCTTGCAGCCAGGTTGGCTTTTCGGTTTCCAGGTATTTGTAAAAATAGTCGATCTGCTCGGTGTCGAATCCTTGCAGTGAAATCCACATTTTGGCCTTAGGATGGTATTTAACTAACTTTTCTTGCAATTCTTTCAGGAAAGGCAGCACTTCCGACGGATGGTTGTCGCCGGGGTCGCCTCCGGGGAAGAAGATATGGTCCAGGCGCGGGCATTCCTTGTAAAATTGCTCGTGCAAATCCAGCTCGGCCTGGCGCTTGGCCTTGTCCGTCAGTTCAAATGTCGCGGGTGTCCATACCCAGTAATCCATGTCGTATTTCCGGCAAATTTCGCTCATTTTAATCCGCATTTCGCTCGCGGGGATTTTGAAATGAGGACTGGGCTTATCGTCTTCTTGAAAAGGAATACCTTCCACTGCATTGCTACCAAAAATAGCCAACTCACGGATGTATTGGTCAAACTGGCCGACTGTCCAGGCGTCGTAGGTATTAGCCGTCGAGCGGTAACCAAGCTGGTGCCCGCGGATCGGGTAAGCGGGCGAGGACGACACATTTACCGGTCCTGCCAGTTCCAAAAGCGGCTTGCCCATGAAGGATTTGCTCATTTTTAAATGTCGCAGCAGATATCCCGTCCCGAACAACACGCCGCGCGCATCCGCTCCGATGATCCAGACGGTCGTATTCCCGCCGGCTGTTTCCGTCACGATCCGGTAGCCCTCCGCTTTGAACTCCGGCCCGTTGGTCACGGTTGACGCCGGCAGCGTGCGGGAGAGCAGGGACTTGTCTGACGATAATGCCAGCGCAATCACCGGGGCGCCTTTTGGCCAGGCGGAAGCATTTTTGAGCGTTATTCCTGTCCGTTTCGCGATTTCCTCCGACAGCACTGCCGGCGCTGTTTCCCTCATGGGGGAAGAAACATTTGGGGAAATGAGCCATGTCGCATTTTTCAGGTTGATTGCCTGGGCGACACATCGGGAATAGAATGCTGAGAAAAGCAGGATGGTAACTAGCGGCAACAGCCGGCCGGTAAGCGACGCCTTGAAACGGGTTTGGGAATGCATGACAAATACAAATCGATGTGTTGTACTTGCATTACTTGGTTTGAAGTATTTCAGGCCATGATTTGAAAACTGGAAAAAGCTGGGTTGGAGGTCCGGCTTTAATTAATCCACCCGCAGGTCTACGGCCAGCCTTTGCGTACATGACCGGCCGGAGGCATGCGAATAGTGCGTCCGAATGTTTACGTTCGAACGATTTCGGGCTGGTAACATTCAGGTAAAGTAGAAAAGGCGGGCTTTCGCTATTTTAGAATTTGAAAACATTTGTATCCCATGCACCGTCTTACATCTCTGTCGACCTGTATTTTTTTATTGCTCTTGCTGGCACCGGCATCGTCGCAGACGCTTACACCTTTGAAGGAATTTGATGTGAAGGAGGCCAAACAGGCCGTGGCGGTAGATGCGCAGTATTTTTTTGTAATCAACAACAGTACAATTACCAAGCATTCCAAGACGGATGGAAAGCTTCTCGCGAGCTGGGATGGAACGAAGGAGGGCATAGTCCATTTGAACAGCGGAGTCGTAATCAAAGGGCTGCTGTATTGCGCTAATTCCAACTATCCCGAAATTCCGATGACTAGTTCTGTAGAGATTTTTGACGCTAAGACCTTGAAGCACGTGGATACTCACAGTTTCGGGATCGCGCAGCATGGATCGCTGACGTGGCTGGACCAGAAGGATGGTTATTGGTTCATCGGCTTTGCCCATTATGCTGGTAAGGAATCGAGCGAGGGACGGGATGTCCGGTGGACGTCGCTGGTGAAATACGATATGGCGTGGCGGCAGGTAGAGGCTTGGGTATTTCCAAAGCATCTGGTCGACCTGTTTACGCCCAAAAGCAATTCGGGAGGTGCTTGGAGTAAGGATGGGCTGCTATATTGTACGGGTCACGATCGCGGCGAGGTCTATGTCTTGAAACTACCGAACTCAGGCTATACGTTAACTCACCTTCGCTCATTACCTGCGCCCATCGAGGGACAGGGCATCGCCATAGACCGCTCGGTGGCTGGCAAAACGTTGCTCTACGGTATTCAGCGCAGCAAGCACATTGTTACCGTTTCCGAAATCCAGTAATCTTTTCTATTGATGAAACCAGATCTTCGCTGTCTGCTCTGTTTTTTTCTGATAATTTCCCTGCAACTGTCTCACGGACAGGGTACGGCCAACCGCCGTTTTGAAGTCAAAACCCTGATCGTGTTTTTTGACGGCTTGCGTCCTGACTACATTACCGAAGAACAAATGCCGAATTTGTTTGCATTTAAGAGAACGGCGGCATGGGGAAAGCATCACCACAGCGTTTTCCCGACGGTAACACGGGTGAATTCTGCTTCCTACGCCACGGGCTCCTATCCGGGCACGCACGGTTTGCTGGGAAATTCCATTTACATTCCCGAAGTAGCTCCAAACAAGTCAATCGGAACTACCTACGACGATTTGAAGAAAATTCCTCCCGCCACAGCCGGGCCGCTGCTGACGGCCAAATCGCTCGGCGAGGTGCTGGCGGACGCGGGTCAGAAAATGATGGTTTTCAGTTCTGGAACGACCGGACAAGCCTTTTTACAAAATCATACCGTGAATGGGGCGGTTGTAAACCCGGATTTGATTTTGCCCGAGTCGTTCAAAAATCAGGTTTTAACTGAAATTGGCCTGGATAGCCAGGGCGCCGATGAGGAAATGGGCCGCCACAAGTGGATAACGGATGCATTATTGAAATACGGACTGGTTAAAAACGGTCCGCTTGTGAGCGCGATCTGGTTTTCGGATCCCGACGGCGCGGCGCATGAGCACGGCATCGGCTCGGAGCAGGCCGTGAAAGCGATCAAATACGTGGACGGCCAGTTTGGAAGAATCATGGAAGCACTACGGACGAAGGGTTCCGGGGAGCGGTATAATGTCATCATTTCCACCGATCACGGCTTCGTAACGCATACTGCCAAGCCCGGACTCGTCGATTTTCTGATTAAAGAAGGTTTGAAAAAGGACAAAGAATCAGACGATGTGGTGGTGGCGGAGGGAGCGATCTATGTCAAAAATCACGACGTAAAAACGATCGAATCTATTGTCGCTGCATTGCATAAGCAGGAGTGGGTAGGGGCGGTTTTTACCAGACCGGCAAAGGAAGGCAACGCGCAGGGAGCAGTAAAAGGAACGCTTTCCTTAGATCTGATCCATTATAACCACTCCAAACGCGCCGGAGATATTCTGGTGGCACCAAACTGGAACGACTCGAAAAACGACAAAGGCTACGCTGGTACTGATTTCTCGGGTGGTGTGGCGGGGCATGGCGGTTCGAGCCCTTATGAAATCAATATTGCACTACTGGCTTCCGGGCCGGATTTTAAAGAAGGCTTCACAACCGAATTGCCGACGTCCAACATTGACATCGTTCCGACGATCCTGCATATTTATAACCTGCCCAAACCGGCCACAATGGATGGCCGGGTAGTGACCGAGCTTTTGAAAAAGTCTCAAAAAACAAATGGTACTTTCCAAAAACTGCTCCTGAAAACGGAAGCATCTTACCCCTGGGGCACTTATAAACTCTCGGCTGAGACCTCCGTTTTAGGTGGGCGTTCCTATTTCAATTATACTAAAACAGAAAGAATGCCGGCCCGCTGACCCGACCTTGACAAGCTGCGTCAGACGAGTGACAAAAGCTCCTGCTCTTCTGCCAATGCTGCAAGCAGTTTATCGTTCAGCCGTTTGTAGGCGGCCATTACGTTCCGGGCGGTGTCGGTGAGCACTGTCCCGCCGCCTTTGGTGCCTCCTTTCTGGGTGACTACGTAAGGCCCCTTGCCCAGCGTATTGAGCGCATCGACCATCGCCCATGCCTTTTTGTAAGAAAGGCCCATTTCCTTGGCAGCCTGCGCGATCGAGCCGGTTTCGGCGATGCGTTCCAGCAACTCGTAGCGCCCGGGGCCAAAAAATTTGACCTCGTCCACAAACACCCAATGACGGAGCCGTATATCGACGTGTCTTTCCATGTGACAGTTTTTTGAAATGACTATTTTTCCCGTTTTAATGCCGCAAACTATGACTAAATCGTAACTTTGCGGCCCAAAAAAGTTCTTTAATTTATTTTCCACCAGGAAAAGGTTTTACGTTCTGTGAATTAATAGGGAATCGTGTGCAAATCACGAACTGTCGCGCAACTGTAAGTAACGAATGCAGTTTATGCCAGATTGATGTCCACTGGAAATTGAGTTTTGAATGACTGAATGATTGAATGATTGAATAAATACACTATGCAATCATTCAGTCATTCAATCATTCAAAATTAACCCGGGAAGGACGGCGTAAATGTTACAAGTCAGGAGACCTGCCTTTTTCGGATCATTACTCACCTTAAACGGTTAAAAGTATGTTCATGTTTAAGACCCGCTGCCCGCGGTATGGCAGAGTCGGGGAGGCTTCTCTTTGTGCCCTGCTGGCAGTGGTACTGTTATCTCCCAGGAGCAGTGTGTTAGCGCAAACCGCGTCCGACAGCATTGCCAAAACCCATCATTTGTCTGAAATAACAGTTTCAGGCGCACACCGCAATGCATTTTCGTCGGTTAATAAAATCGATGTCCCATTACGGGATATGCCGCTTACCACCTCGGCCGTTTCGGCCCGCACCATCGAGCAGCGAGGCATCGACGATTTGCAGGAAGCCATGAAGAACACCACCGGCGTGCGTGCTAACAATACTTATGGCGGTTTTCAGCATTTCACGATCCGTGGTTTTTCCAATTTTGTACTGATGGTCGATGGCGTCCGCGATGAGCGGCATAACATTTCCACCAGCGCGCCGAATACCAATCTGGCGAATGTCGAAAGCATAGAAGTGCTGAAAGGCCCTGCCTCGGTACTTTTCGGGCATTCGGCTTTGGGAGGAATCATTAATATTGCCCGGAAACGACCGTCTGCGGATTTTAAGGCCGATTTTTCGGCAGCTTATGGCAGTTTTAATACCCGGCGCATGCGCGCAGGCGCGGGAGGTCCTGTCAACGACAAACTGCGGTACCGCGTCGATTTCGGAATGTCGGATACGGGCGGTTACCGTCATTCAGGGTCGAATACCAACAATGGTTACCTCGCATTGGAATACACGCCCACCGGTCGCGACCTGTTTTACCTGACCGTCGGTGCCAACAAGGACATTTACGACACCGATACCGGGCTGCCGATGCTCGAAGGCAGCGAGCTCGCCCCGGGTATGGACCGAGATACGCGTTACAACGACCCCTCCGATTTTCTGAAACATACGCGTTATGATTACCAGTTGAAATATGTGCACCGTTTCAACTCCGGTCTGACGCTTTCAGACCAGCTTTCGTATTATGCCGACAATATCAACTATTTTTCAACCGAAGAACTGTCGTTCAATGCCACCCTCGATTCGCTGAACCGCTCTTTCCCATTCTATTTCAATCACCTCACGAAACCCCTGCAAAACCAGCTGGAACTGACCTTTGAGTTTGATACGAAAGGCATTTCGCATAAACTCCTGGCCGGGTATTCGCTGAGCATTCTCGATCGCAAAACCTACAATGGCGACGTTTTCGGGCCGGGGAAGAATGCGACGGTTTCAATTCGTAACCCTGTTTTGAACCAGGGTTATATTGACTTCAAAGACACATACTACCGTGCTACAATGGAGAATGTGCACGGTATTTATGTACAGGACTGGATTAAGATCAGTGAGAAACTGAAAGGTTTGGTAGGTTTGCGTTACGATAATTTCCGTGGTACCTATTTCACTGATCAGGTCGGTGCCGACCGTAAGGTGACATCCAAGGGCCTCGAATCCAGAATCTCCAAATCCGCATTGACATACCGGGCAGGTTTGGTGTACCAGCCTCTGGAAGTATTGTCTGTCTACGGCTCCTATTCGACCTATTTCAAACCTGCCCGCCGGGTGGCGCCGAACGGCGAAACGTTCGATCCTGAAACGGGGTACCAGGGGGAAGTTGGTTCAAGGTTGGAAATGAATAAAAAGTGGGTGGCTAGCCTGGCCTTTTACTATATGCGTAAAAACAATCAGCTGGAAGCAATGCCGGGTGGAATTTACAAGCGGATCGGTTCGGCGGAATCGAAAGGGTTTGAGGCTGAAATGAAGGGTTCTGTGGCTCCCGGACTTGATGTGACGGCTGGTTATACTTTCTCGAAAGCGGAATATCTGCCTTATAATGGTGTGGAGCTCAACCCAGTTGCCGGAAAACGTGTGGCGTTTGCCCCGGAAAATATGGTGAATGTGTGGCTGAACTATGAGGGGCAGAATGGCACATTGAAAGGCGCCAGCATTGGTGCGGGTGTCAATTACATGGGCGAAACCTTTACCAACAGTGCCAATACCTTCGTGATGGCGGCTTATACCGTGGCCGATCTTGCAGTAGGATATCGGGTTGGCCGCATCGGAATGCGGCTGAATGTTAACAACCTGTTCAATGAGCATTATTATGCCAATGCGATTTACGCTAACCAGTTTTCACCTGGTGCTACGCGGAATTTTCTGGTTAGTTTGAGATATAGCCTGTGATTCGATACCACGAAGGCGCTACACCGCCGGAGGGGGACTAAAAAAAACTGCTTCGAAATATTTATTGTTAGTATTATAGAATTAATTTTACGATTTGTGAGGCGAAAAAATTGTGCGCTCACAGCCTGGAGAACAGTTTCGGGACCATAACTGCATTAATTCCAGCGATCTAAGACAAGAATAATAAGCCGATAAACGAACAGTAGTGTAAAAGCGTGTCATGGGCTGCCATAACACGCTTTTTGTTGTTTATCACCCGCTTTTTTTGCGAAAAGCAGCAAGGAACTTCGTATGCTGGCGGTTAAACTCCGAATTTCCGCAGGTTATACACCAGACTGAGCAGGAAATATCGCTTCAATACCCTGCTGCGGACATCTTCAATATAGGCATCACCGGTATTCCTGACCAGGCTGCGGTTCTGGTTGAGGAGGTCGAAAACCTGCAATCGTACCTCGGCTTGCCGCGTGCGAAGAAACTGTTTGGCAACCGAAGCATTCCAGAGCAGGAATCGCTGGTTATATCCTTCGGCCCGGCCGGTGTTGCCGGTATAGGTAAGATCCGACGCGAGCACCAGGTTTCCCGGGAGCTGCCAATGCACATCGCCCGTGGCGTATTGCGACCAGTACTGCATATTTTGTTGGGACAAAAGCGAGTACCGCGCCTGCTGGTAGGTAATGCGCGCGCTCAGGCCATAGTCGATCCGGCCATTGTAATCGGATTGCAGGCGTATGCCTTGCCCGATCGAGGTCGACGTCGTTACATTGTCCGACGCATTGATCATGTTCGTATTGCGGGCCAGGCTTCCCTGTGTGCTCAGGTTGACCGATAGCCCCAGAGGTTCGATCTTTTTGCTAAGCGCGACAAATCCGGTTCCCGATAAGAATCCCCCCGTATTGATCGGCGTGTTGACTTGTACGCCCGACGCATCGGTGCGCGTGGATGTTCCAATGCGGTTGTTGCTTTGGTTGAAGCTCCCGAAAACAAACAGGTTATCCGTCCCGCTCTGGCCCGACGCGCTGAATGTAAGGGTAATATTGTGATAGAACTCAGGCCGCAATGCCGGGTTGCCAATGCTGATATTGAGTGGATTGGAGTTGTCGGCAATGGGTAGCAGCTGTGTAATGCCGGGCGATACGACGCGCGTCCGGTATTGAAGCCGCAGGTTCTTTTTACCCCGGAATGTATAGGAAAAAAGGGCATTAGGCATGAAATAGGCATATTCGGACCGGTAGCCAACCTCGGTTGATCGATCGGTGGGCCGCAGGGATGCCAGCTGCACGTCTGCGCCTAATGCGAACGTGTAGCGCAATCGACGGGTCTGGAAAGTAGCTCCCAGTCGGTTCGTTTCGAAGGTATTGGCGAAATTTCTGCTTAACGAGGCGTCGGATTTGTCATAATGATCCGTTTCCTCGCTTTTGTCGGCTACATTCCGAAGCAGTTTGCCAAAATTATTGCCGTAAGCATACCTGAATTCCAGTTTCTTGGTGAAAGAAATGGGTTCTGTAAAAGAAACGGTCACCGTGTTCTGTAATGCAAGCTGGTCCTGCGCATTCCGCTGATCGATTCTTTCTCTTCCGGGCGTCGTTGTCAATGTGTCGAAGAAAGTGTTGGCCGACCGGTTATAAGCTGTCGTGTTTCCGGTGGTCAGAAGTGTGTTGAGATTCGCGGACAAGCTCCGGCCTTCTTTTCTGAATTTCCGCATCAGCAATAAATTGTTGTACCCATTCAGCCCGGTTCCGTGCAGGTCATATTGGTTAAGGCCCTTGTTGAGCGAGTCTGCGGCAGGGCGGTAGGAGTAACTGCTGTTTTTGCTAAGCAAGTCCCTGGTCTGAAAACTGATGTTGGGTGTAAATCTGAGGCTGGTCAGCGAATCGATCGGCAGGTCGAAGCGGCCGTTGATGCGGTGCGTAAGCAAGGTGTTTTTAGAATAATTACTTTGGTCGGTCAGAAACGACTGCCCGGGCAGGACATTTTCGCGCCTGCTTTGCTGGTCGGTGGTCGTCACGGCGCGGTTCACGAAATAGCTGGCAGCCATTTCGGAGCGTTTGCCCCATTTCACGACCTTGCTTTCAGTCCGGTAGTTGACGCCCAATGCACCTACTTCGATAACATTGGAAGGGGCAATCTGCCCGTCGCCGCCGCCACTACCCGGCTGGCCTACCAATTGCGGCCCGCCACCTCCGTCGGCCATGCTGAAACTCTGCTGGTTAAGGTTGTTAGCCTGCCCGATTACCGAAAGCTGCCGGTTAGGCCCTCCGTTGTGGTTATTGAAACGGTTCACATTCAATTTGGCCTCGTACCTCGCCGACTGATCACCGTTAGCAGGGCCGGCGCCCAGTACATTTTGCCCGAAAAAGCCCTTTCCTTTATCTTTTTTAATGGTAATGTTGATCGTCCGCTCGCGGTCACCATCGTCCACCCCCGAAAACTGGGACTGGTCCGAGGACTGATCATACATTTGAACCTTATCGACAATATCAGCGGGCAGATTGCGGGTTGCCATTTTAGGGTCATTGCCAAAAAATGGTTTGCCGTCCACAAGCACCTTGTTCACAGCCTGGCCGTTGGCCTTAATGGAGCCGTCACGACCCACTTCGACGCCCGGTAATTTGCGCAGCAATTCTTCTACCTGCGCATTTGGTTGCGTTTTGAACGAACCTGCATTGAATTCGATGGTATCTTGTTTGATCGTCACCGGGGCGCGCTCCTGCTTGATCACTACCTCGTTCAACTGTGTGCCCTGCTCGGTCATCAACAGCGTTCCCGCATCAACAGATGCATCGCGGCTAACGGTAATGGGCCAGGACAGGTTTTTATAACCCACAAAAGTGATTAGCAAGCGGTAAGAGCCGGGTGCTGCTTTCCGGATCACAAAATGGCCGTCGCCGTTGGTAATCGTCGCACTTACGTAGGCGGAGTCACGTGCGAGCAGCAGGGAAACGGAAGCCATCCGCAGCGGTTTCCGCGAGACAGAATCGAGGACCATACCGCTGATTTCGCCTGCCGAAGATGTCTTTTGGGCAAATACGGGCGATAGCGAAAGCAGCAGCAGGCAGAGTATCAGTTTAAATGCCTCCACCGCCAGGCCCCATTTTTTGGTGAAAATCAGCCATCGCCTTCTGGCGGATATCTGTCAGCTGTTCCGCACTGACAGTCTCTGCCTGATTATCGGGCATGACGGCTTTCTCATCGACTTTGCCCAGGCTTACTTTCGTGGCCCTGAACTGCTCGCGGCTCCCTTCTACGAGTAGTACAACCCCTTTTTCAGGTGTAAGGGCGGGCACGGGGGAGTACCGGAACGGCAATTCGGTCGTGAACCAAACGGCATAGGGTTCCTTATGGTAATTAACGATCGCTTTTTGACATAAAAAACCTGCAATTTTCTTTGTCTGATGTGTAGGCTGCCAGCCGGCGGTCGCTTCAATCGGCGCTTCGCTTTTATAGGTATGGGCCTCCTTGTCTTTTCCGACCGTTACAAACGTCAGCGTTTTCTGGGCCGCAATGTCTGTCACCACGTATTCTTCAAACGGGCGCCCGGCATTGGTCGTTTGCGGGATGCCGCCGGGTTCTTGTCTTACCCGCAGCATCATGTTTTCTTCATCCCGGTTTTCTCGTACAAAATTCCCGGCAAAAAGCACTTTCTGTCCGATTGTGCGGGTGTCTGGAACATCCGTCGGGAAGTTGGGATCGCCCTGTTTCACCTCCTCGCCATTGACCATGAAGCGTAAGCGCGATTGGTCGATCTTGCGCACGACTTCGTAATTGATTTGTCCTGAGGCTTGGGCGAGAATGTTCGGGGCTGCTGCGAAGAGCAGCATGAAAATTGAAAGAAGCTTTTTCATAATGTCACCTTGGTTTTGATTTTTGATGGATCAAAGGTCAGGCGACGGTTTGTAAGGTTCTGCTATTTAATGTTAAGTAGTGTTAAAGAAAATCCTGCCAGAGTTCAATAAAAAGCCTTCCCAATACGGATTTTGCACCGGCAACTAAAAAAAATCTCATTTTATGATGTATTAAAGAGGTGCTGGCCTTATATTGATTTATACTTAACAACCCTCTGTATACTAATGGTTTATAACCTCTACTTTAAACTGTTCCTGTTTGTTGTCTTCTTTCTGTCTTCTTTGTGGATTTATAGGGTATACATAAATGATCCTCAACACAAAATTTCCCGGAAAGATGCTGTAATCGTGATCTCGGTCATGCTGCTGCTGGTGTGGGCTGTGAGAATCCCTTTTCTGCGCGACAGAGAATATGATATCGATACGAGTACCTGGCTCAGCGCGGTCATCGCCATCAACCATTACCCAGACAAACTATGGACGTTGCTTAACTACACTGACGCCCGGCCATTGACTGTGTTTCCTTTACTTGCTGGTTCATGGGCCGGAATGCCGGTCAATTACAGCAGTGCCGAAATCATCGGGTTGTTACTCTGGACAGGTACGCTACTGCTTCTCTATCAGATATATAAGTTGTTTGCCGGAAAGAATATCAGCCTGGTACTGACTTGGAGTCTTGCCCTTTTTCTCGGGACGATATGCCCCATTTTCGCGGCTTACAATTCCGAGCACAACAGTATTTTTATGGTCACCGCAGGCGTTGCATTGTTCTTTTTGTACTTCTACCGACGGTGGACCAGCCCGGCAATCGCGGCGGCGACGGGCTTGTTGCTTGGGAGCCTGATTTATGCCAAATTTCAAAATGCGCCAATGGGTCTGCTCACAGGGGCCTTTCTGTTGCTGACCATGGCAAAGCGTAAAGACTGGCCAGGCATGGCCGCATTGCTCGCAGGCTGCCTGTTCCCCACTATTTTCGTCAATGCCTTTTATGGCTTGAGGGGCAAACTGGATGTGTTCTGGAATAACTATTTTTGGAACTACTTTTATTATTCTTTCACGACCCAGTTTTCATCCATGCCCATCGCCGAACGGTTCAGTCCGATCCGTGCGATCCGGTTTATTTTCTACGCTACCAGCTCTGGCACTTATGTATTCACACTTGCTGCATTAGCACTTGCCTTGCCGGTTTTGTCTTTTAAAAAATGGCGCTCAGAGCTTAAAATCAATTGGATCCCTTTTGTTTTTGCTTTCCTGTTCCTGCTGCTGAGCGTCTATGCGGTATTGCAGTCGGGTAACAATTTTGAGCATTATAAACTCTTTCTTTTTGTCCCCCTGCTGATCTTCAATGCATTATTCCTGTCGATGAGCCGGCCGCTGGTCCGGCAATATGCGGCAGGTGTCCTGTTGCTGGGAGGTGTACTGCAAACGGCCGTCAGTCTTAAATACCTCGACGGAAAAATACCTTACGACGTTCGGGCTGATACTGACAGGAAGGTGGTTGGGCATATCGTCAGATACACCCGCTCGTCGGATCCGGTGGTGGTTTGGGGCTGGCGTGACGGGTTGCTGGTGAGCGCGCAGCGGCCGATGGGTTACCGGGACGTTCACACTTTTCACTTTTCGATGAAATCGCCGCTTGTTCCGAACTGGACCCAGGATTTTTTGGAAGATATGGAGGAAAACAAGCCTAAAATATTCGTCGAGGCGATGCTACCCGAATATTCAGAGCGCGGGCACCTTTTCCTGCCCCATGACAAAGTGCCTGTGATACGCGAATACATTCGGAAGCATTACCGGTTTGTGAGGGAACTGGATGGGGTAAGAATCTTCCACCGAAATGGGGAAGCGGCCATTTCTCTGCTTCGGTAAGCGCCATATTAATCAATACTATTTTGTGTTAAATAGTGTTAAGGTGCCGGAAATCATCCACCCGGAAAGTTTAGCTTTGTGGTATGACCAACCGCCGCATCCGCTCGATTTTCTGGCTCATGACTGCCTGCATTGTCGCAATCAATGCATTTCAGGGATATTGGCTCCTTACAACGTATCAGCTTAACCGGCAGCAGTTTGCGAATACCGTCCAGGATGCGTTGTTTCAGGTAATCGAAGGGCATCAGGTGGATAATGCGCGAAGGCTTCTGGGCAGGCACCGTCCCGGTCGTCCCGGCAAGGCTAATTCCAGTGACGCTCCTGGAAGCGTTCCTAATACGCCTCCCCGGGCTGTTTCCAAGAAATCTCCCGGAAGCGCTCCCAAAGAAGCGCGCGTGCTGGTCAGGCGCACCGACGCCGGCGCAGGATCGCGTTTTTATTATCAGTTCAACAATGACAGTGTAACCATCGCGCCGGCCGATACCCTGGCGCGACGTATTTCACGCTTCGTGCTGCAGGAGTGGACGGAAGGAGGCGGCCGGGTGGATTTGAGAAGGATCTATTCGGTCTATCGTGCGGAATTATTGAGAAGAAACATCGACGTAGCTTTCACCATCGACACGCTGTCCATTCTTCCCAAGGCAGGGGGAGATAACCTGATCATTTACAACGGGAATGGCTTGAATGCAGAAAGCGATGGCCGTTTCAGGACCTTACCGCTGCCGGTCAATCCGGTCCGGCATATTTTCGTGCAAGCTACTTTCGAAATGCCCGTTCCCTATCTGCTGAGACGAATGGGTTGGCTGCTGGGTGGCTCGCTGCTACTTTTGCTGCTTACTTCGGGTTGCTTCGTCTTCATGCTGCGGACCATACTGCGGCAGAAAAAGCTTTCCGATATCAAGAATGATTTCATCAACAACATGACCCACGAGCTTAAAACGCCTATCGCGACCGTTACGGCGGCTGTGGAAGCATTGTTGCATTTCGGAGCGTTGAACGATCCCCGTAAGACCGAAGAATACCTTCATATTTCTCAGAACAACCTTCAGAGGTTATCCGAACTGGTCGAGAAAGTGTTGAACCTGGCCGTGGAAGAAAAGCAGGAATTTGAATTCCGGACAGAGCCGGTGGGCCTGGCCGAAATGTTATGCGAGCTGGCTGCCAACCACAGGATCAAAGCTGCGAAAACGGTGGTATTTAATATGCATATCCCGTTTGGGACGACAGTGCAGGTGGATCGGATGCATTTCGGAAATGTAATCAATAACCTCATCGACAATGCAATCAAGTATTCCTATGACCGCGTAACGATATCATTCAATTACGAGCAGGAGCCGCATGGCTGGCAGCTTACGGTCACCGACAACGGGATCGGCATCCCCAAGGCTTATCAGGCTTCGGTTTTCGATCGCTTTTTCCGTGTGCCTACCGGCGATTTGCATCAGATAAAAGGCTTCGGCCTGGGGCTGGCCTATGTGCGGCAAGTGGTGGAGAAGCATGGAGGGAGTATCAGTCTGGCAAGCGAACCGGGGAAAGGAAGTGCTTTTGTTTTAAAATTCTGAGAAATGGCTAAGGTACTATTCATAGAGGACGAACCCGCGTTGGGCATGATTGTGAAAGATAGCCTGGCTTACAGAGGGTTCGACGTGCTGTATGCCACTAACGGGATCGAGGGGCTGGAACAATTCAGGCAGTACCAGCCCGATATCGTGGTGGCCGATATCATGATGCCCGATATGGACGGCTTCACGATGGCCGAACATATTCGTCGCGACGATCCGCACACGCCGATCATATTCCTGACGGCACGCTCCCAAACTGCCGATGTGGTAAAAGGTTTTGAGTTGGGCGGAAACGATTATATCAAAAAACCATTCAGCCTCGATGAACTCGTTGCGCGTATCAATGCGCTCCTGCGTGTAGGCGCTTCCCGTGCAAGCATCCAGGGAACGTTGAAAATCGGCCGCTACCTTTTCGATCCTGCCAAACAAAAACTCTCCGTTGACAACCGGGAAGTCACGTTATCTCACCGTGAAGCCGAACTGCTCCGCCGCCTCTACCAGCAGCGCAACGAAGTGCTTGGCCGCAGTGAAGTCCTCAATGAACTTTGGGGCGACGACTCCTTCTTCAACGGCCGGAGTCTTGACGTTTTCATCACCAAACTTCGCCGCTATTTACGCGAGGATCCCAAGATTCAGATTATTAATATCAGAGGGAGAGGGTATAAGCTCGTGCTTTGAGAAGCGGGTATTTTGTATTTTTGTAAAAAGATGAAGGATATGAAAGAGGAGATCCAACTTAAAGTAGGTCGTAGGACAACCGATCCGGATGCGATGACTGCCGAGGAGCGCTCCCGATGGCTTTATCAAGTCAAAAAACACAGGGAACATGGCCACTAAATACCGCTCAATAGACGATTACATCGCAAGCTTTCCGGAGGATGTGCAGCAGATATTACAGGAGATCCGCATGGTGATAAGGAACCTCGCGCCCGAAGCTGTGGAGACGATTTCATATGATATGCCGACGTTTAATATAAACGGGACGTACCTGATTTACTTTGCCGGGTGGAAAAAGCATGTCGCGCTTTATCCTGTTACCGAAAGAATATGTCAAGCGCTCTCATCTGAACTTTCGGGTTACAAGGGGACGAAAGGCTCGGTGCATTTTCCTTTGAATAAACCGATGCCGATGGATTTGATCGCGAAGATCGTCGAACTGCGGGTGGCGGAAAACCAGGCGGCCGCGCGTAAGGTGGCGGAAAAATAATGTACTGATTAAGTGCCTGTCGTGAAAGAATATTTCTTTAAAATATCGTCGATCCGGCTGTCCGGTACCAGGTCGGTAACCTCCACAAGCTTCACGCGGGGATAGTCGGGATGCGCGGTGTTAATGACAAAATTGAATGCCAGGGGCATCACAGCCGACGGTACTTTCAGGGCGAGCGCCTTACCGTCGTTGAACCATCGGTCTCCCTGCGGCTGGCACTGCGAATAGTCGTTGGGGTCGCGCCAGCCGGCTTCGAGTTCGCTTTCGGCGACCGATTCGATAACCGCATCGTCGGGTATTTCGATAAACATGATTTTGAAATCCGTATTGAACCCCACGCCCTGCCTCCTTACGAGGTTTTCAAGTAATGCAAGCGGGATCGTTTCGGAGGTGTAGATCACTTTATTGCCCGCACTGTTCCATCTGCCGCGCATTCCGGAGGCAAACAATGTGCTGGCATAAAGCCTGTGGACGATCCGGAATACCAACATCTTTTAAGCCGGATAACCTTCTGCCATTTTATCGAGCTCCTCGCTCAGAAAATCCACACCACCGCCGGTCGTCAGCCAGTCAGCGGGCCTTTCAGCCGAATTCCAAAATGGCTTTTGCAACCAGTAATTGAACTCGTCGATGGTTCCGAAAAGCTCCTCTCCCTTTTCAAAAAGGGCGATCAGTTTCAGAAGATGCTCGCCATAAAGGGGTTCCAATGGCTTTTGAGCCTCTTTATAGTTGCTGATGGTACGCGCGGAGACGTTCATGATCGCCGCCAATCTCCGTTCTGGCATTTTGATTGCCTCGGCGAAGTCATAAAAAACTTTCGTGTGCAGGCCTTTTCGGGCGGAGAGCACAATAGAGAAATTGCTGTCCATGTCAATGTGTTTGAATTTGGATTTCAAATGTGAACCAGGTTGAGCAACGGCTTTCATAACAAAGGAGATTGAGTCCTCAAATTTATGAATTTTTTCAAAATTAGAAATGAATTTTTTCGATTTCTTCCTAATAAGTATAAACATGCTGTCGCCTTCCTTTATTCTTAGCTTTTAAAACCGAAATTCCTAAACAGTTAAGTATGATCAGGTTTACACACATGCTCGTCCCGCTGGCATTGGCCATGGTGACAGTCCCGTCGCCGGACACCTTTGCGCAGAAAACAAAGACGACACAAACCGAAGAAAAATTCGATCGCGACTACGCGCTGGAAGCGACCATGCTCGGTTTTTTTGCCAAAGACGGTTCCCGGAACCCGACATTGAAGGCCAATAAAGGCGATCGTGTGCGGATCACGATCACGAATGGAGAACTGATGACGCACGATATCGCGCTGGAAAAGCTTGGTATTAAAAGCAAGGTCATCATTGAAAAGGGAACCAGCACGAGCCTTACTTTCAAGGCCGAGCAGAGCGACACCTATTACTGTTCCGTGCCCGGGCACCGCGCTGCGGGTATGGTGGGTAGTTTTGAGGTGGTTGAAGGCGTTATTTCAAATGAAACGGTGGCCGGTCAGCTACCCACAAAAGACGGCCAGGCGCTGAACCTGGGGTTTGAAACGGGTGACCTGAAAAACTGGACCGCGACGGGCGACGCATTCGCCAGTGCCCTGTTCAGCTCGGACCCTTCGCCGGTTCATGAAAAGGAAATGAATATTGGCTACGAAGGGAAATACTTCCTGAGTAGCGGAGGCACGCTTAATTACAAACAAACGGGTACATTGACCTCCGTTCCGTTCCAGGTAACACAGCCATTCGCGGCATTCCGCGTGTCCGGTGGCGCGTTGCAGGATACCCGGGTGGAAATCGTGACGGCCGCCGATAATAAGGTCATCTACCATATCACTGGTCAGGGAAGGGCTACTTTACAGCCTGCGGTGGTGGATCTGCAACCCTATCTGAACAAGGAGATTTTTATCCGGATTGTTGATAATGAGACAGGTATATCGCAAATCCCCTACATTCCCAACGACAAATGGGCGCATATCAATTTCGATGATTTTCGTTTTTACCCAAGCCGGCCGGATTTCCCCAATGAGCTGAAACAGCAAGACATCATCATCCTGCCGCCATTGGACCCTGTTTTAAATGCAGGGCTATCGGGTAAGGACGCGGCGAAGGCCATGACACCTCCTCCGGGTTTTAAAATCACGCTCGCGGCAGCCGAACCTGACATTATCAGGCCCATCAGTTTCACCGTGGATTCCCGCGGCAGGCTTTGGGTCGTAGAAGGCCATACTTATCCGGTACGCGCTCCGGAGGGCCAGGGAAGGGACAAAATCCTGATCTTTGAGGATACCAATGGCGACGGCACGCTCGACAAACGCAAGGTATTTGCAGAAAACCTCAACCTCATCAGCGGTATCGAAGTGGGACTGGGCGGTGTGTGGCTGGGTTCAGCGCCTCACCTTCTATTTATCCCTGCCGATTTTAAAAATGACAAACCCTCGGGGCCGCCACAGATTTTGCTCGACGGCTGGGGACTGGAAGATACGCACGAAGTACTCAATAACCTTCGCTGGGGCCCGGACGGCTGGCTTTATGGCACACACGGCGTATTCACCCATTCCAATGTAGGCAAGCCCGGAGCACCGGATTCGGAACGGACAAAAATCAATGCGGGCGTGTGGCGCTACCACCCGACTGCGCACAAATTCGAGGTGTTTGCCGAAGGGTCGAGCAATCCGTGGGGGATCGATTTTAATGACTATGGACACCCGTTCATTACCGTTTGCGTGATCCCGCATATGTACCACATCATTCAGGGCGCGCGCTACCAGCGGCAGGCAGGCAAGCACTTCAACCCCTATACTTACGACGACATCAAAACCATTGCCGATCACGTGCATTGGGTAGGAGAGCGCGGGCCGCACGCGGGTAATTTCCGTTCGGCATCCGCGGGCGGGGGGCACGCGCACGCGGGGGCGATGATTTACCTGGGCAACAGCTGGCCGAAAGAATATCGCAACGATATTTTCATGAACAACATCAATGGCGCTCGTCTCAATACCGATCATCTGACACGCTCCGGGTCGGGGTATGAGGCAACGCACAAGAACGACTTCATGGCAATGAACGATTCCTGGTCGCAATGGCTGAACTTCAAATATGATGCAAGCGGGTCTGTTTGGGCCATCGACTGGTACGATAAAAACCAATGCCACAGCCCGAATCCGGATGTGCACAACAAAACGATGGGGCGGATATTCAAAATTACCCACGACAACGACAAATGGGTGCAGGTGGATTTGTCTAAAGCCTCGGATATGGAGCTGGTCAATTATCAGTTGAACCCTAATGAATGGTATGTCCGTCAGGCGCGCACGATTTTGCAGGAACGCGGTCCGAACAAGAAAGTACATAAGGCATTGAAAGAGATCCTTGCGAAAAATCCGGACGAAACCCGCAAGCTCCGAGCGTTATGGACACTCCACGTGACAAAGGGACTCACGGAAAAAGAACTTGCCGACCTGCTTTCAAACGACAGCGAATACATCCGCAGCTGGTCAATACAGCTTTTGACCGAAAACAAATCTGTTTCGCCCGAGACATTGAAAAAGTTTGCAGAGCTGGCGCAGAAGGATAATTCCAAGCTGGTGCGGCTGTACCTGACCTCGGGCATGCTTCGGCTCAATCCTTCCCAGCGTTGGGATGTGCTGGATGCATTGGTGCAGAAGGCCGAAGACAAAGACGACCATAACCTGCCGCTGATGGAATGGTACGCCGCCGAGCCATTGGCAGCTATCGACGCGAAACGAGCATTGCAGCTGGCCGGAAAATCTCAGTTCCCTAAAATATTACCGTACATGATCCAGCGCGTGGAGGCGATCGGGACTGATGAGTCGAAAAAGGTTTTGAAAGACTATAACAAGGTGGGAAAAGCCGGGAACCTGCACGAACACCATGACGGGCACGAAACGGGAACAGCTATGAAGCACTAAAAGAAAGGGCTTCACGTAGAAGCCCTTTTTGCTAACGTTGAGTAAAATGATTGAAATAGTACTACAATATACAAGAATTAGTTTGGTTCATAATATGACAAAAGTCATATTTTCAGTTTTGGGTGGATCGAACGTTGTATCACCCGCTATGAACGGGCCGTGGGCCGGATATCGTAATAGCGGGTAAGAGCGGCGTTATTATTTGAAAATCAAATAAAGAAGTAGCATTTGAGCTCCAAAGATCGGAGATTGCTTTCTCAACATAGTTTGTTTATGGAACGAGGAAAAATCAATTTTTTCGAAAAAATGGCTATCCGGATCACAGCCTGGACCGGTAGTTCAATGGCATTCGGCGTAGCATTTAGTATCATACTGATTTGGGGCATTACCGGGCCAATCTTCAAATATTCCGATACATGGCAGCTGGTCATCAACACCGGCACCACGATTGTTACCTTTCTGATGGTTTTTCTGATTCAGAAATCGCAGAACAAAGATTCGAAGGCGATTCAACTAAAGCTCAACGAACTGATCGCCGCCAGCCGTTTCGCAAGCAATAGGATGGTCGATATCGAAGACCTGAGCGAAGCGGAACTCGACGTGCTGCGTAAATTTTATCGAAAACTGGCCGAAATGTCGGAAGAGGACAATGATATTCATAATTCGCATTCCATCGATGCAGCACAACAGTTGCACAGGCATAAGAAAGGAGCGTTTTCGGGATTGACGCGCGGCGATACCGGCTCTCAGGAGTAGGCTACTTGTCTTTTTTCTTATCCTTCTTGTCTTTCTTATCATCCTTGGAGAAGATCTTTTGAAAAAAGGTCTTCTTCTCTTTTTGATCTTCCTTCACTGAGGCGATACTGATCTCATTATCGATCGAAGGCTGGATGGCATGAATGAATGCATTTTGAAGAATATTGGTAATGGCCAACCAGACGTTCGTTTTGGGATCGTCGAGACGGCCCTGGAAAGGAACTTTGGTGGCAAGCTGATCCTTATTTTTATTTTCAAACAGCTTTCCCGCGCCACCGGCAACAGCTTCCCAGAGCTTTCGAAGCAGGTTATCTTTCCGGTCCTCCTTTCCCAAAACGTCCAGATCCTTGATCACCGGCTTTACATACCCCTTAAACTCCTCGTCCTTGGCCGCCACTTCGGTATACAATCCAAAGTGCCCGTCGTTGACATCGATTTTGGCGTAAGCCTGGAAAAAGTCATTCAGCTTTACAAGATTGGTGTTGTTCAGTTCGGCGCTCATATCGAAAGTCGGGGCATCGGCGAGCGGATTGAGCTTGGCATCGAAACGTAGTTTGCCCTCGTACACGTCTGCGGTTGCGTGAATGCTCGCAGGAAGGATGGCCGAAGAGTCGTAACTGTTGCGGAGGTTTTGGGCGAGCAGGTTCAGGTTGGTCAAGGCAATGTCGACATTGGGTTGGCTGCTGAAATCTTTATACTGGATCGCCCCGCCAAGCAGTTCGCAGCGGTTGATGTTCAAAGGCATAAACTTGTTGAGGATCTTTCGAAAATCGGCGGAGTCTTTCACAATTTCTTTGGGTTCGACTTTGTCTTTCGTAAAAAGCAGGTAAGGCCGCTGGAAAACCAGCTCGCCTGCAATCGAACCTTTGATCAGCGCCTTCCATTCCACAGATAGGTCGACCTCCCGGGAGGCAAAAAAAGGTGTTTGCTTGCTGGTGACGGAATCTTCTTTATTAATGTAAATGCTATCTATCTTGTACGCTCCGCGGATAATGGACAGATCGATATCCTTGATATGCCCGTAATAGCCGTTCATATCCGCGAGGCTGCGGTTGGCAAAATGAAGGATGACGTAAGGTAATACCAGCCGGACCACTACAATGGCGATCAGTATGCCGATCAGGATCTTTGCGGTACGTCTCTTTTTCGAATGTGTGCGTGTAACGGTCATTTCAGGGTTATTTACAATGGTATCAGTTTGATTTTCATGCCGTTTATTTAAACAATCGTACCAAGCCTGACGCACGTTTTCTCAGCTTTCGTATTTTTCCGGAATAAAAATCCCAAACTGCTGTCCAGTCCGGGCCCGGCTGTTCGTCAACAGGCTTTAAAAACATAAACCTTATATCACAATGAATGACTTCTTGTTTGTTTTCAGAAATGACCCCGCGGTAATGTCGAACATGTCGCCGGAAGCTTTGCAAAACAGTATGCAAAAATGGATGGACTGGATTGGCGGCATCGCTGCACAGGGTAAGCTGGTAGATCGGGGAAACCGGCTTGCCAACGAAGGGAATGTGGTAAGACCTTCCCAGGTTGTCACAGATGGGCCGTATATCGAAACCAAGGAATCAGTAGGTGGTTTCATCATGGTCAGGGCCGAGTCGCTCGATGAGGCAACCGAGATGGCGAAAGGCTGTCCGATCCTGTCTAATGGCGGTAACGTCGAGGTCAGGCCGATCATCCGAATGTAGTTTTTGCCCAAAACTTCGATAAGCCTTTGTAACCAGCAAAGGCTTATTTACTTTAATGCCATGGAAAACCAGGAATTGATACCGCATTTGTTCAGGACGGAGTACAGGAAGATCACCGCCGTTTTGAGTAAAACTTTCGGCCTTGCACATATCGAGATTGCCCAGGACATTGCCAGCGATACATTTTTACAGGCGTCCGAAATGTGGGGGATTAAGGGCGCGCCGGACAATCCCGTGGCTTGGCTTTATACTGTCGCGCGCAACAAAACGCTTGATTACCTGCGTCGAGACAAGCTTTTTAAGGAAAAAATCACCGGCCAGGTAGTCAGGGACAGTCCTGTGGGCGATGAGTTGGAGATCGATTTATCGACTCAAAACATTACCGACAGCCAGTTGCAGATGATGTTCGCCATCTGCCACCCGTCGCTTCCTGTCGAATCACAGATCGGTCTGGCACTCAACGTGCTGTGCGGGTTCGGGATCAGCGAGATTGCCGGCGCATTCCTGACCAACAAGGAGACGATCAACAAACGGCTTTACCGGGCGCGGGAAAAGCTGCGGACCGAGGACGTAAAAATGGAGTTTCCCGGCGAAACCGACATCGAATCCCGGTTGGATGCCGTTTTGAGGACCTTGTACCTACTTTTTAACGAAGGTTTCTATTCGGCAGGAAAGGATGTAACGCTACGAAAGGATGTTTGCATCGAGGCCATGTGGCTTACAAAAATGCTTACAGAAAATCCCGGGACCGACCGCCCTCCTGTAAATGCATTGCTTGCGCTGATGTGTTTTCACGCGTCGCGTTTCGAGGCGCGCACCAATCCGCAGGGTGAAACCGTGCTGTATCAGGATCAGGATGACAGCCTGTGGGATGCTACCCTGATCTGTCGCGGAGAATACTACCTCAATCGCGCCTCGGTCGGTCAGCAACTTTCCCGTTACCACCTGGAAGCCGCGATTGGTTACTGGCATACGATCAAAGCCGATACACCTGAAAAATGGGAGCACATTCTGCAATACTACAACCAATTGCTTATCCTGGAATATTCACCCATCGCCGCCCTGAACCGCACCTATGCCCTGGCCAAGGCTCGCTCCAAAACCGAAGCCATCCGTGAAGCCGAGAAGCTCAACCTGACGACCAACCACCTGTACCATTCACTGCTAGGCGAATTGTATCTGGGCATTGATGAGGGAAAAGCTTTGGAATATTTTAATGCATCGCTATCCCTGGCGAAATCGAAAGCGGACAAAAGGCTGCTGATGGAAAAGATAGAGAGGATTAATGAGGCTTGCTGACCGGCCAATTCGCCTTTCCTTAGCGCTTGGTTGATTCTCCCTGGAAGTACAACAGGATGGTGCCGGCATTGCGTTACCGCCGATTAATAAAACTTTCGCAACCAAAGCATTAAAAATCCTTGTTTGTGTCCTTTTAACACAATGGACAAAAACATATCCTTCATGAAACGCCTATTGTTAAGCCTGGCCCTTTTTGTTTTTACCAATCAAACTTTTGCACAGACGACCGGTGCATTGAAGCTCTGGTATAAAAAGCCGGCCGGAAATACATGGACCGACGCATTGCCGGTCGGGAATGGCCGGTTGGGTGCAATGGTATACGGTAACCCCGAACGGGAGATACTCAAACTTAATGAATCGACGGTATGGGCTGGTGGCCCTAACCGTAACGACAATCCTAACGCCCTCGCCGCATTGCCTGAGGTGCGAAAGCTGATATTCGAAGGCAAACACAACGAAGCAGCCAGGCTCGCGGCTGAGAAAATCGAGTCGAAAACGACGAACGGGATGATGTACCAGCCCGTCGGTAACCTGAATATCGATTTCCCGGGCCATGACAAGTTCGCCGGATATCATCGTGAACTGGACATTGAAAGGGCGGTTACCACTACTTCATATACGGTCGACGGGGTGAAATACACCCGGCAGGTGATCGCATCGGTGCCCGATCAGGTAATTGCGATCCGTCTGACGGCCGACAAACCCGGCCAACTGACATTTACTTCGTTTTTGAGCAGCCCTCAAAAGGGAGAAAGGAGGATCGAGAAGGGAGGAAGGATGGTTTTTGCAGGAACCAGCGGCGATAAGGAAGGCATTAAAGGCCAGGTTGCGTTTCGTGCGCACGTACTTGTGGCGCCCGAGGGCGGTCAGTTGAGCGCCGGAGACACGTCGCTGACGGTCAGCAAGGCCGATGCAGCTACGATTTATATTTCCATTGCTACCAATTTTGTGGATTACAAAACACTGACAGCCGATCCGCAATCCAAGGCTGATCAGTATTTAAGCAAAGCGGCAACCAAGCCATTTGCCAGCATCCTGAAAAGTCATATTGCAGCCTATCAGCATTATTTCAACCGGGTGAAATTCGATCTGGGTACATCCGAAGCCGCACAATGGCCCACAGACGAGCGCATTGTGAAATTCGCTTCCGGCCATGATCCGCAGCTGGTGGCATTGTACTTCCAGTTTGGGCGGTACCTGCTGATATCCTCTTCGCAACCGGGCGGGAATGGGATGCCTGTCGGGCAACCGGCCAACCTGCAGGGAATCTGGAACCAGTCGATGAACCCGCCGTGGGGTAGTAAGTATACGATCAATATCAACACGGAAATGAACTACTGGCCTGCCGAGGTTACCAACCTGACGGAACTGCACGAGCCGTTGGTGCAAATGATAAAAGAACTTTCGGTGACCGGGCAGGAAACGGCGCGGGTAATGTACGGGGCCAAAGGCTGGCTTGCGCACCATAATACCGACCTGTGGCGCATTACGGGCCCGGTCGACCCGATCTTCTACGCCATGTGGCCAATGGGCGGAGCCTGGCTGAGCACGCATTTGTGGGAAAAATATTGCTATTCGGGAGATAAGGAATACCTGAGGTCGGTGTACCCGGCTTTGAAGGGTTCTGCACAATTCTTTGTCGACTTTCTGGTACCCGAGCCGACGCATCAGTGGCTGGTAGTGGTGCCGGGCATGTCGCCCGAGAATGCGCCGGGGATTCGCCCGAAAACGACAATCGGGGCGGGGAATACGATGGACAACCAGATCGTCTACGACATTTTTACGGCCACAATCCGCGCGGCAGAGGCGCTGGGAACGGATGCCGGTTTTGTAAAAACACTGAAATCCAAACGCGCGCAGCTGCCACCGATGCAGGTCGGCAAGTTCGGGCAGTTGCAGGAATGGCTGGAAGACCTCGACAATCCCGAAGACAAACACCGCCACATTTCGCATCTGTATGGGTTGTATCCATCGGCTCAGCTTTCAGCTTACCGCACGCCGGAGCTTTTCGGCGCGGCGCGGACTTCACTCGAACACCGCGGTGATGTTTCTACCGGGTGGTCGATGGGCTGGAAGGTGAATTGGTGGGCCCGTTTGCTCGACGGAAACCGCGCCTACAAGCTCATTACCGATCAGCTTTCGCCGGTCAACGCAGCCGGTAAAAAGGGCGGCGGCGGCACTTATACCAATCTCTTTGACGCTCATCCACCGTTCCAGATCGATGGTAACTTCGGCTGCACGGCCGGTATCGCCGAAATGCTCATGCAAAGCCACGACGGCGCCATTCATTTGCTTCCTGCCATTCCCGACAGCTGGAAAAACGGGTCGATCAGTGGCTTGCGGGCACGCGGCGGTTTTGAAATCGTGTCTTTGGAATGGAAGGATGGAAAAGTTTCCAAATTAGTGATCAAGTCGAATCTGGGCGGAAACTGCCGGTTAAGACTTCCTAATGCGCTGAAAGGCAATGCGCTGGCACTCGTTGATGGCAGCCGGAACAGCAATCCGTTTTACCAGGTGACCGATATCCCCAAACCAATCATTTCTCCGGCCGCAAACGTGACCCTTTCGAAGCTGCCGGAAACGGCTTTGTACGATTTCAAAACCGAAAAAGGAAAGACCTACACATTTACCCGCTAACTTGACCCTTATAAACCATCACCAAGAACAAAAAGATTTGGCTCGCCGGAGCACTGCCTGCTATCAAGGCAATACAGTTATGTGGCGGTCAGTACTCAACCATCCGCATGACCTCTTCTTTGTAACTCCGCCCGATCGGTATCTGGTAATTCCCCCAGATAATCCGGTTACGCTCGATCCGGCGGATCTTGTCGACGGCCATGACAAACGATTTATGCACGCGCAGGAAGCGTGCAGGCGGGAAAATGTCGAGCATCGCCTTTACGGAGCCTTTGATGACCACCTTACCGTTGACGGTGTGAATAATGGCGTAATCTTTCAGGCCCTGAATGTGTGAAACGTCGTCGAAGGCCAGTCGGACGCGCTGGACGCCGCTTTTGACAAAAATAAAGTCTGGCGTTTCTTCGGACAGGTTCTGTTCGAGATTGGTATTTTCTTCTTTGAGTTGCAGAAAGTCGCGCACTTTTTCGAGCGCGTGCTGGAAACGGGGGTAGGCGATCGGTTTGAGCAGAAAATCGATCACGCCGAGCTCATAACCTTCGAATGCATAGTCACGGTAGGCGGTGGTGAAAACGGTTACCGGCGGCTGCACCAGCGATTTCAGGAAGTCGATGCCATTCATTTCCGGCATTTCAATATCGAGAAAAAGAACGTCGGGCTCGTACGTTCGCAGGTACGCGAGCGCGTCGCGGGCATTACTGAACTGGACGGCGTCGGTAACGCCCGATTTTTGCAGGTATTCTTCCAATATTTCCCTGGCAAGAGGCTCGTCATCGATTATCACGCAATGCAGCATACGTCGGGGGATTTTTGTATTGGAAAAATCAATTGGTAACCCGGTTGAACGTATAGCTCAGGTATTCGCCACCGACCATGAGTTTTTTCGAACCGTCGAGTACGAATAATACATTTTCGTCGCCTTTCAGCAGGAAAACGGACTTTTCGGGCTGGTCGGGGTCGAGCTGGATGACGGTGGCGTCAGGATCGTCGGCGGTGCCTTTAACGAGCGCCCATTTGCCCGTCCGCGGTTTGTCACGGAAAAGCGAACCGCTCCATTCGTAGGTCGTTGGCTTTTTACTTTGCGGGTCCTGGAAGAATGTGAAGCCCCATTTCAGTTTTTCGCAATTGGCATGTACGGAAATATGCATGACCAGAGCCATCGTCTGGCAGGGTACGCGCCCGTGAAACACACCCCACACATGCGCACCTTCGACGATGGGCTGACGGGAGCTCGTTTTGGAAGGGATATTAACCAGCGAACCCGATTGCGCCGCCGCGTTTTGCAGCATTATAAAGCAACTGGCAATGAGCAATAGTGTTTTCATGGCTAACAGTTGATTTTGTTACAGATTGGTGCCCTGTTTGTTAAAAGTATAGCTAAAACCTGCATTTCCTATCATTAAATTCCCCTGCCTATCAAGCAAATGCAGCATACGGTCGCTCATTTGCAGAAGGGTAACAGGAACTTCGGAGGTAGTTGTTTGCAACGTGAAAACCTGCTTGCCCGGAGTTTTGCCAGGGTTTTTTGAAACCACCCATTTACCCGAAATTTCCGTACTGAAACCGTCGTTCATGAATCCCTGTGTGCCGGGCTTGGTCATACCGTAGGTGTATTGGAGTTTGAAGTCGTCGCGACCGAGATTGCGCGGGTCGCGGCGGAGCGTGAGGCGCCATTTGATCATTTCACAATCGAGATCGGCCGGGATGGACAGCAGCTGTCTCGGAACGGCATCGCAGGGCGTGGCGGCGACAAATATTTCGGGTTCAGGTGAGATGACCCGCGGACTTGCCCAGCCTGTTAGCAGCAAAAGCGGAAGCCAGATAAATTTTTTCATGACAGGTTCTGATTATGCATTGGCAAGATTGATTTCCATAAAAACACTGAAACTTTCCTGTTGATCATCGATCCGCAGGCTGTGGCGCGACGGGTATAGCAATTCCAGCCGCTTACGAAGGTTGGCCAGGCCAATGCCTCCCTTGCTATCCTTGGATGCCCCGTTCGATTTGCTGTTTTCGATCGTCACTTGAAGCGCCGTCGGGCCAACCCGAATCTTCCCGTGCAGCCAGCCTTTATCGGATTTGCGGCTCACACCATGTTTGAACGCATTTTCGACTAGCGGCAGCAGCAACAGCGGGGCAATTTCCTTGCCGTCCGGGTTACCGGCTACTTCCAGGGAAATATCCGGGTTGTTGTCGTAGCGGATTCTTTCGAGTTCGATATAGTTATGCAGGTAGCTGATCTCTTTGTTGAGGGAAACGGTACTGTCGTCGCTGTCGTAGAGCATGTATTCCATCATTTCCGATAATTTCAGTACCACTTCCGGCGCCAGGTCTGATTTCTTCAAAGTCAGCGCATACAGGTTGTTAAGGATATTGAAAAGAAAATGCGGGTTTACCTGCGAGCGCAGAAAATTCACCTCCGCATTGAGCTTCTCGACGAGGATCTTTTGCAGGATACGCTGCTGCTCATACCAGTCGATGCTCAGTTTCAGGGCGACCATCAGCGCCAGGTACCAGAGTGTGCTGAAAAAATTGTAGGAAATAGCCTCTGCGATATTGCTGTTCCGCATCGGGCCGATTACGTAGCCGTATAGATAATAGTCAAAAAGGGATTGTATGAACAGATAACCCAGGATCGACAGCAGTACCAGCCCGAAATAGCGGCCATACTTCTTTCTTAAAAGATATTTGGGTAGAAAATAATGCAGGTTCAGGTAGGCGATCACAATCAGCAGCGCCACGCGGGCCACCACGCAAATCGTAAAATAATTGAGACTTGCCTTATAAATCAGATAACGCTTTTCGTATAGGAAAAAACCCGTGACGAGCAGCCAGTAACAAGCATGCACCAGCGCATATTTGGCTGTAACCGTGCGGTTTGAGAGAGGAAGCCGGACTTGCTTTTCCATGAAGGGCGTTTCCATAAGCGTGCTTTGAATAATCACTGTAAATGAACAGAAAAGAATGCAGCAGCAGAAATTATTTCGACCAACGCACCAAAAAGTAGAGGAAAAGCATAATCGCCATCCTCCTTAAAATTTCACTAATTTCGAAACCACTTATCCGGTTGTCTTTAAGGCTTTAATTTATCAAGATGCTTTTGAAATTTTTGCGAACTCCTGCTGCATTGCTTATCTGTTTTTTTCTGGTCGTCGCTGTGCGCTTCAACCGAAATGATTTGTTGGTAAAACGTTCGCTCGGAGATGCGGCCTTTTACATCGGGAACGTAGAATTTTTGAGAGGTGCCCCCGTGGCCTTTCATTTACAGGCCCCTTTTAACGAACGCCTGCTTGTGACCATCGCAGCTGCGCCACTTCCGTTCGATCCGATGACATCCATCAATATCGTCAATGTCGTTTTTCTGCTCGCCTCGATCTGGTTTCTTTACAAGCTTTTGGAACACTTCGGGCTGGATAGTGACCTGGTTTGGGTGGGACTGTATATGTTCGTATTTTCTTTCCCGACATTTTATTACAGCACAATCGGCTATGTCGATTCCGGAGTCCTGCTAATGATATTCGTCGGAACGTATGCTATTTATAAAGAAAATCACCTGCTTTTTCTGCTTGCCGTGGTTCTCGGAGCCATCGCTAAGGAAGGAATCGCACTCCTGATCCCTGTGGCGATGGCCTACGCCTTTGCCCGAAAGGACAACCGCTGGTACTATTCGGCGGCAGCCGGGCTATTGCTGTATCTGGTGACCTGGGGCCTTGTAAAGAAATATATTCCTAATGGTCATGGCGATACCCCCGTGCTTTTCTGGCAACCGATTACCTGGCGTATCGTCGATAACTTCACGCGCCTGCACGCTTACCTGAGTTCGGTCCTGAGTTTCGGTATTCCCGGCGTCTTGTGCTGCTATTACCTGACCAGGTTCAGCGGGGCGGTAAAAAGTGCATGGAAAGAAGAATTGCCTCTCTGGGTCGGGACGATAGGAGGATATTTACTCTGGTTTTACACTCTTTTCTCGGCGCACACCGACGGCAGGTTTTTCTGGGTCGCCTATTGCTTTCCCATCGTTTTGTCGACGCTATGGTGGCGTCGTTTCGGGAAACCATATAACATATAGCCCCGCCCTCACGCCCAAATCAGCAAGTCGCTATTTCTTAACGTTTTATTGATCTGCATTTCCCAGAAATGTGTTGAATTAATTGTAATTTTAGAGGAATGCTTTATACAAATCTTTCAACTTAACCCAATAAAACCAAATGATGAAAGTTCTATGCAAATTTGGATTGGTATGGCTGCTCATTGCGCTGTTTGCAGGATGCGACGACCACGATACCCCGCAGGATGTTGTAAGACAGGACGGTTTACCGCTCAGCGGTTCGCAGGAGCTCCCGGCAAAGCAGACACAGGCGACCGGCTGGGCCAATGTTTCTTATAATAAAACTACGCACATGCTCACATTTACGCTTAACTGGGCCAATTTGTCCGGCATTCCCACAGGCGCGCACATACACGGGACGGCGGCGCGAGGTACCAATGCTGGCATTAAATTCGATTTCTTCTCACTAATCCCCAAAACCCAGACGGGCACCTTTTCATCGTCGGTACTGGTAGACGGGGTGAGTATCAATGAAAACGACCTGCTCAATGGGCTGTATTATTTCAATATCCACACACCGGCTAACCCGGGCGGTGAGATCCGCGGCCAGATCGAGTTTTATGACCAGCCGCATATTGTGGTTGCCAAAGGTTTGCCGCTCCAAGGATCGCAGCAGGTGCCACCCGTGGTTACTAGCGCGACGGGAACGGTGGATGTGATGTATAACAAAACGACCCATCTGCTGAGCTATTTCATTAAATGGAAAGACCTCACGGCAACACCGACCGGCTCGCATATTCATGGAACGGCCGCTCCTGGCGCCAATGCGCCTGTCAAACACGACTTTTTTACGAATTTCCCTAAAACCCTCTCCGGCGAATATTCGAATTCGGTCATAGTGGACGGAGTGATGATCAAGGAAACGGAGCTGCTCAATGGGCTGTATTATTTCAATATCCATAATATCATTCATCCGGGCGGAGAAATCCGCGCGCAGATCGTGTTCTGATTTTTGTAACAAGCCACAACACAATCCCGCCCGCTGTATCCGGGCGGGATTCTTTATTTAAAAGCAGAATACTAAAGACGAACGGCGTAATCTGAATTATTAAGACGTTTTTATGCTACAAATGGAATTGGCCGATAGCAACGGTCGTTGGTCGACAAGCCGACGTGCCTGCTTTTGCAATTCCGTAAGATGCTGTATCATTGTGTAATAACTCCTGACTAGATCGTTCCGCATGTTCCGACCCGTACATATTCTCCATGCTATTGCCCTGTATTTTTCCAAAAGCGGGCTGCTTTGCGTTGCATTGTGCCTGGGTTGCGTATATAGTGGATGGTCACAGCAGATCGATCCTGATCTTTCTTTGTTGATCCGGGAAGAAAAAGCGTTCGCCGCAAAAGCGGTGGAAACGGATGTACCGACCGCCTTTCTGGCCTATCTGGACAGTTCCGGAGTCATATTCAATGGAGAGAGCGCGGTGAACGGCATCGCACAATACGGCCAGGCGCCCAAAGGCGGGAAAGATCTTTTGAAATGGTACCCGGTTATTGGTCACGTTTCCCCGGGAGGCGATATGGGTTTTACATCGGGCCCATTCCAGTTTTTTGCCGATCGCGCACAGACTGCGGCAGGTTCTGGCTACTTTTTTTCGGTGTGGAAGAAGAATAGCGCCGGGCAATTCAAGGTGGTGCTGGATGGCGGGGTGATCCATTCTCAAAAAAATGCAGCCGAAGCATTCCAGCGCGATCCCGAACCGAAGAGTAATACGGCATATGCCTATATTTTACCGATTCCAAAAGTTGACGATCGCGACCCGCAACCCTGGAAGGCCGAAGATGCGTTTTCGGTAGCGGCGGCAAAGGATGCCGATCAGGCCTATAAGCAGTATTTGGCTGAGGAGGTCGTTTTGCTGAGAAGCGACCGGCCATTTGGCAAAACCAAAGCAGAGGCTCTTGGTACACTAGCGCAGCAGCAAATTCAATCATACCAATTTATCAGATCTGGACAAGGGATTTCCACAGCGGGCGACCTTGCTTATTGTTTCGGCAAGACAAAGTCCGTGAAAGACGGCAAAGCTGTTGTGGGATTCTTTACCCGCGTCTGGCAGCACCGGCCCGAAGGCTGGAAGATCGTTGCCGAGCAGGTTAGTCTGTTTCGTTAAAATTTAACGCATTCATTTTCACACCGGCCGTACAGCCGGTGAACGGAAGCATTGCGCCCGCTGCATTGCTTCGCCCACTTGCCGCGTCCCGTCCGCCGGCAACACATGCGTATTTTTTATCAATCCATATATTCCATGAAAAATATCTATTCACTATGGTGCATGTTTTTGCTGCCGGCAATGCATGCGATCGCACAGGACAGGATGGTGACCGGCTCGGTGACCACCCGGGACGATGGAACCGCATTGGCGGGTGTCAGTATCAAGGTTAAGTACGCGAATACCGGTACGCAGACCGATGGGAGCGGGGCGTATGCGATTAAGGTAGCGAGTGATACTACCGTTTTGGTTTTCAGCTACATTGGTTTTGAAACACAGGAAGTAAAGGTGGGCAACCGCTCGCAGCTGGATGTTGGACTGGCCGAGGATACGCGGCAACTGGGCGAAGTGGTGGTAACGGCCCTGGGTATCAGGCGCGAGGAAAAGTCGATCGGTTTCGGCGCGCAGAAACTGGATGGGGGAGAACTGAGCAACGTGCGTGAAGCCAACCTCGTCCACTCGCTTTCAGGCAGGCTCGCAGGCGTGCAGGTGGCGGGCAACACGGGGTCGATGGGCGGCTCGGCGAAGATCAATATCAGGGGCATCAATTCGATTTACGGTAATAATAACCCGCTTTTCGTCGTGGATGGAATGCCTATGGAAAACCGGAATACCAATTCGCTTGAACAGCAGCGGGGCGCGGGCGGTTATGACTTCGGCAATTCTATCCAGGATTTAAACCCCAACGACGTTGAAAATGTGACAGTCCTGAAAGGCGCCGCAGCCACGGCCCTGTATGGAAGCCGCGGCTCGAACGGCGTGATCGTGATCACTACCAAAAAGGGCGGCAAATCCAGAAAGCCGAATCTGAGCTACACATTTGGGTATAATATCGATAAAGTTTACAAACTGCCTCGGTATCAGAATAAGTATGGCGGTGGCTATGAATTTGAGAAATTGTACTACAAGGAGAATCCCGATGCATTTCCGGCCGATCGCAAGGGTAGTTACGACGATAATGACGGTCTGGGACCATACGACCTGTTGCCGCAGTACGCCACGGACGAATCGTGGGGGCCGAAATTCGAGGGACAACTTTACCGGCCCTATTGGAGCTGGGACAAAGACAGCGGTAACCCTGACTTTGGCAAAGTGGCGGCATGGAACGCGCAGCCGAACAATATCAAAAGCTTTTTTGAAACCGGAGGCACCTTTAACCACAACGTCTCGCTCGACGGTGCTACCGACAAAGGCTCTTACCGCATTTCCTATTCAAACTTTGATCAAAAGTTTATCCTACCCAATTCCAAACTCGTGCGTCATAATGCGAGCATTAATGCGAGCTACGAGGCGATCAAAAATCTGACGATTTCAGGAGCCGCGAACTTTGTGACGCATTCGGCCAAGGGCAGGCCGGGGACTGGGTACGGCGATGACGGCGGGAATGTGATGGTGCAGTTTACCCAATGGGGCCAGCGGCAGATCGATTTTAATAAAATGAAGGAGTATGAACTCCCTGACGGTACACAGCTTACATGGAACCGCAGCTCGTGGTTCAACCCTACGCCCCGCTACTCCAACAACCCGTATTGGGTAAGGCACAAAAACTACGAGAGCGACGGCCGCACGCGGGTTTTTGGAAACCTGGCTGCAAGCTATAAACTGGCCGAAGGACTTACCGCGGAGGCAAAATACATGACGGATACCTACTTTGAAACGCAAGAGGAGCGGGTCGCGATCGGCTCGCAGTATACTTCGCAATATTGGCTGAGTAAATACAGCCATCTTGAAAACAATGTGCAGGGGCTGCTTTCCTATAATAAATTTTTCAACAAAGACTTTTCCTGGAATGCCAACCTCGGTGTGAACCGCATGACCCGTACCGGCTCGACGCTCATTTCAAAGACTGTCGACGGACTGAGCTCAAATGTATTCAGTCTCGAAGCATCGATAGGGCGTCCGGATATCACGGATTTGAAGACGAGAAAGCGCATTAATTCGGTATTTGCCAGCTCGTCGCTGGGTTACAAGGATATGATCTTTCTCGACCTGGGCGCGCGGAACGACTGGTCGTCTACCTTGCCTTTGAAGAACAATTCGTATTTCTATCCCTCGGGGTCGGTGTCCTGGATCGCATCCAGCCTGATGGATGCCAGCTGGCTGAATTTCCTGAAACTTCGCGGGGCACTCGCGCAGGTGGGTAACGACACAGACCCTTATAATGTGACGCTTGCATACTTGCTTTATCAGCCTTTCGGGACCTATTCGCGCGTTTCGGTACCTAACACATTACCTAACCCGGATTTGAAGCCGGAAATCACTTCGGAATATGAGCTAGGCACCGAAATGAAGGTGTTTAACAACAGATTAGGGCTGAACTTGTCGTATTACAACCGGCGCACGAAGAACCAGATCATCCCCCTGAGCCGCTCGGCCGCAACGGGTGCCACTTACAAGTATGTAAATGCGGGCTTACTGGAAAACAAAGGCATCGAGCTTAGTTTGAATGCATCACCTGTTTTGACCGAGCATTTCAAATGGGACGTGACCTTCAACTGGGCGAAGAACAACAACAAGATCGTCCGGCTGACCACCGACCAGAAAACCATGGTGCTTGCCAACGCGTCGTTCGCCGTACAGCTCGAAGCGCGTGAAGGGGAGTCGTTCGGCTCCATTGTAGGTTATGATTTTGTGTATAATGAAAAGGGACAGAAGGTGGTGAACGAAGAGGGCGTCTACCTGCGCTCGGACGAGCAGAAGGTACTTGGCTCGGTGCTGCCGACGTTTACGGGTGGCCTTATCAATGCATTCCGTTATAAGGGTTTCAATCTTTCGGCGCTGATCGACTTCCAGAAAGGCGGCAGCTTTTTCTCGACCACGCAAATGTTTGGTCGTGAAACCGGTATCCTGGAAGAGACCGCAGCAGGAAGTATCCGCGAAGACGGCATCATTGCCGAAGGCGTGAAAGAGGACGGTACACCCAACGACGTGGTGATTTCAGCGCGCGATCATTACAGCAGCAATGGAAACGGCGGGTATAATATCAATTCAATCGACGTGGTGGATGCCGGGTATATTTACCTGCGCGAAATCAGCCTGGGTTACAGTTTCCCGGCCGGATGGGTTTCCAAAACACCTTTCACCAAAGTGCGTGTTTCGCTTACCGGCCGCAACCTGTGGTTGATCAAGTCGAATTCCAAGCATGTCGACCCGACTGCGATCACGAACTCCATTTCCAACTGGCAGGGGCTTGAAGGCGGCGCATTGCCTTCCGTGCGCTCGATGGGCGTGAATGTTTCTTTTGGATTTTAAATGAAAACAGCAATGAAAAATATCAGGAAAATAACCACGGCAATGCTGCTCACTTCGGCACTGGCTTGTACCGACGGTTTTGAGGAAATCAACACAGACCCTAACCGTGCCGACGAGGCCACATCGGCACAGCTGCTCACCAATGCCCAGTACAATTTTTCTACCAATATTACCGACGAGTGGAACAACGGCCGTTTCGGAATGTATTACGCGCAGTATTGGTCGTCCACCTACTATTCCGACGAGAGCCGCTACCAGATCAGGGAGAATGTCAACCAGATCATGTGGAACACCTTTTATACCGATGTGCTGAATGAACTGCATGAAGCGCAGAAGATTGAGAAGGGCTCACAATTGCCAGGCCAAAAGAACCGCCTTGCTATTGCGGAGATCATGAAGGCCTATACCTATCATTTCCTCACCGACATCTACGGCGGGCCCATTCCCTATGCCGAAGCATTGAATACCGATGACGTTACGCCTTCGTACAGCACCGGTGAAGAGGTTTATGGCGGTCTGCTGGCTACGCTGGACGAGCAGGTGAAAACGCTGGACGCAACCGAGCCAGGCTATGCCACGGGAGATGTTTTGTATGGAGGTAACGTGGATTCCTGGAAACGCTTCGCCAACTCATTGCGGCTACGCATTGCCTTACGGATGATCGACGTGAAGCCCGCTGAGGCCACCGAAGCTATCAAAAAGGCGCTCGATCCGGCCAATGGGGGCATCATCACTACGCAGGATCAGAGTGCGCTGTTCCGTTGGCTGTCGTCGCCTCCGAACAACAACCCTATGAACCAGTCCTTCAAGGTGCGTGTGGATTTCTCGATGTCGAAGCCCTTTATCGATTATCTCAAACAATATGGCGACCCGCGACTGCCGGTTTTCGCCCAGCCGCTTCTCAATACCAACAATTATGTAGGAGAAGTATACGGCCAGGAAAGCAGCAATGCCAGTTCTAACGGTGATCCGACGCTCGTGAGCCTGCCAGCCGATTATGCCGTGGGAGCCACCGCCCCAACGATCTGGCTCGATCTGGCCGAGGTGAAATTCATGCTTGCCGAGATACAGGCCCGCGAGCTGAAAGTGGGGCTCACGGGAACGGCGGCGCAGTATTATCAGGAAGGTATCGCGGCATCCATGCGTTTCGCAGGCATAGGTGAAGAAAACATCACTGCCTACTTGAAAAAAGTGCCTTACAATGCCGCCAAATGGAAGGACAGTATCGGCTCGCAGAAATGGATAGCGATGTACACCCAGGGCATCCAGGGCTGGCTGGAACGCCTGCGCCTTGATTTTAAGGATCCAATCACTGGCAAGGCCATCTTCGCGCTCCCCGCCGATGGCTCCCTGGACCCGGACGTTGCCGACATTTCAAAACGCATGAGTTACCCGCTCGTCGAAGCATCTCTCAATGGTGCCCATTATCGCACCGCATTGGAGAAGTTAGGAGGCAGAAATAGTAAGGGGGTGAAGAATTGGTGGGATAAATACTGATTATCAAACGGTCGCAACCTCTCTTTTCGTTGCGACCGTTTTGGGTAATTTTATCGCATGAAAAAAATATACACACTATCATCAGCTTTTACCTTCAATGCAACCGGCGAAAAAGTAAATGCGGTGGCATCACCTGCGACTCGGCCAGAATTAGTAGCTTCAAGAGCGGACTTTCAGTTTGATTTTCCGACCCTCAGCAAATACTATTCAATATATAAACTTCAAATTCGGAACGACCATAGGATACAGGGCTTGGTCGCTTTCAGACCGACGCCTGGTATTTTAGAATGCGCAAACATGGAAATTTGCAATGCGAACAAGCATGGAAAACCCGCATATAACGGTGTTGGAAAAGCTATCGTTGCGTTGTGTTGCAAAGTATCTCAGGACGAGGGCCTGGACGGGTTCATATATTTTGATGCAAAGAACAGATTGATGCCTTACTATCAGCGACTCGGCGCAAGAAATATCTTCGGGTTGAGAATGACTATTGAGCCTGTCGCAGCAAAGAAATTGATTGATTTATACTTTAAAAATGCTTAATTTTAGGTATGGAACCAGAATTGAAAAAGACTAAACGCAGGACAGTTTTATCAGAGGATGAAGATCCGAAAGGTCCGATGATGATATGGAACGGTCCCAGATCAGAAGAAGATATTCAATGGATGAGTAGTTGGGCCCTAGCTAGAAAGGCCGAACTTGAAAAAGAGAAAGCCCAATCGATCGATAAGACCGAGTAGGCTTTCATTAAATCAAAAACTCTTCAGGTACCGCACCGACAACGCCCGCCCGGGTAGGTTATAGCCGCGTTTTTCGTAGTAATTTTCGTCGGTCAGATTGTTTAGTTTCAATGTAATGGTATGGCCGCCTGAAATTTTGAATTGGGCGACGAAATCCAGCACCATGTATTGCGGATATTCGATTTCAGGATTGATGGGGTCGGTGTAGTCAATGTCCGTTCTCGTTCCGATAGCCCTTCCTGAAAGCCTCAGTTGCAGCCATTTTAAATTATCATAAGCCAATCCAAAATTGAAAGTATTACGGGCAACGTTTTGAATGTCGCGGCGTATTTCGGATGCGTCCGTGCCAACGATGAGCTCTTTTGCTTTGATTATGGAATTACCGTTCCAGAATGCTTTCAATGAATATCGATAATCGCTTTTTGCCCCAAAATCATAAGACAGCTCGGTTTCAAGACCAGTGATTTCCGCATCGGCCGCATTCACAAACGTCGCACGGGAGGTGATAACATCTCCGTTTTCCAACGGTTCGTTCACGACTTTGATAATTTTGGCAATGCGGTTTTCGACTTTCGTACTGTAAAATGTCACGTTGGCTGCGAAACCGGATTGCGGCTTATTGAAATCCAGTCCCAGATCCCAGCTCAGGCTGCTTTCGTTTTTCAGGTCGGGGTTGCCGGCCGTGATGGCAATGCGCCCTTTTGAATCGCGGATTTCATTGTACCCGGCCACGCTGTATGCGTCGGTAGTGACGAATGCCCGCCCGATGTTTGCTTTTACCCGGAGCGATGGCAGCAGGGCATAGGTAATACCGAGACTTGGGCTGGTGAATGGGGTCGTTTTTTTACCGGCCTTGTAGGTAGGCAGCAACGGCGTTTCCCGGACGTCGAACGTAATGTGATCGAGGCGGATGCCGGGTTGCAATGTGAGATTGCCGAAATGTAGCAATGCCTGGCCGAAGAATGCGTTGGAAATCAATGCGTACTCGGGTTGGGTAGGGGCACGCTCGGTGGTATCGTTGGTCCAGCGGCGGCTGTTGGTGGACGCGTTGAGGTAATCGTAACCTAAAATCACCGAATGCCGGCCGAGCTTCCATACATCCTTTACCTGGACGCCTTTCCATGCATTATGCCCTTGTGCGGAACGGAACGGTATAACGGCCTTGCCTGATACATTCTGCGTGTAATTCCGGGTGTTTTCCTCCGATGTATACACCTTTACGCTCGGACTGTGCTGCCCGATCTGCCCGGTTAAGGCAATGTCCAGGGCCTGGCGGTCAACATCTTTGGTGCTCGCTTCCGTACTTCCCGACGAGAGCTCACCGGGTGATTCCACATCCCTCGCCTGGAATTGCTCTCCGCGCACGTCCACACGCCAGTGCTCACTGATCTGATAACCCAGCCTCAGTGCACCCGAGAAGTAATGCAACTTGGTGAATGGCCGCCGTGAACCGTCACCAGTTGTTTCATCGGTTTTTGTCACGGGACGGTCAGCGTAGTTCTTCTGGCCATGTTTGTAGCCCAAAGCATTGCGTAGCCAATTGTCTTCTCCGATTTTGTAATCTTTGGACCTTTCGAGATAGCTGAATGACAAATCATAATCCAGTTTCGGGGTAATATTTCCACCGGTATTGAGCCCTGCCTGCAATGTTTTAAAACTGCCATATTCCAGAAATGCATTTCCTGTGGGCGTACCTTTGGAACGCTGGGTAATAACGTTGATCACGCCGCCCATCGCTTGTGAGCCATACAGCGACGATGCCGGCCCTTTCAGAACTTCAATTCTTTCAATGCCATTTAAATTGATCTGCGAAAGGTTGGTAGCGCCGGCAGGACGTCCGTCGATGAGCAGTAGTGTCCTCTGGTTTAAACCCGAAAATTGCGGGCGGAAACCCCTGATACCGATGCCCGAAGACAAGTTGGGGTACTGGATTACATCCACAGCCGCCGTTTTCCTGACAATGTCGGTCAGGTCCGCAGACGGTGTCATTTGAATATCTTCTTTGGAAATAATGTCCAGCTTTTGAGCAATCTTTTCCTTTTTGGTGTCAAAACGGGTAGCTGTTACGACCACCGGATCGAGCAGTTTCCGGTTCGAGGAGTCGGGGATGCTTTCTTGTGCGAAGGCGGCTGAAATTCCTAAAATTGAGAGAATTGTCCCGCTGGCGAAAGTGCGGGCGGTTTGGTAAAACTGGATATGCATTGGTTAAAATTGAAATGATTCAAAAAGGGTTATCATGCCGATCAGGATTGAGAATGCGCCGACCAGATAGTTGACGATCATCAGAAAACGCTCACGTTTTCCGGCAAAACGGCCGACGGAAAAGGCAAAGAAATAGCCGTAGGCCGACATGGAGAGAATAATGCCGACGCTTTGCAAAATGATGATCCATACGGCGGTCATCGCGTCGCGCGCGGCGAGCGTGAGCGCCACCGTGCATGCCCCGCCCGTGCCTGCGAGGCCATGTACCATTCCTACCCAGAATGACCTGCTGACTTTACGTTCCGCAGGTATTGCGGCAGGCGTCTCAGTTTTGAAATTTCGCCGGATCGCCAGCACTCCCAGCCAGATCATCAGCGGGCCGACCAGCAACTCGACGCGGTCGGCGATATGCAGCGACGTCGTCGATTTGAGCAAGAGCACGAGAATAGCGAACAAAATCAATGTAAACGAATGGCCCAGCGCCCAGTGCGACGATCGCCAGATGAGTTTCCATCGGAGCGCCGGGCGCCGGAGCGCCGGTCGCCGCCGATCAGGATTTTTGTTTTCTTCCGTGGCCAGAACCGAAACCGCGGCCATATGGTCGGGTTCAAAGGAATGTTGCACGCCAAGGAGTAGGGAGTCAATAAGCAGATAATGAATCATTTGGATTTCCGCATAAATAAAAAAATAACTTATGGGAGAATGCAGGGAGTAGCGCGGCTGCGACGCAACCTGCCGTTTCCTCTTGCCTTTCTTCCCGAAAGCAAAACCGGATGATTCAATGGCAGGTCTTCTGGCTCGTTCAGCTCTTGCGCCTTCCCGGGAGTAATGATTGAATGATTGAATGACTGAATGACCGAATATTTTTTATTCAATCATTCAGTCATTCAGTCATTCAAAATTCGATCCCAGTGACATCTTACAAGAGTATCTTTTTGAACTTACAGCAGCGGGTACTGCTCCGGATTTAAACCGGATTCCCTTTTAATCACGCCCGGAGGCGTAAACCAATGAATGTGCAAAGCTATGTGTTTTTGTCGGAGATAAACCAGAAAAATAGCCGAATACCGCTAACTTTACGGCACAATAAGTTCTTTAACATACTTCTCCAACAGGAAAAGGGATTGCGTACCAACGCATTCCAGGGGAATCGTGTGAGAATCACGAGCTGTCGCGCAACTGTGAGGATAATGATTGACCGGGTCGCCGGTGCGATGATGGGATGACCGAATGACTGAATAGAAAATATTCAGTCATTCAGTCATTCGGTCATTCAGTCATTGAACTAAGCCAGAGCACCTGACCTTTCCTTGTTGACAATGCTTTCGCGGTATGAAGCAGGGTCTGGTTTGGATATTCGTCGGGTTTTCACCCGCATCGGCGGTCCGACGCATCGGCGCTCCGACGATCGCCCGGTGGCATTGCTGCCTGGGAATGCCTTTCTTTTTTCTGCTGATTATTTTAACGATCTGTCATCGCACGTCAAATCCTAATTTTTCTGACAGCCTTGATCCTCGAAGGGCTGCGACTGCTGTGGATGATGTTTAGGACTTCGATGCGTTCCGGCTTGATATGGTAGATGACCAGATATTTGCCGTGTTGCAGGTTTCAGTATATACCAGTTTTAGTTGGAATAAAACGACAAATAGGATGATGGAGATATTCGGAAGAACGCTGGTTGATCCGATTGTAAAGTTCCTCTATGAAGACTGTCGCGGAAGAATAGGAGAAAGTTTCGAGGCCGTAAGCGTAAATGTTTTCCAGGCTTTCAACGGCCAGATCGCCAATGACTACCGGGCGAATTTCGACTTCCATTCAGCGATTTTCTGTTTTAAATCCTGCATAGAATGAAATTTACCTTGTTGAGCTTCTTGGACCATACTTTTTACTTCCTCGTCGGTCATCGGTTGACCGGGAAGTGCGTAGTTGGTTTTAAGTGTTTTGGTTTTCCCCATAATCAAAAAAATAAGGATTTAACTCAAAGGAAAATACTTACCCGGAACAAAGCTGCCCAATGAATAATCCAAAATCCAGTTTCCTGATCTCAGCGCCGTCGAGCAATTCGGGCAAAACTACCGTGACCTTGGCATTGTTGCGCGCGTTGCGGGAGCGGGGGCTTGGGGTGCAGGCTTTCAAATGCGGGCCGGATTATATCGATACGATCCACCATAGCACTGCGGCAGGTCGGCCGGGATTAAACCTGGATACTTTTATGGCTTCGGAAGCGCATATGCGCCATGTGTATGCCCATTATGCGTCGCAGGCGGATGTGAGCGTGACCGAGGGTGTGATGGGATTATTCGACGGGGCTGATAGGATGAAGGGTAGTAGTGCGGAGATCGCGGCATTGCTCGATATTCCGGTCGTGCTGGTGATGAATGCGCAATCCATGGCCTATTCGGCGGCGCCGTTGATTTATGGTTTGAAAAATTTTTATCCCGGCATCCGCGTCGTGGGGGCGATTTTCAATTTCGTGAATACCGAATCGCATTACCGGTTTTTGCAGGATGCATGCGCCGATGCGGGCGTGGAGGCTTTGGGTTATTTGCCCAAAAATGAAGCACTACACATCCCGTCCCGGCATTTGGGATTGCACATTTCCGGGGAAACGGATTATGAACAGATTATCAATAGGCTGGCAGAAACTATTCCGCGAACTGTAAACCTGGACCGGCTATTGGAAATTACTTCTGTGAGTGAAGAGCTTGAAAATGAGGGTGTTTTAAGTCGGCAAAATCATTTACCCAAAACAAATAATAAACCGCAAAACCTGCGCATTACGATAGCGCGAGACGAGGCATTTTCCTTTTTGTACGAGCAAAATGTCGAATCCCTGCGTGCCTATGGAGGTATTCAATGGTTTAGTCCCTTGCATGATAGTGTTTTACCTGAAACCGACCTTCTTTACCTGCCGGGCGGTTATCCTGAATTGTTTGCCAGGCAATTGTCGGAAAATCAGACGATGCTCGACAGCATCCGGCAGTACTGCGCAAACGGAGGATTGGCCTACGCCGAATGTGGGGGGCTGATGTACCTGGGCAGGGAGATCACCGACAGCCTGGGCAATGCTTTTAATATGGCGGGAGTGCTCGATCTGGCTACAACGCTCCAAAGCTCAAAAATGACGCTAGGCTACCGGGTAATGCATTGGGACGGGTTGGAAATCAAAGGCCACGAATTCCATTATTCCACTTTGAAAGATGATTCTCTGCAAAACGGGTTTGCCCGGATCACCAATGCGAAGGGTATTCCGGTCGATACGCAGTTTTTTAGGATGCACAATACGTTTGCCTCCTACATACACTTTTACTGGGCCGATAAGCCCGGATTTATTCAACACCTCATCAACGAAACCAACAAGAGTGCCGAAAGCCGAGTGCCGACAGCCGACAGCCACCTATGAAACGCCAGCGCATTACCCGGTCCGACGGAAAGGCCATTAATCTCGTGCAGCGGCGCGGGCATCTTTCCTATTGCTATAATGCATGCTGCTGCGGTCGCGTCGATCGTGGATACGCGCCCATCCCGGTGGAATTGTACAAAAACGAGTGGCTGCGCCGGAAGTTGCGGAATGTGGTGCATATGACCAAAGGTGGTTGCCTGGGCCCGTGTACACTTGCTAACGTGGTAACGTTGCTGTTCGATGGACATTCGGTATGGTTTCATTCCATTAACTACGATTGGCAGATCGTTGCCATTTTTGACTATATCGAAAGCATGGTCAAGGCCGACAGGTACCTTGTGCCGCCTTCGGATCTGGCCGAATATGTATTTCAATTTTACACCTGGAAAGGCTCGGAGCAATCGACAGAACTCGGGCAAACGGCCATCCCGACCGACGGCATTGTGTTCCTCACACACGCGGACACGGACCTGCTCACGCTCGATCGTGCCATGCAGCTCCTGCCGGAAGATTTTCCCAAAACGACGGGCATCAGCCTGATGGCCATCAAAAGCGAAGAACAGATGCAACAGCTTTTGCAAAGGGAAATCGCAGAGGCGAAGATCATTATCATCCGCATTCATGGCAGGTTAAGTGGTATTCCGGGATTCAATGAACTGGTGAAACTGGCCGGGCAGCAGGGCCAGCATCTGATCGTTGTGAGCGGAACAGGTGAGTTAAACCCTGATTTTGCGGCGGTATCGACCGTTTCGCCGGCCATTTTACACGAAACGCTCGCCTATCTGCAAGCCGGAGGTTATAGCAACCTGATTTCGCTGTTGAGCTACCTGTCCGATCATCTGCTGATGACGGGATTCGGGGCGGAAGCGCCCGTGCATTTGCCGGAACACGGTATTTACCATCCCGATTTGCCCGAGTTTGCCGACAAATCCGACTGGTTGAAATACTGTGATCCCGCGTTGGCGACAGTAGGCATTACATTTTACCGGGCACACTGGCTTAGCGGAAATACCAGTTTTGTAGATGCGATGATTCGCTCCCTTGAAGACCGTGGCGTGAATGTCCTGCCCGTCTTTACTTCCTCGTTCAAATCCCTGAACACTGAGACAAACAAGCCGGAGGCGTTCGGATATTTCGACACCGGGGCGGGAATGGGCATTGATGTGCTGGTGAACACGATTTCATTCGCGATGAGCGAAATTCAGTCGTCGGGACAGCGCAGCGACCCTTCCAAGGCATTGCTCGATTTGAATGTACCGATATTGCAGGCAATCACCAGCGGTATGGGCCGCGGGCCGTGGGAATCATCCTCGCATGGGCTTAACCCGCTGGATACGGCCATGAATGTTGCTATTCCCGAGTTCGATGGGCGCATTATCACAGTACCGGTTTCCTTTAAAGAGAAAGGAAAAGAAACGCGTGGCTATGAACCACTGGATAACCGGATTGATCGCGTGGCTGCCCTGGCTATCCGGTTTGCACGTCTGAGACATTTGAAGAATGCCGATAAGAAGATTGCGTTCATCTTGACAAATTCCAATACGAAAGCCTCCCAGATCGGGAATGCTGTGGGGCTTGACTCTCCGGCTTCGCTGCTGACTATCCTGCGGGCAATGCAGGCCGAAGATTACCGGATAGAAAACCTGCCTGCCACCGGAACGGAGCTCATCCATTCATTGATAGACCGTTGCGCCTATGATGAGGAGTTCCTGACGCCCGGCCAGCTTGCGCAGGCTGCGGCGCGCGTTCCTGCCGCGCAGTACGCGTTGTGGTTTGAGGAATTACCTGAAACTGCCCGGCAAAAGATGCTGAAACAATGGGGGCCAGCGCCGGGAAAAACTTATGTGCATGAAGGCTATATCGCGCTAGCGGGGCTCGATCTCGGCCACGCATTTGTGGCATTGCAGCCGCCGCGTGGCTATGGAATGGATCCGGATGCAATCTATCACCAGCCCGATTTGCCGCCTACCCATCATTATTATGCATTGTACCGCTGGCTACGGGATGGCTGGGGTGCCGATGCCATTGTGCATGTAGGGAAGCACGGGACATTGGAATGGCTCCCGGGAAAGGGTATTGGGTTGTCGGAAAACTGCTTTCCTGATGCTTTTCTGGCTGATTTGCCATTGTTTTACCCGTTTATCATCAATGACCCCGGAGAAGGTTCACAGGCCAAACGCCGCGCCCATGCCGTGGTTATCGACCATTTGACGCCACCAATGACTTCGGCCGATACGTACGGCGAACTGGCACAGCTCACGCAGCTGGTCGACGAATACTATCAAGTGGAGAGCCTCGATCCTTCCAAATTGCCTTTGCTTCAACGACAAATATGGGATTTGATTAAACAGACCAACCTGGATGCCGATCTGTCGGCCATGCTAAGTCGGGACCATGGCGACCATAAGCATGAATGGGACGAGGAAATGACGCCCGAAGGGGTGCCAGTGAGCCTTACAGAAATGGATGGGAAGGATATTGCGCATCTGATTGAAGACATCGACGGTTATTTATGTGAACTCGGTGCCGCGCAAATCCGTAACGGCCTGCATACGCTGGGGGAAATGCCTGAGGGCGCCGCATTGATCGACATGCTGCAAGCGCTTACACGGCTCCCGAATGGCCCTGTGCCGGGAATGCAGGCCGTTTTGGCACATTTATATGGTTTTGATATTGAAACACTTCATCAACAAAAAGGGCAGAAATTGTCCGAGCCGGCTGAAAATCTGTCGGCCTTGGCCGGTCGGCCGGTCGTGACTGCCGCCGATGCGCTGGAAGTGCTGGACGAAGCGGCGGCGCATATCATAAGGCTTTTCGAACATTACAGATTTGATAGGGCGGCGATTGATCGGGTCGTATTTGAATCAATCGATCAGAATCCAGGCGCGCCTGAGCTGGTGGGCCTGCGCAGGATTCTGACCTTCCTGTCTGAGGAGCTCGTCCCTAACTTGGCTCGTACCGACGACGAAATTACCAATCTCCTGCATGGTCTCTCGGGCGGGTACGTGCCTGCGGGGCCGAGCGGTGCGCCTACGCGTGGGATGGCGCATATTCTGCCGACCGGACGGAATTTTTATGCAGTAGACCCAAGGGTACTGCCTTCCAAAGCAGCGTGGGAGGTAGGGCAGCAACTTGCCAAAGAGGTACTTGACCGCCATTGGAAAGAAACGGGCCGGTATCCCGAAAGTGTCGGGATCAGCATTTGGGGCACCAGTGCAATGCGGACGCATGGCGACGACGTGGCCGAGGTACTGGCATTGCTGGGGATCAGGCCGGTATGGCAGGCGGAAAGTCGGCGGGTCAATGGTTTGGAAATCATATCATTGAGCGAACTTGGCCGGCCGCGTATTGACGTAACGACCCGAATCAGCGGTTTTTTCAGGGACGCATTTCCCCACTTGATCGAGCTCATGGACGAGGCAGTACAAATGGTCATCACCGCGGACGAGCCTTTGGAAGAAAATTATGTGAGAAAGCACTATTTGAAAGAGTTGGCTGAATTGCAAAAAGATGACACATTATCTATTGAAGAGGCGGAAGAGCGTGCCGCTTACCGCATTTTCGGCGCCGCGCCCGGGAGTTACGGAGCTGGTATTCTGCCTTTGATCAACGAAAAGAACTGGCAGAATGATAGTGATTTTGCCCAGGCTTATGTTAACTGGGGCGGCTACGCGTATTCGCGCAACGCGCAGGGCGTAGATGCCCGTAAGGAATTTACGCAGCGGCTAGCCGGTGTCGAAGTGGCATTGCATAACCAGGATAACCGCGAACATGACCTGTTCGACAGCGACGACTACCTGCAATTTCACGGAGGCATGATCGCAACGATCCGCAACCTCACAGGCCAGCAACCGAAGCATTATTTCGGTGATTCGCAGGATCCTTCTCGACCGGTGGTAAGAGATTTGAAAGAAGAGACCTTGCGTGTTTTCCGCTCGCGGGTCGTGAATCCGAAATGGATCGAGAGCATTAAAAAACATGGCTATAAGGGGGGACTGGAACTCACGGCCACGGTGGATTACCTGTATGGCTACGACGCTACCGCTCACGTGGTGGACGACTGGATGTACGAAAAAGTAGCCGAAACCTATGCATTGGATGTCGCGATGCAGCAGTTTTTTGAAGAAAACAGCCCCTGGGCGCTTCACGCCATCGCCGAGCGCTTGCTGGAAGCCGCACAGCGTGGACTTTGGGAAAATCCTTCGGAGCAGATGCTGGAAGGCTTGAAAGACCTGTACCTTAAAAGCGAAGCCTCGCTGGAATCCAGAACCGGGTAACGCTTACCGGGTATCGCATACCGGGTAACGCTTACCGGTTTGGAACAATGAATGGTGTTTTGAAATAGATATTGAAATGACTTTATACCCGTTTTCCGCAATCGTCGGGCAAGATAAATTGAAAAAGGCGCTACTGTTGTGCGCGATCAATCCTGGCATTGGCGGGGTGTTGATCAAAGGTGAAAAAGGCACGGCAAAAACTACGGCGGTACGCGGATTAGCACAGGTGATGCCTCCATTGGCGGACACGGGGGAGCCAGTCCCGTTTGTCGATTTGCCGCTGGGCGCTTCGGAAGACCGTGTACTCGGAAGCCTGGACATCGAGGCCATTCTTTCCAGCAAAACAAAAAGGCTGCTCCCAGGCCTGCTCGCCAATGCGCACGAGGGGGTTTTGTATATCGATGAAGTGAACCTTCTGGCAGACCACCTGGTGGACGTTTTGTTGGACGTTGCGGCATCGGGCATCAATACAGTTCAACGGGAGGGCCTGTCTGTAAGCCATCCGGCGCGGTTTGTGCTGATCGGCACGATGAACCCGGAAGAAGGAAATCTGCGGCCGCAGTTTCTCGACCGTTTCGGTTTGATGGTGGAAGTGGAAGCACAGACAGATGTACCGGCCAGGACCGAGGTGGTGCGCAGGAGAATTGCATTCGAAAGCGATCCGGCGGCATTCGGGGGCCAATGGACGGATAATCAGGAGATGGTCGGGAAGCAAATAGCTGAGGCGCGGCGCTTGCTGCCATTCGTGCAAATGCCTGATGGATTGCTCAAAATGATCAGTCAGCTTTGTATTGAATGGGGTGTGGGCAGTCTCCGTGCTGATATTGTGTTATACAAAACGGCGATCACTCTTGCGGCATTGAACGGCCGGCAGGTAGTGACCCCGGAGGATATACGCGAAGGTGCCGATCTGGCCTTGGTACATAGGAAAGGTAAAAAAGCAGCACCTCCTCAGTCTGGTCAGTCGTTTGGTGATCAGGGAAATGCAGATGGGCAAAACGAAACACGATCTTCGACTCCCAAAGAAATTGCGCCAGATAACCAGAAGGAAGGTGAATGTGGCGAAGGTAGCTGCGACACAAAAGCTGACGATAGTATTGCGGGAATTGATTTTAGAATGAATATTCCAGAATTAAAGAACACAGCGCCTGTTGCATTGCCTGAGATGCTGAATGGAAGGGGGATGAAAGCCAGACAAACTGAGAAGGGCTTTCAGGTCAACGCTTTCAAAAGCGAGACAGCCACCGATATTGCGATGGCTGAAACTGTGCTACATGCATTGGTGCGTGATCCGGATCAGTTGCGTGTAGGGAGGCAGGACCTGCATCAAAAAGTCAGAAATGGGAAAGCGGGTCACTTGATATTGTTTATCGTGGATGCATCCGGGTCGATGGCGGCGGGCAAGCGGATGGAAGCTGTAAAAGGCAGTGTGCTCAATTTGCTGCAAGATGCTTACCAGAAACGTAACATGGTGGCAGTGATCGCTTTTCGAGGTGTGGAAGCATCGGTACTGCTGGAACCAACCCGGAGCACCGAGCTGGCCGAACAGGCCCTGGAAAGGCTGCCGACAGGTGGCAGGACCCCGTTACCACATGCATTGCAACTAGCGGAGAAAATGCTGGCCTCTTTCGTAAATGACGGTCGTATCCAGCCGTTTCTCGTGATATTGAGCGACGGAAAGGCAAATGTGCCTTTGCCGGGAGCTGGTGGAGATGCGTGGCGGCAGTCGATGCAACTGGCTGAAAGTTTCAGGTATCCTGCGTTGGTGATGGATACGGAAAGCGGCTATGTGCGGTATGGAAAGGCACGTGAGCTGGCGGCGGCGCTTGGTGCAGAGTATTTAACGCTGGACGAGCTTTCGGCAAATGAAATTACAGGGACAATATCGGAGCGGATTGATAGATAAATCGAATGAATACTAAGAAAATGCGCCCGATCATGTTCGTCGGGACGGGCTCGGATGTGGGCAAAAGTGTAATTACAGCCGGTTTTTGCAGGATATTCAAACAGGATGGCTATGAGCCTGCGCCATTCAAGGCCCAGAACATGTCGCTCAATAGTTATGTGACGTCCGATGGCCTCGAACTTGGGCGCGCACAGGCTGTGCAGGCCGAGGCCGCACAAATTCCATGCGAATCGGATATGAACCCGGTCCTGCTGAAACCTACGAATGACAAGACCTCACAAGTGGTTCTGAACGGCAAACCGGTAGGGAACCAATCTGCCTACGAATACTTTATGGCCAACGACCGGCATGAATTGTTTTCAGCCGTAAAAGATGCCTTTGACCGTCTGGCAGCAAAATACTCCCCGATTGTAATGGAAGGCGCCGGCAGCATTTCAGAGCTTAACCTCAAACACCGGGATATTACTAATCTAAGGATGGCTGCCCATGCTGGTGCGGCAACATATCTTATCGCCGATATCGATAAGGGAGGTGTTTTTGGAAGCGTTTACGGTACCATCGCATTACTTACGCCCGAAGAGCGCGCATGTATGAAGGGACTCATTATCAATAAATTCAGGGGAGACGGGCGGTTGTTCGAGGACGGCAAGAAGATGCTCGAAGCCTTAACAGGGCTGCCAGTAGTGGGCATTTTGCCCTATTTTAGAGATATCCACATCGAGCAGGAAGATTCGGTTGCGTTGGAGCTGAAATACCGGTCGGCTGCGGAAGGGAAAGTGAACGTGGCGGTGATCCTGCTGAAAAGGCTCTCCAATTTTACCGACTTCGACCGGCTTGAAAAGGATCCCCGGGTTAATTTGTATTATACCAATGAGCCCTCTGAGATCGCCAAAGCATCGATAGTGATCATTCCCGGAAGCAAAAATACGATCGGGGACATGCTCGCACTAAAAAACAACGGTGTTGCGAAGGCCATTTATGATGCGCATAAAGCCGGAAGGACGGTGATCGGGATTTGCGGCGGCTACCAGATGCTCGGCGAAAGTATCATCGATCCGCAACATATCGAAAGTGCTATAGAAGAATTGCCCGGATTGGGACTTTTGCCTGTAAAAACCGTTTTGCAACCCGAAAAAACGACATTGCAATGTACTTTTCGTTTCAGGGAAGCTGAGGTGGATTGCTCTGGTTATGAGATCCATATGGGAGATACCATCGCTTTGCAACCCGGGGAGCCCGTCGCGACATTCACGAATGGGCGTAAGGACGGCTATTTCCAGGATGCCCGTACCTGGGGGACCTATCTGCACGGGATTTTGGACAATCAGATTGTAATCGATAGCATTCTGGCACCTTACACCAGCGAGGAAGGCGTACAGTACGATTATCGTGAATTTAAGGAGTTGCAATACAACAAGCTAGCGGATCTGTTGCGCGCAAATATTGATTTGGAGTTGATTTACAATAGTATAGCTGAGTAGATTATGTTACATGGCCATGGTGACGATGGTTACCGGTACGGGAAGCGGATTGTCGCGGATTTCAGCACGAATGTCTGGTATGGAGGTGAACCGGCTGGTTTGAAAGCGTATGTTTTCGGAAAGTGGCATGAAATAAATCGATATCCCGAAGTGCTTGCGGAGAGTTTGAGGGAAAAGATCGCGAAGCACCATCAACTGCCGGCAGGACAAGTGCTGGTGAGCAGCGGGACTACAGAAAGCATTTACCTGATCGCACATTTGTTTTCAGGAAAGCGGACGACGATTGTTACACCTTCCTTTGCCGAATATGAAGACGCTTGTCTGTCGTTCGATCACGAAATCGCTGGCCTAACCTGGCAGGATGCAGCGGAATTGCCCAGATTGAAGAGCGACCTGGTATTTATTTGTAATCCTAATAATCCAACCGGGCTTATTTTTAAAGATTTACAATATTGGCTTAAACTGAATCCGCAATGCATGTTCGCCGTCGACGAGGCGTTTATTGACTTTACATACGGGGCTGAGTCAGCGATTTCTCTGATGGCGAAGTTTCCCAATTTACTAATCATGCGTTCGTTAACGAAAACCTACGCTATCCCCGGGTTGCGGTTAGGCTACTTGCTCGCCCGCGAGGAATTGGTTGATTCCCTGATGAATATCAAGCAGCCATGGACCGTCAATACGCTGGCGATGGCCGCTGGGCATTATATTTACGACCATTTCGAAGAGATTCAGCCGCCGCTAGCGCAGCTTTTGGAAGATAAAAGAACGTTCGTTCAAGAATTGTGCAAACTGGAATGTCTGGAAGTGCTGGAAAGTGACACACATTTCTTTTTAGCCAGAACATTGGTACGGAATGCGGCTCAGCTTAAAGATTTTTTGATCGAAAGGTATGGCCTCCTTATCCGCGACGCGGGCAACTTCCGCGGACTTACGCGGCAACATTTTCGCCTTGCTACCCAACGACCGGAGGATAACGAAAAAATGGTCAACGCATTGAAAGAATGGCAGACGCTCTACTACTGATCTTTCCGTTGATCGCGGGTTATTTGCTGGACCTGTGGCTCGGCGATCCCGACAGTTGGCCACATCCTGTCCGGGTGTTCGGTAACGCTATCGCGAAAGGTGAAAAATGGTTGAATCGTGGCCGGTTTCGTTTTTGGAAAGGGATGGTAATGTCAATAGTCTTGGTGGCGACAGTGTTCTTATTCTTTTACGCCTGCAATGCATTGCTATTGAAAGTACCCGTATCGTATTTGGTCGTTAATAGCATCTGGGTTTACTATGGACTGGCCAATCATTCGCTCATTGCGGAGGGTAGAAAGGTGTTCTGGGTGTTGGAAAATGAAGGACTGGAAGCAGGTAGAAAGCAGCTTTCAAGGATAGTAGGTAGGGACACTTCAAAATTGAATGCGCAGCAAATACGTATTGCCGTGCTGGAAACGATGTCCGAGAACCTGAGCGACGGCGTTATCGCACCGCTTTTTTATTATGCGTTGGCCGGCGTTCCGGGTATGATGGCCTACAAAATGGTCAATACGATGGACTCCATGCTTGGCTATCGCAGCGAGCGGTATGAATGGTTCGGAAAATTCGCCGCGCGGCTGGATGATGTGGCAAACTTCCTTCCCGCGCGCATAACCGCGTTGCTGATGGTTTTGGTGACCGGAAGCAGGCGGGGGTTATTGTTTATATTCAAATTTGGCAGTAAGCATAAAAGCCCGAACGCCGGCTACCCCGAGGCAGCATTGGCCGGGATTCTCGATTGCCGTTTCGGCGGCCCGAATGTGTATTACGGGAAATTGGTAGAGAAACCTTTTATCGGAGAAAATGAGCGGATAATTGAACCATATGAAATGGAGAGAGCGGCACGTGTGAATCAGCGGACGTGTTTGATAGCGGTGCTGATGGTTAGCTTAATTCACCTGGGTGTGGCCCACTTCCTTTGAGTTTTTCGACAAACTCTGGTGATAGTTTCACCAATAGCGCAATTCGTCTTCCATCAAAATCTTCGAAAATATCTTCCAGGATCGATTTCCAGAGGGTGTCGTCTCGTTTCATGGACAGTGTGTGTAATTGAATCTTTACAATGATAAGCAATAAAATATTGCTAGTTTTGCGGCCATTAGGTTCGCGCATTACGCGTGATTAAAAGGGAATCCGGTGAAAATCCGGAACAGTCTCCGCTGCTGTAAGTTCATAAAGGAGCTCTTGTATGATGCCACTGGGATATAATTTTGAATGATTGAATGACCGAATGATTGAATAGAAAATATTCGGTCATTCAATCATTTAAATCACTCCCGGGAAGGCGCAAGGGTTGAACGAGTCAGAAGACCTGCCTGTAAACGCTGTTAATATGGCTTTCGGAAGAAAGGCCGGTGACTACATGATTATTAGACAAATACTTGCAGCCTTGCTGCTCTCCGGCTTGTTGGCTGGTTGCAGCACTTCTTCTTCGCTTTACGAAAAAAGCGATACGCATTACGCAGGTCCCGATCTGTTTCCTGAAAAGGCAAGTGTGTCGCATGCCAAAGGCTTTAAAATCACCTATCACAAACATTTCAAGGTCGTCAGGATCATGAGCCCGTTCGAGAAATCGACGGACACGCTTATGTATGTGCTGGTGCAACGTGGTACGCCGCGGCCTATCGGGTACAAAGACAGCCAGGTGATCGAAATTCCGGTTAGGAGCATGGTGGCCATGTCATCGCTACACATCGGGTTGGTCGGTTTCCTGGGGTGCGAGGATATTCTCACAGGCATGGGAAATCTTAAATATGTTTCTTCCGAAAAAGTGCTCGCCCGGATCAAGGCGGGCAAAATAGCGGAAGTAGGGAAGGACCAGGGACTTAATGAGGAGTTGCTGGTGAGCATGCATCCGGACCTGATTATGGCTACCGGCAGCCCGGTTTCAAAGGTGAGCCGGTACGAGTCACTGCATCAGGCAGGGATTCCGGTGATGGTCAATTCGGAATGGGTGGAAACAACCCCACTTGCCAGGGCGGAATGGGTTAAATTACTGGCGGCCCTGATCAATAAGGAAGGAGAGGTAAACCGGAAGTTTGCGCGGGTAGAAGAGGAATACAAACGTCTGGTTAGGTTAGCAGAAAAAGTTGCCTTGCGGCCGAGCCTGATTACGGGAATGAACTCGAAAGATGCCTGGTATGTCCCGAACGGCGATAGTTATGTGAATTGCTTCTTCCGGGATGCGGGGGCCTCGTACCATTGGTCGGGCACAAAGGCAACGGGAAGTCTGCCGTTGAGTTTTGAAACCGTCTATCCGGTCGCATTGCAGGCGGATTTCTGGCTTAATGTGAGCATTGGAAACGTTCAGACCAAGAAGGATGTGCTCGCACGCGATGTTCGGTATGCGGATTTCAAGTCATTCAAAACCAATCATATTTACAGCTACAACAACCGGATGAACGCCCAGGGAGCAAACGATTACTGGGAGTCCGGTGCCGTGAACCCGCATCTGGTGCTGGCCGACCTAATCCGTATCATCCATCCCGAGCTGTTGCCAAAGCATGAGCTGATCTATTATAAATCAATCAATTAAATGAAAATATACACTAAAAAGGGCGATAAAGGTACCACCGGGTTGTTTGGCGGGAGCCGGGTGAGCAAGGACGATGTTCGCATTGAATGCATCGGGACGCTGGATGAGGCGAATTCCACGATCGGATTGCTGCGCGTAAAGTTGGGCGCCGAACACGAATGGCAACCCAATCTGCACAAAATCCAAAAAGACCTGATGGATATGATGTCCCATCTGGCGCGGCCATCCGACGCCAAAAAGGAGAACAAAAATCCAATGCCGGTCGACGGTGCAACTTTTTGTGAGGAGTGGATCGATGCGCTGGAAGCTGCAATGACTTCGCCGTCCGACTACTTTTTGCTGCCGGGTGGAAATGAAGTGTCTGCGCTTTGTCATGTCGTTCGGACGCAAATGCGCAGGGGCGAACGCAGATTAGTTTCCCTGATCAAAACCGACGAGGTCAACGAAGCAATTCCATCCTATATCAATCGTCTTTCCGATTTGTTTTTCACCCTTGCCCGTGCCGAAATGGACAAGGCGGGTGTTGCGGAGGAAAAGTGGCAGCTTTTCCTGTACAAGCGTTTCAAGACTGCGGAGCCGTCATGATCATCTATGTCACAGGTGGCGTTCGCAGCGGGAAAAGCAGGTTTGCGATGGATCTCGCTTTGCGAAAAAGCCCCAATCCGGTGTATGTGGCCACTTCGAGAATCTGGGACGAAGATTTTGCCAGGCGCGTAAAACGGCATCAGGACGAGCGCGGGCCGGAATGGACATCGCTCGAAAGCGAAAGGGACATTCATTTACTGCCCCTCGCAGGAAAAGTAGTGGTGATCGACTGCGTCACATTATGGCTGACCAATTTATTTGTCGCTTTCGAATATGATATCGAAAAATCGCTTGCAGCCTTTAAAGCAGAAATCGACGCGCTGGCTCGTCTCAACGCGACTTTAATTGTCATATCCAATGAAATAGGTATGGGCGTTCACCCCGAAACAGAAGCGGGCCGGAAATTTACCGATCTGCAGGGTTGGGCCAATCAGTATGTGGCCGCAGCTGCATATGAAGCAATCATGATCGTTTCAGGGCTACCATTTATATTAAAATCAAAAAATTAACTATGCATACTACCACTCTGACGAGCCGGGAAATTCAGGCGAAAATTGATTTAAAAACCAAGCCGTTAGGCGCATTGGGTGCACTCGAAAAGCTGGCGTTTCAGATTACGTCGGTGCAGAATACCTTATCGCCGCAACTTGAGAACCCATATATCATCGTATTTGCAGCCAGTCATGGCATTGCCTCGGAGGGCGTGAGCGCCTATCCGTCGGAGGTGACGCCGCAAATGGTGCTTAACTTTATCGGCGGCGGTGCGGCGATCAACGTTTTTACGCGGCAGCACGGCATTAAGCTTTTGCTGGTAGACGCAGGAGTGGACTATGACTTTGGTAAAAATGAAAAACTGATCGACGCGAAGGTCAATTTCGGAACTAAAAGCTTTACACGGCAGCCTGCCATGACGGAGGCCGAGTGCACCCAATGTCTGGAAAAGGGGGCGGACCTGGTTCGGCAGGTGCGGGCAACCGGATGTAACGTCATCGGGTTTGGTGAAATGGGCATTGGTAACACGTCATCGGCATCGGTAATTATGAGCCGGTTACTGAACGTTCCTGTTTCCGAATGCGTAGGCAAGGGCACGGGCCTGGATGATACCCAGCTTGCCAGAAAAATAGCTGTATTATCCGATGCGTCGGCGTACCACCAGCATATAGGCAATGCGCCCGAGTCGGTGCTGGCTACATTTGGCGGCTTTGAAATTGCAATGATGTGCGGGGCCATGCGTGAAGCTGCGCGATTGGGCATGCTGGTGCTTGTGGACGGTTTTATCGCATCCGTCAGTTATCTGTCCGCGTTAAAAATGGATCCGTCCATTCAGCGAAATGCAGTTTTCTGCCATCAATCCGACGAAAAGGGACATCGTTTGCTGCTCCAATCACTGGAAGCAGAGCCGCTGTTGAAGCTCGATATGCGCCTGGGCGAGGGTACTGGCTGCGCACTCGCTTACCCGCTCTTGCAAAGCGCCGTCGCATTTTTGAATGAAATGGCAAGTTTTGAAAGCGCAGGCGTAAGCCAGAAAACGGAAAACTAAACCGAAGCCGAGAGCCGATGACCCGCATCCGTCACCACGTTACCCTGTTTTTCACGGCTTTACAATTCTATACGCGCCTGCCTGCGCCTGGATGGGTGGTTTACCGACCTGAAAACCTCAACCTGGCCACGGGTTATTTGCCGTTTGTCGGTTGGATTGTGGGTGCAGTCGCTGGCGGTACCTGGATTGCGGCAGATTACCTGACAAACCCCTCGATAGCCGTGTTGTGTTCGATGATCATTTCCATATTGTTGACAGGCGCTTTTCACGAAGATGGTTTTGCGGATGTTTGCGATGGTTTCGGAGGCGGGTGGACGAGGGAGAAAATCCTGGAAATCATGAAGGACAGCCGCGTAGGTACTTATGCTACGGTGGGATTGATATCGATACTGGCTCTGAAATTCGCGCTCCTGCAGTCCATTGCCGGCGGGGCGGCAACAATCGCGGGCGTGCTTGTCAGCGGGCATGCGTTAAGCAGGCTCATGCCGGTTTTCGTCATTTACATGCTCCCGTATTCCCGTGATACCGACAGTAAAGCGAAGCCTGTTGCCCAAAAACCGCCTTTTGGCGTATTGATAGGTGCCATCATTGGCGGAGTACTGCCGCTGTTTGCGATGGTACTGCATCTTGGACAGCCATTGCTGTTGGCTGCAATCCTGCTCCTCGGATTGATTACGCTCCTGCTGGCGAACTATTTCAAAAAGTGGATCGGCGGGTACACCGGCGATTGCCTGGGCGCGATTCAGCAGGTCTGCGAAGCGGCATTTTACTTTTTCATAGTGGTGCTATGGAAGTTTTCCTGATCCGGCACACGACGCCGGTCTTCGAACCGGGCCTGATTTATGGCCGGAAGGAGCTTGTGCTGGATGCTGGTTTCCCGTTGGAACTGGAAGCTGTACGATCGGAATTGAATGGAGGTTTTGAAATACTCTATTCCAGCCCCGCACTGCGCTGCACAGAGCTTGCCAGGGCGCTCTCTCCAGAATTTATCGTGGATAACCGCCTGCAAGAACTTGATTTTGGTGAATGGGAGGGGAAAACATGGGACACCGTCGACCAGCCGGCATTACAAGCCTGGATGGATGATTACGTGAACGTGAGTACGCCCGGGGGCGAGAGCATGATGCAAATGTATGCACGCGTAAGCGAGTTTTGGGAGGAACTGGGACAATCGGACTACGAAAAAGTGGCGATTGTGACGCATGCGGGGGTTATCCGTTTGATCCTTTCGATCGTAAACCAAATGGTGCTTACCAGTATTTTCGACATTAAAGTAGCCTACGGGGAAGTGGTCCGTGTTCGTTTTAATGGGTAGCAATTTGTAATTTGGATAATCAGAAGTCAATCCAAACCACAGTGCCATGGACCAGGAATATATCGATAGCGTCAGAAAGCAATTTGAATACTATAAAATGCTGGGCGAAAAGACGATCGCACAGCTGAGCGATGAGCAGCTTTTCTGGAAATCTAATGAGGAAAACAACAGCATTGCCAGCATTGTCAAGCATTTGTGGGGCAATATGCTTTCCCGCTAGACCGATTTTCTGACGACCGACGGGGAAAAGGAATGGCGCGATCGGGAGGCGGAATTCGACAATGATATCAATGGCCGCGAGGAGCTTCTCGCTAAATAGAACGAGGGCTGGAATTGCTTGTTGAATGCGCTGGGTACATTAAATGAATCGAATTGGGATACAGTAATCTATATTCGAAACCAGGGACATTCCGTCATGGAAGCTATTAACCGCCAGCTGGCACATTATCCCTACCACGTCGGGCAGATTGTATTTATCGGGAAAATGGCGCTCGATGACAAATGGTCGTCACTGTCGATCCCGCGCGGTAAATCACAGGATTATAACAGCGAGAAGTTCGCTCAGCCCAAGGCGAAGACGCATTTTACGGATGAATACCTCAAAAAGTAAAGAGGTTTCGTCTATGTCGTAAGCCAGTAAATGCCCAGTGCGACCAGCACTATAACCAATGCAACGATTGGTATAAAACTACTTTTACGGTAAAAAGGCAGCGGTTGCGCATTGGCAGCTTCTTCAGCAACGATGTTTTGTCGTAAGCGCCCCAGCAACCGGCTGGACACGGCTGGTTCTATTTCTTCGTTTTTTGTAAAGATTTTACCCGCTTCCGAAGTCATTACTTCATCAAAAACCCACCTGCCCGCCGGCGTTTGGAGGTGCCTGAGCAGCTCATCCTGCTCACGACCATCGCATTGGTTCGAGATGTATTTGTAAACGAGGTTCCTGATATGAATTTCTTTATCCATTTATCTGGCCCGGTTCGGATTGTTCAAAGTTGCAGTACGGCCTGCTCTTTACCTGCACGTAGGAGTGTATGGAAAATGTGGCTTTTGCAGATTTTGAGTAGGTAGCATTTCAGGGAAGACTCATTATTCAGTCCATCGCGGTTCTCCCATAATTTCAGGAATACATCGTGTACAGCTTCTTCGGCGCGTTCTGTGGATTTCAAAAACCGTAGTGCAAAGCGGAACAAATAGGCGTGGTAGGTCTCATAAACCCTTGTGAAAGAGGGGATGTCGCCATTGCGGATACTTGCTGCGAGGATGTGATCCTGCATGATCGGTTCTTTCATATTTCAGTTTTTGCGGGCTACGTTTGAATTTCAGTTATAAGCAAGTTACTAATAATTTCTACTTTTTGTAACCTAAAACGCAATACAAACGCTTCGATTGTGTATTTCGGAGCGTAGAACATTCTGCTGGTGGCGCAAACGCCCCCTAACAATGCCGTATTTACACAGCGCCCATCCTTTTGGTACCCGTTAGTTTTGTATCAACCAATCAGTCAAACAAAAACTATATAAACCAAAAGAAATCATGGAAGCTACATTTGTTACCCCGGAGGCAAAACCCCGTACCGACAAAGCCGCACTCGTTGGCAAAATCATCAGTGCATTGTGCATTTTGTTCCTGCTTTTTGATGCCGGTGGAAAAGTAATTATGGAGTCGCACCACGTCGAGGGTTCGGCGGCGCTGGGCTGGCCTGCGGATCAGGTTCAAAGCATCGGGATTGCCTTGTTAATCTCTACCATTCTTTACATTATTCCCCGTACGGCCATTTTGGGTGCGATCCTGATCACCGGTTATCTGGGCGGGGCCATCGCGGTTATGGTGCGTGCCGGACAGCCATTGTACTTTGCAGCAGTCTTCGGAGTGCTGGTATGGGCAGGATTGTATCTCCGCGACGAGAAAATTCGCGCATTGATCCCGTTCAGAAAATAGCATTCAAATTACACTTCATCGGCAATGAATGGCCGGGACGTGCAGAGCGTTCCCGGCCATTTTCTTTGGCTACACTACGCCACCCATTAACGGATCCGTTTTCGTAACAGTCCCGGTTTCAACATGCCCGGCAAAGCGCTCCTCGTAACCCTGGTGCCCTTTTACCTTCACGCTGAAATCATACCACTGAAATGATTTTCCAAGATCCAGCACAAGCGAAGCCTTAGCGCCTGCGGCGAAAGTCTTGTTTTTGACACCGGTTTTGTAGCTATTATCTTCAATGCTCACTGAATGCGTTTTCGAATCGAGGTTTTGAATGGTTACCAACACATTACCAGTCGGTTTGGAAGCTTTTGTTTCGTATTCGCAGCTCACTTTCAGCCCTGGATTGGAGGCATTTCCGAGAAACTCGCGGTAAAAGCCGTTGGGACCGTATACACGCAGGTGGTATGAATTGTTTTCAAAACCATCCAGTTGCCACGAATCAGTCAGCGTGTCGCCGGCGGCTGCACTGTAATCCCATGAGCGAAGAGTTTCGTTGTGATACGGTTTCATGGCATAAACGCGGAATGGTATACCGCTGGCTTTGGAACCAAAAAACTGATTATCAGCCTTGAATGACACTTCAAGAGCGTTTCCGGATTTGTTGAGCTGCGCATTCACCAAGGGCTCGTACGGCAAAGCGCAGGCTGGGCGAATCCCTTTTTCCTGAGCCGGAAACAGCGCCGATGCATGCGGGCCTTTATTCAGTTCCGCCAGTTCCGAAGGATCCAGCTTTTTGAAATTCTCCGGTGCTTGCTTGAATTGTGCCTGGTGAATGCTTTCTATGAATGGCTTTTGTTGCAGGAAAACCGGCTTTTCGATCTTTTCGCCGTTATAGGGCCGGAAAACCGACGTCAAGTCGCCGCAAATCGTCCGGCGCCATTGGGTAATGTTCTCTTCGTGTACTTTTTTGTTGAATTTCTTTTGAAGGAAATTTTCAAGGAATTGCAGCGAAGAGGTATGGTCGAAAACTTCCGAATTGACATAACCACCCCTAGACCACGGCGAAGCGATGATCATCGGCACACGATAGCCAAGCCCGATAGAGCCTTCCCGGATGCTGGCAGGGTTGGCCGACGGGTTCGTCTGCTGATCGGCCAATGCGAAGTCCAGTTTCGGGTCGATGCCCGCCGATACTTTTCCCGTATTTTCTTTGTAAGGATTTGGAACGGTAAAAGGTGGTACATGATCGAAATAGCCGTCATTCTCATCGTAAGTCACAATAAAAATGGTCTTTTTCCAAACCTCGGGATTTTGCAGCAAAATCTCCATCGCCTCGCTCACATACCATGGTCCGAACCAAGGCTCGCCCGGATGGTCGGAGAAATGCGCAGGCGGCATCAGCCATGAAACCGTTGGTAATGTACCATTCTTCACATCCTCTCGAAATTGGTGGAACACATCACCTTTGGGTACCTGCAATGTCCTTTCGGCACCATTGTCGGAGTACTGCATCGAGGTAAGTTCGTGGAAATGCGGGTCTTTGATATTGGTACTGAACGCCTTGTCATTCAGATTTTTAGCTTTGTCTGAAAGGTTGGCGTAAGTGTTTTTGTTAAACTTCGTCTGGGCCGTTTCAATGTTTTTCAAAAGCCTTTTGGCTGCAGCAACCCGCGTGGCAGCGCGCTGATCGGTGGCGGCTTCCTTATCAAGATCAGCAATCGTTTGAATGACAGTCTGTCTCTTGCTTTCAAGATTGGCAATCCCGCCTTCATGGAACCGCACATTGTAGGCTTTGAAATATTCCAGAACATTCGTTCCGAAATTGCTCAGCCACGCGCTTTCCTCACCTTTTAGGCCATAACCCATGGTCAACTCATTCTGGTATACTTTCCAGTTGATACCATTTTCTTCCAGGCGTTCGGGATAGGTCTTCCATTCCAGCTCCGGATATTCGTAATTACTGATATTCCACAAATGCGCAATGCCGGCAGGCTCGTTTTTCTCACGGACGGTGCCGGTCATCCAGTAATAGCGGTTGGGATGTGTGCCTGTAATGCTCGAACAGAAATTGTGGTCGCAAACGGTAAATGCGTCGGCGAGCGAATAGTAGAACGGAAAATCGTTACGGTCGCAATAGCCCATTGTGAGCGGGATATGCGCATACTCCTTGTTGCGGGGTGCTTTTACATCGAGCCAGCGGTCGTATCTGCCGTTGTTCATGGCATCGGTCTGATCGGTCCAGCCGTGGGGGATAGAGCCCATCCAGGCTACTTTGGTATCTTTTACGTTGAGGCGAAAAGGTCCATATGTTTCGCCCGCCTTGTTGGTTTGAAACCACACTTTGTTTTTGCTCGGCAGATCAATTGCCCGAGGGTCGTTGAAGCCACGGACACCCTGCAACATGCCCAGTTGGTGATCAAACGAGCGGTTTTCCTGCATGAGGAACACGATATGCTCGGCATCATAAAATGTACTGCCTGGCGCCGGATCGATGGCCAGGGCCTTTTGTATAACAGGTGGGAGTGTATTTGCCATTGCGCCCGTACCTGCGAGCAGAGCAGCTTTTTTAAGAAAATCTCTTCTTGAATCCATGAATGCTGGTGAGTTTAGGACTTCAAAATTATCCCCGGCGTCTTTACCGGCTGTTATCCTGGGATTATCATTTGATCATTTTTTATATCATTATATTTGAAAAAGCACTTTCAACAACAGTTCTATGGCAGCCATCGAAATAATTAAAGAGAAACCGCTCAACCCAACGGCCCGGCAATTCGCTGAACACATTGAAAAATTCCGTTCACCGGCAGAAGCGATCAAACTGATGCGCTATTTCAAAACCGGCGAAGGGCAGTATGGGGAGGGTGACGTCTTCATGGGCGTGCGCATGGGGCAGATTTTCGAGATGGCGAAGGCCTACATTCACATGCCGTTGGAAGAGGTCGAGTTCTTGCTGCAAAGCCCGATACATGAGATCCGTACCGGTGCGCTTAGCATTATCGACAAGCAGGCCAGAAGCAAAAAGACGACGACCGATCGCCGGAAACTGCTTTACGAGCTCTATTTGCGGAATACACACCGGATCAACAACTGGGACCTGGTCGATATTTGTGCGCCGTACGTGGTGGGAGGGTATTTATACATTAGCGGCGAGCCGCGGGATGTACTCTTTGAACTCGCTCATTCCGAAAGCATCTGGGAACGCCGCACGGCCATCGTAGCCACCGGATATTTTATCAAAAAAGGGGATATTGAGGATACATTCCGGATAGCCGAGCTGCTTTTAAATGACAGGGAAGATCTCATTCACAAAGCCACCGGCTGGATGCTGCGAAGCGCCGGGCAGGTAAACCGGGCGCAGTTGCAGAAATTCCTGGATAAATATGCCGCTACCATGCCCCGGACGTTGCTGCGGTATTCAATCGAGCATTTCGATAAACCCTTGCGCAGTCATTATATGGGTTTAAAAAGGGCAGGGTAGCGGCTGGCTAAGCGCGGCTTGCGAAGCGCAGCTTGCGAAGCGATTATTTCGCCGGCGTGATCACAATGTTGCGGTATTCAACCGGTCCGTGGTCGCCCTGGATGTAGAGCGGGCCGGCTTCGCCTTCGTTGCTGTCCAAGGCGCCGCCGGTGATGCCGGGGATTTCCTGGTTACTGATCACCGTTTTGCCGTTTGCAACGAGCGTGAGCATGCGGCCGATTAATGTAATGTCAAATGTATTCCATTCTCCGGCTTCCTTGGCGACCATTTCGCTTGGTGTAATGAAACCGTAGATCGCGCCCATCTGGTCAAGGGCGGGCTCCATGCCCTTGCCATCGGTGATCTGTACTTCGTAACGGCCACGCAGGTACACGCCGCTATTACTGCCTTTTGGAATGCGGAATTCGATGTGCAGTTTGAAATCGCCGAATTTCTGGTCTGTAACCAGGTTAGCGCCGGATTTCGGGCTGCGCAGAATGCCGTTTTCGGCGATCCACTGGTTTTCGCCCGCCGCATGCCAGCCTTTGATCTCGTTACCAGCCGTCAGTTTGATCGGCGTTCCCCAGGCTGGCGTGGCTTTCCCGCGTAGTGACGGGGCGCGTACGCCTTTGTAGCTGTAAGTTTTGCCATCGGGCGTGGTTAATGAGCCTGTAATCGCATCGCCGGAAACGGTTCCTTCCACTTTGAGATCGCTTTCGCCGCGTTCCCACTGCGGCGGGATCGCGAAATCGAACTTGTTGTCCTTGAAATGCACCACGGAAATAGGCCGGGCACTACCAGAGAAGCCCGTAAACTGGCCTACGAGTGTTTTGGTACCCGAGTGCCGTACTTCCAGCCAGGATGGGAGTGTCTTGCCATTTGCATCTACACTAATGTCCCAGCGGCCTTCAATGGAAGAAGCGAAAGGAGCATTTTCAGCTTTTGTCGAAAAGGTTGCAATCAGCAGCGTAGCCGCCGAGAGCATCAGGTGCCGGGAAGCCCGGTACAGGTTGGTTTGGAATACTTTCTTCATAAATTTTTTAGGTATTAAAGGTTGGGAAAGTTAAGAGATAAAATTCAATTGTCGCTTGTGTGGGCGAAAAGCAATCACTCGAAAGTGTTTTGAAGAAAGGGAAGCTGATAGCTCGTACTACGGCCGCCGCCGGAAGCAATGAGGCATTGAATCTCGGCCAGATGTTGCAGATCGCGCGTCGCTGTGGCTTTCGAGGTTTTGGCTATCGACATATATTTTTTCGCAGTCATGCCACCCTCGAAGTCGCCCGGGCCTGTTTCTAGCATTTTTTGGACGACTTTCGTTTCCCTTTCGTTGAGCGAATCCTTAAAACGATCTAAAAAGCGCGTTTTCTGCAATGTAAAATCCAGCATGTCTCGCGTCTCTATTTGCGCGTCCACGATGGTTTGAACAAAATAGCGGATCCAATCGGTGATATCGATATTCTTTTGGGCAGTTTCAAGAGACTGGTAGTACTTTTTTCGCTCCGCTTCAATCTTGCGCGAAAGACTCAGCATCACCGGGCGGCCGAGCGTTTGCGATAGCGCTTTTTCAGCGATCACACGCCCTATCCGCCCGTTACCGTCCTCAAAAGGGTGAATTGTTTCAAAATACAAATGTGCAATGGCCGACCGGACAGGTGCTTTGGTGATTTCCTTCGCCCCTCCCGGCGCGGTAGCGTTGAACCATTCGATGAATTGTGCCATTTCGACAGGCACCCGCTCGGAAGGAGGTGCTTCGAAATGTACTTTTTCTCTGCCAACCGAGCCGGAAACGACTTGCATTGGAGCCGAATCCTTTCGCCACGCGCCGATGTTGATGGTCTTGCTTTCTTTTAGTATTGTTTCATGCCATGCGAAAAGCATTGCTTCCGTAAGTGGTTCTGCGTAAGAATTGCGTGCAGCCACCATGAGTGTGGCGGCTCCCTGCGCCTTTCGGTCTTTGACAGGTTCCGGTTTCTTTGCAATACCAAGGTTGTTTCTGATGGAGGAGACTACATCCTGCCGGGTTAGAAATTCACCTTCGATGGCAGAGGTTTTGATGGCTTCCGCAACGAGCGTGTCTATCAGCGCTTCTACCTGCAGCGCATCGGGCGTGCCTTTCAGTATCCCGCTTACATGCCCCGTTTCTTCTGCGAAAACAAACAGAATGTCATCAACACCGGCAAGATTGTACTGGAATTCGGGCCATTCGGGATGTTGCCAGATATAGGTCATGAGCCGATTAGAAGTTTTATTCGGCTCAAATATAGTTAAATTTTGAGCCGAATAGTTTCATTATTCGGCTCAAATATTTGCAGTTATGGGCAGTAATTTCACTATCGGAACACAACACCTGACCATTTCTGACCCAATGACCACATTTCTCGGCATTGGCACGTTCGATATCACGTAATTGGATCAGTTATTGCAGCAGTTTTCTGGCATAATTTGGAAAACGAACTGACAACTATGAAAAGGATTGCGCAGATAACGGATATTCATTTGATGGAAGAATGGTCCGCGAAACACGGGGCGGATACCGACACGAATATGAAACTGATCTTGCAGGACGTGGGAGCGCGAGGAATCAGGGAAGTGATCTTTACGGGCGATATCGGCCATTCCGACGCTTACCAGCGTTTTTTTGCATTACTCAAAGATTTCAATTTTACGGTCATACCTGGCAACCACGACCAGTTTGCTAACGTCCGGCCGCATTACCTGCCCGGGTATCTGGAAACGAAAAGCGAAATGTTCCATTCCACGGAGGACGAGCATTTCAAGTACATTTTTCTCGATTCCTCCTCCGATTCCATCAGCGAAATGCAATTGCAGTGGCTGGAAAATGAGCTGGTTACGGTCAAACACGTGCTGCTTTTTATCCATCACCCGGTTTTACAGGTGCTCACAGCAGTCGATTTTAAGTATCCATTGCTGAATCGGGAAGCAGTGAAAGAAGTGCTTGGGCGCAGCGGGCGTGAGATCACAATTTTCAGCGGGCATTATCATACGGATGATTTTACGAAGGAAGAAAACGTTACCCAATATGTAACGCCGGCCGCTTCTGTGCAAATGGAGAAGAACCCGTTGGAAATTGTGATCCACAGTCGCTATTATGGTTACCGCATTATCGAGCTGGAAGGCCGTACGGTCAGCACGCATGTGGTGCTAAATCATGGGAAGGGGTTTGATATGGTGTATTAAACGTAACGTATTTGGCGCTGAGAGAAGCCGTTTTCTGATTGTTCTACATAGTCGTAGTGTTATATCCATCAGGAGGTTAACGGGGACTATCAACTGCCGTGCAGACCATTTTCCAGGCTGAGAAAGAATACGTAAATTGCCAGTATAAAAGACAATGAATATGAAACTGCAGGGTATTAAGAGCGAGTATACGCCAAAAGGCAAGCTGAAAAAAGTGACGATCAACGCGGCTTCCCGATCGGAGTTCGTTGAAGATTTGCTCGACGTGATTGCGGTTGAAGCAACAAAAAACGACTCAACAAAACCGTTTGATGAAGTAGTTGAAAGGCTAGATAAAAAACACGGAATAAAGCGTTGAAATACAAGATCACTATCACACACACTGCCGAAAAGTATTTGAATAAGTTAGCTAAAAAGAATTATGACCTGGTAGTCAAAGTCATTTATTCCCTAGCCGACGATCCTTGTCAACCGGGAGTCAGGAAACTTCAAGGCGTGGACGGCACTTACCGGATCAGGGCCGGGAACTATCGTGTTTTATACAAGATAAGTAATGGTGAACTGACAGTCACGGTTATCAAAATTGGTGATAGGAGGGATGTGTACAACTGAGTTGGCTACCTTTTTACCCGAACCATCCCCGTTATTCATGCCGCTCACTAACTTCAATATTCATTAATATCCTGGTTTTTAGGTAATTATCTTTTTGGGGCTGCTTCTTTACAATACACGCTTTCAGAATAATCCTAATTTTGTGACGTCAATACAAAGAGCCCTTTTCAGAACGATGAGTTCAGGTTATCAGGAGTTTAAACCATCCGGCGAATTGCAGCAATATGTCGAGTACCACTGGTTGCACCGGTTTCGGGATGATAGCGGGTCGCCGTCGTTTAAATATTTCACCGACCTTGAAAACTAGCTGCTGAGATAGAGGCCGGCGTTACTGACGTATATGGAGTATAGGTATTAAAATTCAGGTTACCCGCCCAGCTGATGAGGTTCGCCTGACCCAGTTTTTAACTTTAAATATATTTTCACCATGAAACTTGTTTACCTGGCCGCTTCCGCGGCTCTATGGACTATTTGTGCGTTTACAAAGCAGCCCGACGTACCCCAAAGGGACGCTCTTACCTCTTTCAAAACTACTTCGGGGCATCCCAAAGCCCTTGTCGCTTCGAAAGAAGATGTCGTCAAGAGGGGAGAATACCTCGTCACCATTATGGGCTGTGCGGATTGCCACGCTCCCAAAAAAATGACGCCGCAAGGTCCTGCGCCGGATATGGATCGCTTTTTGTCGGGGCACAATGGCTCCCAGAAACTGGGTACGTTTGATAAAAGTATCCTCAAAACCGGCGAGTGGGTTGTGTTCAACGGGCAGAGCACTGCTTTTGCAGGACCGTGGGGGATGTCGTTCGCAGCCAACCTGACGCCCGACGAAACGGGAATTGGCAGCTGGACATTCGAGCAGTTCAATACGGCCATGCGCAAAGGAAAATTCAAAGGACTCGAAAACAGCCGCCCGCTTATGCCGCCAATGCCTTGGTTCAACTACGTCAATATGGCCGAGGAAGATATGCGCGCAATCTTTGCATACCTGAAATCCATCAAACCGGTTTCAAACGTGGTTCCATCATACATCCCACCGGCACCCTGAGCGGTGTCAGGGCTGTTTTACGGTCATTACTTCCAGAACGGAATCTTCTTTTAGGTAAAGATATTGTTCGCGGGTCTGGTCGGTCATATATGCGGCCAGGTCCGCCTCCGATTCGAAACTGACCAAATGGACTTCATAAGGCGCTTCCAGTTCGCCTTCGATCAACTGCTCCGGGCCTGTACGCAGCCTCAGGAGCAGTTTTCCGTTATATTGGGGTATCAGCGGCAGCACCAGCGACTCGAATTGCTGGAAAATTTCCTCCTTACCTTCTTTGACATAGACAAATTGTGTGATCGTTACCATGGTCGTGCGGTGGTTTTGTTACCCAATCTCGAAAAGAATTTACATTCGCTGCAACTTTCATATTTAGAACATCCTCTTTGAACCAAATTGATGGCCGTCAATAAAGGAATGGAAAAGCCCTTCCCATTGAGTACTTTTTGTGTTTTTATCCAAAAAATATTTCACCCCTTGATAGCCATGAAAACGAAAAGAATCCACTTTGCCTTCACGCTGGCACCCGCCCTCTGGCTGGCCATCTTAGCGCCGGCAGCAGCGCAGGTCGCCGCCGCGCAACCCGTAGCATACGTAGCATCTCCGCAGGCGTATGTTGAATCCGATAAAGGTTACTGGCAAGTTCACACCGACCCGAACTCCCGTAGCACCGTGGTGCAGTTCTTTGATGGCGCTAACAATTTGCTATACCAGGAATCAATGGCGCGTAAGTACATTAAGCTGACCAAGCGGAATGTCAGGCTTTTTGATGAATTGCTGGCGAAATTGATGGCGCGCGAGTTATTATCCGAAAAGGTGAAATCCTATGATATCGTCGCCGACAGCCGGACAGATTACCGGAGCGTTTCAGAACCCGAGTGGTATGCACCGAGCGTGAACATGAAAACGGCCGTGTCTAATGTGTATGTTGTACAAAAGGGAAAAATGAAGGTTATTCTCAAAAATCCCGCGCAGGAAAACTACGATATCCGCATCGTCGACAGCGAGCTGCGTTCGATTTATCACGAACAGATTAAAGAGCCGACATATGGACGTTGGTTCGACATATCGAAACTCGGACAGGGAACGTACAGTGTGCATATCAGCAGCCCGAGAAAAAAATTGAATTACAAGCTCGTCATTGATGATTTCCTTGGTTACCGGCTTGAAGATTTAAAATGATGTTTTAGTCAGGTTTGTGAGTCGCTAAACGGCCTCCGGTTTTGGGGGCCGTTTTTATTTGGCCCGTTTGACCCGGTAGATGTTGTTTATTTCAAAATCGTTAATTTACTTTGCAATACAAAGTACTTTTAAAGTTAAGGTATGAAAGTAAAGATGATCCTTCCGGCACTGACAGAAGCGGAAAGCCCGCTATGGAGGCCAATCAAGTATTCGCTGTTTCCGCCTCTTGGGCTGGCTACCCTCGCGGCCTACCTTTCGCCGGAAGATGAGATCGACCTGCAAGACCAGCATGTGGAGGTGCTAAGATTGGACGATATACCCGACCTGGTCATTATCCAGGTTTATATTACCAATGCTTTCAGGGCATATCACATCGCGGATGAGTATCGGAAAAAAGGGAGTTACGTCATCCTGGGCGGCTTGCATGTGACCTCGCTTCCTTATGAGGCCATGGCGCATGCCGACAGTATTTTCATCGGACCGGGAGAGGATACATTCCCGCAGTTTCTGATGGATTTCAAAAATCGTATTCCACAGAAAATTTATACCTCATCGGTGAGAACGCTGGCAGGCATACCGCCTATTCGCCGGGATCTCATCAAACGCAACCTGTACCTGGTCCCCAACTCTATTGTCGTTACCAGGGGATGCCCGCACCATTGCAGCTTTTGTTACAAAGACGCGTTTTTTGAGGGAGGCAAAACTTTTTATACACAACTGGTGGATGATGCCCTGGCGGAAATAGACCGGTTGCCGGGACGGCATTTATATTTTCTGGATGATCATCTGCTGGGTAATGCAAGATTCGCGGAATCGCTTTTTGAAGGAATGCGGGGAATGAACCGCGTGTTTCAGGGGGCTTCCACGGTAGATGCCATATTAAGGGGTAACCTGATTGAAAAGGCCGCGGATGCTGGTTTGAGAAGCCTTTTTGTAGGTTTCGAAACATTCTCACCTGAAAACCTGAAACAGAGCAACAAAAAGCAAAACCTGGAAAAAGACTATGCGAAGGCCGTGAGCCGGCTGCATTCATTGGGGATCATGATCAACGGCAGCTTCGTATTCGGTCTGGATGGGGATGATAGCGATGTGTTCAAACGAACCGTCGACTGGGGAGTCGATCAAGGTATTACAACCTCAACCTACCACATACTGACTCCTTACCCCGGCACGGAATTGTACAAAAACATGGAGGCGACCGGCCGGATACTGACCCGCAACTGGGATCGCTACGATACCCGGCATGTGGTGTATAAAACGGTTGGGCTTAGTGCCGAAGCTTTGGAAAAGGGTTACTGGTGGGCCTATGACGCATTTTATAGCTGGAAAAACATCTTTAAATCAAGTTTGCAGCATGATTCGTTAAAGCACATTGTCAAGCACTTTCTATATACAGGCGGCTGGAAAAAATTTGAACCACTTTGGAATTTTATCATTAAAACGGAGGGGCTGAATACAATGCTGCCATTGTTGGAATCGATATTGTCGAAAGTGAAAACAGGGGACGGCCGTGAAAGACGACCCAATAGTCCCGAGCTAACCATTGCTGACCCCTTAATATTGAATTGAATGAGCAGGAGGAACTATCTGATTATCGCGCTGGTGATTTTGATGATGGAAGTATTGATAGCATTATATGTACACGATGAACTGGTGAGGCCATGGGGCGGCGATGTGCTGGTGGTCGTGTTGCTGTATTGCTTCGTGCGGGGTGTTACACGATTGAAAGTATTTGCAGCAGCTTGGGCAGTTTTAGTGTTTTCGTGGTTTATTGAGTCCTTGCAATACCTTCAAATCATCAGAATACTTCGTTTGGAAGGTAATGCGATTGCGCGGACGATCATTGGGACGACCTTTTCATGGTCGGACATCGTTGCTTATACATTGGGCATTGTGTTGGTGGTGGTTGTAGAGGCTGGTAAAAAACATGCATTATGAAATGGTTTGTGAATGAAGGTTCGATCGTGCGTGAAATCTGGGGGAAAGCGGATACAATCCTGTTCATTTTTGCGGGAGCGTCGGCTGAATTTGCGCTCAACAAGTCGGTGGACTGGCTTTATTTTACGGGAAAATTACCTGCAGATCCGCTGGGGAGGCTTTTCTCCACGGTCAGTTACGCGAGGCAGATCGTGTTCTCGGAATATGACGACGCTATGCGGGCCATTCGTCAGATTGCTTCGATTCACCAGGGTGTGGAACGAAGCCGCAATGCACGAATTCCCGACAGCGCCTACCGCGACGTGCTTTTTATGCTCATTGATTATTCCATCAGATCATTCGAACTACTCGAAAGAAAACTCACGCTTACCGAAAAGGAGGAACTATTTAAAGTTTTTCATGCGGTAGGCGAGGGGATGGGCGTGCCCGGCCTACCTTCGGACCTGCACACATGGCAGAGAATGCGCGCGGAGCATTTGCAGGAAAACCTGATCAAAAGTCATTTTACTATTGACCTGTACAAGCAATACAGGAAACACCTGGGCTGGTACCGGTATCATTTGCTGACGAATGTACAAATGCGGCTCGTACCCGAGCGGGTGAAAACATTGCTCGGCCTGGGATATGGCCGGCTCCTTGGCTTCTTGCTTCCTGTCTACAAAGTGAGCCGGCGGTTGGGTGTAGGAGCGTTCCTTCGCAATATGTTCCTACCGGAAAACTATAAAATGCAGGTGGTCGATCTCGATATGGTTGTGCATTGATCACCGGAAATCACGGGATGCCGGGAATATCTCTGCCTGTACATTTTTACGGGGCTGCAACTTCCGCGCTTTGGCCAGCGAGTCGTATTCATCCTTTTCATCGGCCCGCGATAATGTGAGCACATCTGGTTCCTGCTCTTCGTTTGCCGCAAGTTTCCGAAGTAACCCGGAAGCATTCATGCATTTGCTCACTACTACATGTATTACAGAGCCTTCCTTTTGCACTTTTCCTTCGACCATCAGTAATTTGGATCGCAGCACTTCCTTGCGATAAGTGTCGAAAAGATTTTGAAAAACCACCAGGTTAGCTGTTCCGGTTTCGTCTTCAACGGTGATAAAGCAGATACCGCTGGCTGTTCCCGGCCGCTGCCGCACGAGCACCAGGCCTGCTATTTTCACTATTTTACCATCGCTGATGGTTTCAAGCTCTTTGCTGGGCACCACGCCAAGCGCATTCAATTGCTCGCGTACAAAGCTGACCGGGTGTTGCTTCAACGAAAGTGACGTCGCAGCATAATCATGAATGACGTGCTCGGATAACGTCATTTCCGGCAATCGCACATTCTCCTCACCGGTATTGTCCGGGCGTTGCCCTTGGAAAAGGCCGATCGGCCTGTCGGCCATTGCGGAAGCCTCCCAGAAAGCCTGCCGGCGGTCGAAGCCGATCGACCGGAACGCATCAGCATCAGCCAGTTTTTCCAACGCGGTGTGGGAGATGCCGGCTTCCAGCAATTGATGAATATGAGTAAATGGCTGGGTACGGGCAGCGGTCAGCATTTGCATTTCCTCCTCACGCAACCCTTTCACCTGCCGGAACCCAAGCCTTAACGCGCAACGTTCACCAGGGATATTTTCAAGCGTATTATCCCAATAAGAGTGGTTAATATCGACCGGCCTCACTTCCACCTTGTGGTTTTGCGCATCGATCACGATCTGTGCCGGGCGGTAAAAGCCCATGGGTTGGCTGTTGAGTAATGCCGCCGCAAAGACATCGGGATGGTGGTATTTGATCCAGGAAGAAACGTAGACCAGCAATGCAAAGCTGGCCGCGTGGCTTTCCGGGAATCCATAACTTCCGAAGCCCTCGAGTTGTTTGAAGATGCGCTCGGCGAAGTCTTTTTCGTAACCGTTTTTGACCATTCCGGTGATGAGTTTGTCCCTCAATTTTGAAACAATACCCTTGGATTTGAAGGTCGCCATACTTCTCCTCAGTTCATCGGCTTCCGTTGGCGTAAAACCAGCGGCTACGATTGCTATTTTCATCGCATGTTCCTGGAAAAGAGGGACTCCCAGTGTCTTTTTCAGGATGTTTTCCAGCTCTTTTTTGGGATATTCCACTTTCTCTTCTCCATTTCTCCTGCGTAAATAAGGATGCACCATGTCACCCTGGATTGGGCCGGGGCGTACGATCGCGACTTCAATCACAAGATCATAAAAACATATGGGTTTAAGCCTCGGGAGCATCGACTGCTGCGCCCGGCTCTCTATTTGAAAAACACCGATCGTATCGGCTTTGCAGATCATGTCATAAACTTTCGGGTCTTCCCGTGGGACATTCGCCAGGTCATAATCCTTGTTATAATGGATTTTTAGTAAATCAAACGCTTTGCGAATGCACGTAAGCATACCCAGCGCGAGCACATCTATTTTGAGAAAACCCAATGTGTCAATGTCGTCCTTGTTCCATTCGATGCAGGTACGATTTTCCATTCGCGCATTAAGGATGGGACAGAGGTCGGATAATTTGCCTTGTGTAATCACAAAACCACCGGTATGCTGGCCCAATTGTCGAGGGAAGCCCATGTACTGCTTGGTGAGTTCAAGGATTTTGATCAGATGTGGGTCATTGGGATTAAAACCGTGATCTGTAATCAGCTTACCATCAAACCATTCATCTGTAAACTCCCATAACGAGCTTGAAAGCTTATTAATGGCATCCATAGACATGCCCATTGCCTTTGCTACGTCCCGTACGGCACCCTTTTGATGTACCTGCGTGACAGTCGCAACAATTCCAGCCCGGTCGCGGCCATATTTATTATAAATGTATTGCATAACTTCCTCACGTCGTTCGTGTTCGAAATCCACATCGATATCTGGTGGTTCTTTCCGGGCGGAGGAAATGAAGCGTTCGAAAAGCAGGTCGATTTCAATCGGATCTACCGAGGTAATGCCGAGACAGTAACAAACCACAGAGTTGGCAGCAGAACCGCGCCCTTGACAAAGGATTTTTTGCTCGTTTGCAAAGCGGACAATATCGTATACCGTTAAAAAATAGGCAGCGTAATCCATTTCTTCAATGAATTTGAACTCATGCAAAATTTTGTCCCGTATATCTGGGCGAATACCATTTGGAAAGCGCTTTTTGGCTCCTATCCAGGTAAGATGTTTCAGTTCCTCCAACGGCGTCCGTCCCTCGGTAGTCAGCTCCTCCGGATACACGTATTTCAAACTATTCAATGAAAACCGACAGGCATCCGCAATTTCCTGCGTTCGCTCGATGGCTTCCGGGAATTTTAAAAACAGCCGCTGCATTTCTTTGGCGGGTTTCAGGTAGCGTTCGGCATTTTCGTGCAGGCGGAAACCGGCATTATAAATGGTGCATTTCTCACGGACGCAGGTAAGCACGTCCTGTAATTCTCGTCTTTGCAGATTATGGTAATGTACGTCATTAGTGGCCACCAGGGGGATATTGAGCCGTTGGGAAAGCTGGTCGAGACGGTAGAGCTTTTTCATGTCATCGCCCTGGTAAGAGCGTATGGCGCCGAGGTAAAGGTTGGTGCCAAGCGCTTCACGATATTCTCTCAGGTTCCGGGCAAAGGAAGGATCGAAATCGAAGGACTCATTCAAAGACGAGGGCGGAACTGCTATGAACTTGAGACCCGACGCATCGCGGTAAACATCGGCCTTGTACAGGTCGCATTTACCTTTTTCGGTACGGAGGTTTCCCTCGGTCAGCAATGAGGAAAGACGACTGTATGCATCCCGGTTGGTAGGATAAGCAAGCAGACTCGGCCCGTCGAGCAAATCCAGACGGCAGGCAGGGATAATGCGGAAATCCTTACCCTTCGTGGCGGCATGTGCGCGTACGATGCCCGCGAGCGTGTTGCGATCGGTAATGGCAATGCATTTGTAGCCCAGCTCAATGGCATGCCCGACCAGCTCCTCGGGATGGGATCCGCCCCGGAGAAAGCTGAAATTCGTCGTGACTTGTAATTCAGTATAATTCATGATGACGAAGTGTAATTTGGATGCCTCTCAGTATTTCAGGCAAAAAATCCATGTATGAACCATTCGGGCAGCTCTTTTTCCTCCTCCTCGTGGTATGGCCCGAGCCTGAAAACCCAATAGCGCCGCCCCTCCCGGTCTTCAACAGTATAATAGTCCCGGAAGAAGCCCTGTTCGAGCCACCATTCTTGTTCGATACGCTCCGGTCCCTCGGATTTATCGATATAATGTACTTTCCCTTTATATCTGAAAACGGTAGGAGGGTAGTCCGGAACGGGCGCGGTCACTTCAATGCTTTCGGGCTTGGGAAGCAGGAAAACGGGCCTTTGCCGGTCGCTGCGCCATTCGGTTGTAGGTTTTTCGTGCAGGGATGTGACTATTTTTACGGACCTTTCCGGCCAGTGATGTTCATCAGGTAAATACCGGTGAATGGTGTCTATACCAGTCCGCCCTGTAATGGAATCCAGCAATTCAGTAATGGCCGCACTTTCAAAGCCACCGGTCACGTCCCACATCGTTTCCTGCGTCGCGTCCATGTCTTCCACCTCGGGCGCTTCGAGCAGGAACAGTTCGATGCCAAAACCCGGAGCAATTGTTTTGATTTTTAATTCGAACAGTCTGAAAAGATGTTTAACATGATGGGAAGCCCGGTTGGTTACAATGTCGATTTGTTGTGTCTTACCATCCACACGAAAGCAACTTAGAATGCCTTTCCGAAGTCCTTTGCCTTCTTTTACCAAGCGGCCGCAAAGTGTTTCCAGTAGTCTTTGTAGGGCTATTTCAATGCCTCCGGCGGTCACGATGGGTTCGAGGCAGGGAAGTCGTTCCTGGTAAGGAATAGCCTGGCGGACAGGTTCTATAAATTCCTGCGCATACCCCAGTGCCTTGTTGAGTTTATCCAGTAAATCTTCCCCGAAACGCCTGCGCAGCATTCTTGCGGGTATCTGGATGAAACTGCTGATATGATAGAAGCCCAGTTTCTGCATTTTTTCCAGGGTTTCGGGCGGAAGGCGCAGTGAAGCGGGCGGAAGTCTTAATAATGCATTACGTTGCTCGCCGGGTGGGACAATCGCCCCGGAACGGCCGAAATGCGCATGCGCCCAGGCGGTACCAATTGTATCAGCCATTGCAGCACGTATTGTGTAACCGGCATCAGTGAGCCTGTCGGTAAGGTCGTTCATATATGTGCGCTCGCCGCCCCACAGATATGCGCATCCGGTCACGTCCAGGATAAGGCCATCAGGCGCATTCAGCGCGACTGTCGGGGTGTAGCGAAGGCACCATTCCGCAAGGGCCTGCAATGCCTGCCGGGTAATTTCCGGTTCGTCGTCCAATACAATCAGGGAAGGCAAAATAGCCCGGGCATCCGCTACTACCATACCGATTTCAATGCCTAATGCTCCTGCCTCGGTACTTACCGCCGTCACGATCATCCGTCCGCGTTCGGGGGCTGCAAGGGCAAATTCGAGCCCATAAAGCTCCGGTCTGACGCGGATCTGGTGATCCGTTGCCAGGTTTGGAAACCATATGGTCACGAAGCGGGATGTCATTTTAATGTGTTGTTGATGAGGTTGCTATAAGTTATTGATATTTTTAATATCTCAAAATAGATTACAATAATATCAAAAAGCTTTGAAATGTTCCAGCAATTTTTTTGCTTTGTTCAAATCATTTTACACACTTAAACATTGAATACCATGACTTCACAACAAGGCCCCTCGCTCTTCGAGCAAATCAGAAAGTCAGACGACAACGGCAACGAGTTCTGGAGTGCCAGAGACCTGGCAAAAGTGCTGGAATATACCGAGTACCGTCACTTCAAACCGGCTATTGAACGTGCAAGGGAGGCATGCGTCAACAGCGGCCAGGATGTCAGGGATCATTTCGAGGATATGCTCGGAATGATCGAACTTGGAAAAGGAGGTAAAAGAAAGGTAGAAGATGCCAAACTGAGCCGTTATGCGTGCTACCTCATCGTCCAGAATGCAGATCCGGCGAAAGAGGTTGTTGCATTAGGGCAGACCTATTTCGCGGTACAAACCCGTTTGCAGGAAATCAGGCAAATGGAGGAATACAATCAATTGAATACGGAGCATGAAAAGCGCGTTTTTTTACGAGGTGAATTGACCAGAAATAACCTTTTACTGGCGGATGTAGCTAAAAAGGCTGGTGTTATTGAGCCTATCGACTATGCGATATTCCAGAATCACGGCTACATGGGGTTGTATGGCGGCCTCGATGCGAAGGCAATCCGAGAGAAGAAGGGTTTGAAAAAGAGTCAGAACCGCCCGATCACATGGGTAGCTCCGAACTAGCGGCAAATGTATTCCGCGCTACACAAACGGACGATAAGTTGAGACGAGAAAATATCGTCGGGAAGGACAAAGCAAATCAAACGCATTTCGAAGTAGGGCGAAGGTGCGTCAGACTATCCGGGAATTAGGCGGTACCATGCCCGAGGAACTTCCGATGGTTGAAAATATCAAGAAGCTGGAAAGAGGTAAGAAAAGGATTAAATAGCCGTTTTTTCGGGTTTTCTAAAAAGTTTTGATAAATCTGCCTGGGAAATTTGCGTAAGTAAATGCTTACATATAATATTGTGTAAGTAAATACTTACACAATATGTCCGTTGAAGCAAGAAGAGATGTTTTTCAGGCGATTGCAGATCCTACGCGCAGGCAGATCATCAACCTGATCGCCTTCCAATCCATGAACCTGAATGCCATAGCTGAGAATTTTTCGATCAGCAGGCCGGCTGTTTCCCAGCATATTAAAATTTTAATGGAATGCGGGATGGTAGTGGTGAAGCAGGAAGGGAGGGAGCGGTATTGTGAGGCGAAGCTGGATGCTTTGAAAGAGGTGTCCAATTGGGTGGATCAGTACCGGCAATTCTGGAACATGCAATTCGACTCTCTCGATAATTATCTGAACCGAATTCAAAACAACAATCAATCCGATCAGTAACATGGAAAACCAGGCAAGTAAAAAGGCGGAGCTTAAAATCGTACGTCAGTTCAGAGCGCCGCAATCACTCGTATTTAACGCTTATGCTTCCAAAGAGGCTTTTGCTGAATGGTGGGGGCCGGCGGGGTCGACGCTCACACTCCTCAGTTTTGATTTTCGTGAAGGAGGAAGGACCCATTACAAGCTCGACAGTAACGGTATGCGTATGTGGGCGCTTTTTCGCTATCAGAAAATACAAAAGCCGGATTCTATCGAATTCCTGAGCTCCTTTACCGATCCTGATGGCAATATCACCTCGTCGCCATTCCCGTTCGATTTCCCATTGGAAGTATATAACCACATTACGTTGAGTGAAACCAACGGCATTACCACGCTGACACTTTATGCAGAGCCGGTAAACGCAACAGCTGAGCAGGAAAAAGCCTTTGCCGACCTCAATGCGAGCATGAACCAGGGTTACGAAGGCACATGGGGGCAACTGGATGCTTACCTTGCCAGGGTACAGGGGCAGTAGTGCATTAGGAGTATGCCGTTAACTCAAAATATTGTGGATCAGGGCAGTTGTAATGCGGTTGCAGCCTTTTGTGCTTTGTGTTTGGGAGGATGACATGATAAGTTTGCGGTCCGGTTCGAATAGTACGCCGGACATTATATTCTTCTTTCGCAAATTCATCCATACACGCATGAAAATGATAATTCAATTGATCCCGATCGTCGTGGCCTCGCTGTTATTGGCGTCCGTACACGGTTTTGGCCAGAGCAACAAGCCGGCTGTCAATTACCTGGGTATTCCCGAGCCTATTGTGTTTCAGAAGAAGAGCTACCGGATGGTATGGTCCTCGCATCCGGATGCTTCACTTTACAAGCAGGAATACCTCGTAGCGGGCGATGCATTTCCGAATTACAAGTCCATGATTACCATTGATTTTGTGATCGCAGCCGCCAGCGTTGATGACGCTGTTCGGACCAAGCTTCGTGAATTGGAGCAGATGAAAAAGACGCTGGATGTCAACTATGAAGTAATTGGTAATGCTGCTACCGGAGAAAAGATCATCGATTGCCTGCTCGGGCAGAAGGCGACCGATGATTCAAAGAGCATTTACGAACACGACGTGTATCGTTTCAAAGCGGTTACGGCGAAATCCGGACAAAAAGGCATTTTGCTGTATGCGATTAGCAACCGTGCTTACGGAAAAGATATTCAGCCCTTTCTGACACGACTGAAAACGGAAAGAAAGGTGCTCATCGCAGAGGCTGCCAAGGCACCGGTTCCTGAAATTACCATCAAGAAGTAAGCCACAGCGAGCTAAATGGAAAGTGAAGTCGATCGTTATGTAGGCCCGCCCACCACGCGCTACGCGTACGCAAAAGAGTTTTGGGTTAAATGCCCCAAATGCTCCAAAGCCGCGCGGGTGATCAGGAAGGAACTGGTGGCTACCGGAGACGATAAGCTGGTGTGCCATCACTGCAATTATTCCGAAATGGCTGACGAACGTTTGCGTTATACCGCCACCATCAACCGCGCTTGCGGCAGTTGCGGTGAACCGATCCAGGTGAGCATTCCGAACAATAAGGAGAAAGTCGCTGAGCTGAAATACTCCTGCCCGCATTGCCATGTACCCGAGATTTATAAACCCGGTAATACACCATATCGCCTGAGGTACAGCATGGAAAGGCTTGCGGACCCTGTGTTTGGTTTACCCCTGTGGTTTCAGGAGAATGTAAAAGGAGAGACGCTTTGGGCCGGTAACAAGGAGCATTTGCTTGAAATCCGCAATTACGTGACCTCCAGGCTGCGGGAAAGGCAGACTATGCGGATTACGACAATGGTTGAAAAGCTTCCGCAATTTATCAAGGCTGCCAAGAACCGGGAAACGGTTTTGAAAGCGATTGAGCGGATGTTGAATAGATAGTAAAGGAGGAAGGAGGAAGGGGAACAATGTGGCTTTTAGGTATTACAAATGCAAAATCATTACTATGGAACCAGTTACTCCGATTTTTGCGCCTGAACTTTACATCCCGAATGGCGTGAGGGATGTCGATTTTTACATCAAAGGCCTTGGTGCTGTGGAGCTCCGGCGTTTCAGCAATGACGATGGGACTATTCATGTTTCGGAGTTATCGCTGGGAGGAGCTATTTTTCATTTACATGAAGAAACAAAAAATCCAGCCTTGTTTAGCCCGGAACGTCATCAGGGATCGACGGTGATAATCGGGCTGTTTGTGAACGATGTAGACGCTTACATGGCAAGAGCGGTCGCGGCCGGTGCGAAAGTGACCTCGCCGGCACAGGATTATGATTATGGCTACCGGCAAGGCGATGTAGTTGATCCATTCGGGCATATCTGGATGTTTGAGCGCAGGATTTGAATGTGTTTAAGTAACTTGCATGGACAAAAAAACAATTTCAGCGTCCATGTTCAAGCAGCTTCTTTCCATATTTCTGATCCTCTCCGCGTTTACAGCCCAAGCACAGCATGTGCTCGATTCTTTGCTGATCGAAGGCCACTACCGGGTATATGCATATAATCCGTCGGTGAAAGTGAAGCCAGGTGCCAGTCTGGTATTTGTGATGCACGGGTCGGGTGGGGAGCCGTTGGGGTTTGTACGGCGCGGTGCGAAGCTGGAATCGCTTTCGGAATCGGATAATGTGCTGGTTGTGTATCCCGGCGGTTATAAAAGGTATTGGAATGAATGCCGTAAGGCTTCCACAGCGGTAGCCAATGTGCAGAATGTGAATGAAGAAGCCTTTTTCGATGCGCTGATTGACCTTTTTGCTTCGAAGTATAAAATCAATAAAAAGCAGGTTTTTGCAACGGGCTTTTCGGGTGGCGGACATATGTCTTACAAGCTGGCGCTCACGATGCCGGGCAAAATCCGGGCGGTTTCGGCGGTGGTAGCGAACCTGCCAACCGATGAAAACATGGATTGCACGCCCATGAATATACCTTTGCCCGTCATGATCACGAACGGAACGGCCGACCAGACAAACCCCTACAATGGCGGAGAGGTGAAAACGCCCGGCGTTACACTGGGAACAGTGCGGTCGACGGACCAATCATTTTATTACTGGGCGAAGCTGGATGGCTATACCGGCGAGCCGGAGAAGTCGATCATGCCCGATGGCGATACTTCCAACAACATCACGATTGAAAAATACACCTATCAAAAGAAAGGCAAGCCGGAGGTGACCCTGCTAAAAGTCGTAAACGGCAGGCACGAGTTTGTGACCGATTTTGATATGTTTGAGGAGTCGTGGAAGTTTTTTAAAAGACAAATGAGGGAATAGGCCTCCTCCGGGCCATTATTTGCTGCTTGCTGCAAAGTCGTCCGGCAGCTTTTTGAACCATAAATTCACCACGCGGCCGTTTGATATTTTGATGCCGGTAATAGCGCCGGAAGCATTGCGGGCGACCTCGATATTCTGCACGAACCACCAGGGAGCATTCAATTTGTCTTTTCCGACGATTTTCAGGTCTGCCTCGCCGTGGTGTACGTGGACGAGTTTCAATGCTCCTCCCTTTTGGGCAATGGTATAGATGGTTTCGAGCTCGGGACTGTAATACTGGCCGACCAGTTGGGCGGGATCAATGGCTGTGGAATCCTGCTTATCGACCCTGGTTGCCGGATGTTCGCCGTTTTGTTTCAAAGTAATGCGGTTTACTTTACCGTCCTTTGCCTTATGAAAGACGACGGATGCCTCCACAACTTTGAGGAAAAATGTCGAGTCCGACGATGGGAAGATAGCTGCCGATGGTTGGCCTGTGGCCTGGGTATAGTAGTTGTTGCCGTCGCGCCAGAATTTTAATACAAAACCCGGAGCCTCATCCAATGCGTAAGAGCCGGCATAGGCGCGGAACAAGGTCGAGTCAAATGCATAGTTACCCGATGTAACTGGTTTCGGGGTTGCAGCGGCAGGTTTATCTTCTTTTATAAGAGAGGATAAATATAAATCGGCCATTTCAAAATTCTTTTTAGGCGGGTTAAATTCGGCCTGGTTACTGAGAACGATGAAGCCATAGTCTTCCTTTGGAAAATAAACCAGCGAAGAGCGGAAGCCGGCGTCGGCCCCATCGTGGCCGTAATATGCCAGGCCCTTGTACTTGCCATGCATGAGCCCGGATGCGTAGGTAAGCGTATCACCTTTGGTAAGGCGACCGCGTTCGAGCATTTGTTTCATGATCGCCGGGCTACCTACTTGCGGGTTACGGAAATTGTTGATCCACAGCGCAAGATCGTTGATCGTAGTAAAAAGGCTCGTAGCCCCGACATTGCCGTAGCTCAATATGCTTTTGCTGAACATGGTCGGTCCGATGGCGCCCGGTGTGCGGTGAAACGAATAGGCACGTCCCTTTACAATACCTTCCTGATTGTCGAAGAACTGTGTATTTTTCATGCCTAGTGGTTTAAAAACATTACGCTCCATCCAATAGGCAAAAGGCTGTTTGGTCACCCTGCTGGCAACTTCGGCCAATAAAGTATAGCCGGTATTGCAATAAGCAAAGGCACTTCCCGGTTCGAAATTCAGCTCTTTCTGGCGGGTTACGAGGTTCATCACATGTTGTTTGGTGATCACGTCGTCGAGCTGCCAGCCTGCCATCACCAGCAGGTTCCATTGGTCGCGGAGACCGCTGGTGTGGTTGAGCAAGTGCCGTATGGTGATGGTTTTGCCGAAATCAGGCACTTCGGGAATGTGTTTGCGAATATCATCGTCGAGCGAAAGCTTGCCTTGTTCGGCCAGAAGGACAATAGCATATGCCGTGAATTGTTTGGAGACTGACGCTACATGAAAAATCGTTTCAGGGCCTATTTTAGCCCCTGTTTCAACATCCGATTCGCCGAATCCTTTAGCGTAGATTAGCTTACCGCCATGCACCACGCCCACGGCCGCACCTGGCATTCCGGGCTTGTTCCATTCTGTAAATAGCGAATCCGTTTTGGCGGCAATCCGGGACGATTGGCATTGAGCCGATTGAATGCTCACAGTAAATAGCAGAGCGGGAATCAGGAGGCGTAATGATGCTTTCATAAAGCGATTATTGATTAGCGATCGAATGTGTCCTAATATAAGGCTTGGGGATACAATAATGCGAATCGTTCTGTATGAAGGCTGCGATAAAATGATAAGTGGTAATGCTAATGTTTCCGGTAGTCGAAAGGTATTTCGAGATAATGCCGGACACTGACCGGGCTTCCGCCCTTGATCGCGGGTTTCCACCTGGGCATATGGTTGATCAGCTCCAATGCAGCCTGATCACATTGGTATTGCAGACTTTTAACCACCGTGGCTTCTTCTATTTCACCCGTTTCCGAAATGATAAATGACGTGTATACTTTACCGTTTACTTTGAGCAGACGGACGGCATGGGGTATTTCAAGGTACTTGCTCATGTATTTACGCAGCGCAAGCTGCCCGCCGGGAAACTGAGGCTGTACGTCCACGTCGATAGGGATGAAGTCGTTGGGAACCATGATCGTCTCTGTACCTTCAAGTGCGTTGGGCATATCGTCGTAGAATTCGGGATTGAATACTTCTGCGCGAAGTTTTTCCTCGACACTTACCTCGGTCGTATCAGGTGCCTTGTTCTTGCTGATGTCGGGAGCCGGTTTTTCACAGGTCAGAAGTGCTGCATGAAAGACGAAGGCAAATGGAAGCAATAGGTAATTCGTCATGGCGGTTCATTCATTTATTTAATTCATAAATATAAAACAAAATTATATATAGAATTAAATAATTAAAATAGAACTGCTGATCGCTAAGCTCTTTGAGCGATGTAAACAGAAGGGCTGTCCGCCACTTCTTTGGAGGTCTGTGGAATCTCTATTGGAAGGTATTCAAACCGCCCCGCCGTCCATTGCATTTCCCATTCTCCCGGCTCGCCATTCCGGATTTTTTGCAACTGCACGCGCCAGCACGGGTGGCCGACACCGGGCATGCCTTCTTCGAGCCGGCTCGCCATAGGAGTTATCTGCCAGCGTGAGACGCAAGCAAGGGTATTTACGGCACGTGGATTGTTACGGTGCAGAAAACCCGTAACCCGGCTTCGCTCTACGGCTAGTTGGAGCCGCCTCGATTCCGTAAAAGTAATTTCACGAAGTTCTCCGACCACCGCTGCCAGTGATTCGCACTTTAAGGCTTCTTCGACAGCCCAGATCACATCTTTCTCCCTGGCTAGATCGATAAAAATAACCCGGTGCGGTTCTAGGCCAAAAGTTTTGAGTGCCGTGGCGAATACCATGGGACGAATGCCGATCCACAGGCTGACCCCATATTCTCCCATCAGTTTACCCAGCAATCCCGCTATAAAACCGGTAGTTGCCGCAACGCTTTCGGGATCGTTGCTGATGAATTCGTGCACGGCTCCGGTCGGAAAAGAATGGTTCGGAAATGAGGCATCCATAACCCCCAACCCGAAATCGATCCTCCGGGCCCCAACGGGCGTTCGAAACCCCTGCAATGCAAGAATATCTTCTTGCAACCTGTCGAACATGCCGTTTTTCAGGAGCGGGAGAGCCATAAGGAACGTTTTGAGTAGATTATTGATATTTTTAATATCAATAATATGATCCCAAAAATAACTTATATTTGCTATAAGGGCAAGGATGTGCAGGTAATAAAGGTCATTTATTTTAACAAAAACTCCTCGACCCAGTTAGGTAGCGTTTCGCTTATTTGCGTTACAGTTTGTCCGCTTTCAACTTCAAGGATTAGCTCCGGTGATTGCTGAGAATTATCCCAGAAGGATCGAAAGGTATTTTTGACGGCGGGTTTCAAAAGCTGTAACGAGGCCTTGTATCTCTTACGTATTTTTTCTTCCAATACGTCATGCCCGCCTTGTCCAACCCGCTGCAAAACTCTGGCAACGTTAATATCAGCCGACTGCGTGCATACAAAATAGAGGTACACCTTATACCCATTCCGGATCGCTAATCGCAGAATATCCAGCTTCGATGGATGGGACATGACAGTTTCGAAAGTCATTTTTTTGCCTCTTTCGATCAATTTAATTCGGAGAAAATCAGCAATCAATGCGGCTTCGTATGAATAAGTGCCCTTTGTCAAATTTAAATCGACGATAGAATTGTCAGTACTTGAATAAGTCAGATTCAGCTCGAAACCACTTTGCTGTGCTTTTTGTAAGATGGAGTGATTGCTCTGGAAATGAGCAAATTCATTCTCTTGGAGGTCGGTTAGTCCAAATGGAGTTAGCCCGATCTTTTTGGTATTGACCAATTGGGCTTCCAGTTCATCAGCATTGACATAATATCCAATGTCGAATGTCTCGGCTATTTGCTTGAAAATGGTTGTCTTACCAGAGCCGTTGGGACCGGCAAAGACGCGTAGTCGTCGTCCTTTAAGATAATTGGAATTTGACACCGGGTCTGGTCTTTCGAGGTAGTTTCTCAATTTTGGAAACCTTGATCTGGTTACCTTTCGGATCTTCGCGGACGATCCAGCCATCTTCTACAAAAGTTACGGGCAAATTATGGGCTTTTGCGTTGGTGATTGCCTTTAACGCAGCTATCTTAGCCAAATCACGCAATTCACTATAATGCTTCGGAGTTTCCTCGATGTAGCTCAGATATTTTGTTTTGACCCGTTTCATAATTACCGAAATTAAGGATAAATATCGAAATTAACAATCAGCAAAGTCCCTGCAACCACATCACCACCTGCCGTGTCACACATTCAAATCCAATTTCCTATGAAGAAATTCCTTGCCTTGGCGGCTATTGCATTGGCTTGTTCCGAAAAGAAAGTTGATAAACGTGATGATTGTGTGCCTGTGGAGCAGGTAACGGTTTCACAGGATTGCTATGAGGGGTCAGCAGGTCTTTTGCTGACAGCGGATACGCCTTCTTCCATTAGTCTCGATTGGGTTATTGCACCGTTGAAGGATACTTCTGGCGCGCAGACGTACGTGCCTTACTATGCGAGCACGACTTCAAATCAGCTGATGGTGCCGGATAGCATTGTGCGGAAATACCCGAAAATAGGCGTCATGTTCGTGGGCGCTTATGGATGCCCTTCCGATATGTATTTTAGCTTCGTCCGCAGGATGGACAAAGATTCGTGTGCCCGCTGGTATTTGCAGGAGCGCTTTTTGAAAGGCGACTAAAAAAGCCGGAGCGTTGCC